>NZ_LT907842.1:6000000-6300000 GCF_900215245.1 Pseudomonas fluorescens
GCAGATCCAGCTGATGGAACAGGCCCTCGGCCAACAGTTGCTCTACCGCCATACTCGTGCGGTCAGCCCCACGGAGGCCGGGCGCCTGCTCGGGCATCACGCCCGGGTGATGCTGGAACAACTGGAAACGGCCGGCCAGGCCCTGCAGGAACAGGAAAGCGAACCCAGCGGCCTGGTGCGGATCAATGCGCCGATGGTGTTCGGCCAGCGTCACCTTTCACCCTGGCTGGGCGAGTTGTGCCGGCGCTACCCGAAGTTGCAACTGGATATCCAGCAAACCGACACCTTCGTCGACCCGCTGCAAGATGGCACCGACCTGCTGTTTCGCATCGGCGTGCTGAACGACTCAGGCATGCAGGCGCGCATCTTCGCGCCCCAGCGCTTTCGTATCGCCGCGAGCCCCGCTTACCTGGCACGCCATGGCACACCGCGCCATCCCGATGAACTGGTCCATCACCAGTGCCTGGCCTACAAAGGCATCACCGGCCAGCAACGCTGGTTCTTCCGTCGCGACCAGGGCGACTGGACGCCGTACAGCGTCAAAGGCCCCATCACCGGCAACCACGCCGATACCCTCACCCACGCGGCAGAGCAAGGCCTTGGGCTGGTGGTGTTTCCGTCCTGGTTGATTGGCGAAGGGTTGCGCGCCGGCACCTTGCAGGCGGTGCTGACGGAGTACGAAGTGGCGACCACGCTGGAACCGCAGCAGATTGCCGCGTTGTGGCCGGGCAGTCGGCGGCTGTCGTTGAAGGTGCGCACGGTGATTGATTATTTTGTGGCGTGTTTCGGCACGGTGCCCTACTGGGATCGGTGAGCGCGCTGCGTTTACGGGTTGCTGCTGCGCCGGCCTGTTCTGCTCTGGAGTGGCGGTGCGGGTTTGGGTCGCCGCGCAGCACGCACGTTGGGATCAAAACAACCACTGCCCAATCAGCCACGCATTCGCGCCACTGATCAGCGCGAACAGAAACCACGCCAGCAACCGCGTCGGCAGTCGGTTTACGAATGGCCCCATCAGGTGTTTGTCGTCGGTCATGCGGATCAGTGGATAGAGCGCAAACGGCAACTGCAGGCTCAGCACCACCTGGCTGAGAATCAGCAGCTTGCCGATGGCATCGTCGCCCATCAACCACACCCCGAGAAACGCCGGTATCAGCGCAAGCCCGCGGGTTATCAGACGGCGCTGCCAGCACGGAATGCGCAGGTTGAGGTAACCCTCCATGATCACTTGCCCGGCAATCGTGCCGGTAAAGGTCGAACTCTGCCCCGAAGCCAGCAAGGCGATGCCGAACAGGATGCTGGCGAACGCACCACCCACCAGCGGATCAAGCAGGTGGTAGGCGTCCTGGATTTCGACCACATCGGTGTGACCGGTCTTGTAGAACGCCGCCGCTGCCAACACCAGGATCGCAGCGTTGACCAGCAACGCCAGGGCCAGGGAGCCGATGGTGTCGATACGCGCCAGCTTGACCGCGTCCTGCTTGCTGGCGAGGTCTTTGCCGATCAGGCGAGTCTGCACAATCGAGGTGTGCAGGTAGAGGTTATGCGGCATCACCGTGGCGCCGAGAATGCCGATGGCCAGGTACAACGGCGCCGCATCGCTGATCGCCGACAATGACGGGGTGAAGCCACTGAGTACGTCCGGCCAATACGGTTTGATCAGCACCAACTCGATAAAGAAGCACACGCCAATGGTCGCCACCAGCGCCAGCATGATCGCTTCAAGGCGGCGGAAGCCTCGGTTCTGCAGGGCCAGGATCAAGAGCGTGTCAAAGGCGGTGATCACGATGCCGGTGGTCAGTGACACGCCGAGCAGCAAGTGAAATGCCAGGGCGCAACCGAGCACTTCGGCGAGGTCGGTGGCGATGATGGAGATTTCCGCCAGCACCCACTGCGTGCGCGAGGCGCGCTGGCTGTAGCGCTCGCGGCACAGTTGCGCCAGGTCTTTGCCGGTGGCGATGCCCAGGCGCGAGCACAGGCATTGCACCGCCATCCCGGCCAGGCTGGCCAGCAGCACCACAAATAACAGGCTGTAGCCGTAACGTGAACCGGCTTCGATGGCCGTGGCCCAGTTGCCCGGGTCCATGTAGCCGATGGAGATCAGCAGGCCGGGGCCGGCGAACATCAGCGCCCGTTTGAAAAACGACGCCGTGGGGTCAACGACAACGGAGCCGGCCACTTCCGGCGGACAGAACGGGGCGGTAGCGATTTTCGGCAGGCTGAATTTCACGCGGTATCCCAGGCAAACACACAAGTCAGAACCGCAGCTTATCAGTCCGACGCGACCGTGCGCATCACCGTTTCCCGGGGCAAATCAAACGCTTCGACGACTTGCACCACCAGGTCCATCTCCTGGTTCAGCGCTTCGCGCTCCATGCGCTGGCGAATCACACCAATCACCAGTACCGCCAAGGTGGTGATCGAAAAAGCCGGGCCGGAAAACGCCCGCACGCCCGTCACCAGCAACATTGCCGCCGCCAGCGCCTGGCCCACCACCGGAATCGCCGTGGCCGCGCCGCGGCGCAGGATAAACCCGGTCAACCCCGCCAACGCCGTGCCGCTCAGCGCGGTGGTGGCCGAGCGGCCAATGTCGATTCGATTGAACAACCCCTGCTCTTTTTGCGCGGCGGCCTTGAGCTCGGCGTCGAAGGCCTGCCGGTCGGCGCTGCTGAGTTTGTGCGTGTACTGCTCGATCAGTTTTTCCGCGACCTGCGCCTCGATGTCTGCCAGCGCCACGGTTTCAAGCGGCGCGTCAAACTTGATTGCGAGCTTTTGCGCGACATCTTCGGCGATCTGCCGATAACTCACGCCATGGCCACGGGCGAGGTTCATGAAGCTGTCACCGCCCATACGCTGCAACTCGATGGCCAGCTTCAGCGGCTCGCGCACGCTGGCATCAATCGAGGCACTGCGCTTTTGCGCCATCAATTCGGCGAGAAACTTCAGCTCTTCCGGACGCGCCTGCATCAGTGCAGGGAACAGGTGCGCGTCTTCCTCGGCAAAACGCACTTCACTGCTGCGCAGATCAGAGCGAATCAGGCCGCGCCGCTCCTGCAACAGGTCGGTGTACTGCACCACCGTCTTCAATTGCGGCCAATAGGCGGCATGGTCAAAGGTGGCCAGGTGCACATTGGTGACCTTGGCCTTGAGCGCCGGCGTGACATCAATCGCATAACGGCCAATGCAGCGCTCGGTATCCGGCTTGATGGCCAGTGCCCAGTCCTTGCTGGAGTGGCAATTGATCACGCGCCCCTTGAGCGGCGCCGACACGTCATCCCACGGGCTGGACGTACAGATCGCGCCGCCCATCAGCAGCAAGTTATTCAACGGCAGTTCGCGGGCGATCTCGGGGCTGGCCAGCAAACTTTTAACCAGGATACGTGCGCCGAGGGAATGGCCGATCAGGTTGATGCGCCTGACGGGCAGCGATTCGGCGTGCAGGTAACTGGCCAACTCCGGCAATAACGTCTTGGCCACTTCATCGACACGCGCCTCGACGCTTTTGTAATGATCAAGAAAGTACGCAATCGCCTTGCCCACGCCCACCGTCGCCGCGCCCAGGCCGCCACCGCCGAGCATCGAGGTGATCACATCCTTGACGGGCGCGAACAGGTTTTCCAGAAAATGCCCCGCCGGCCAGAACAGCATCAGGTTGGTCGAGCCTTCGATACCTGCCAGTTGTGCCTTGAAATTGCCCAGTTGCTGGCGGTTGAAAAAGGCCGAGTAACCGTGAACATAGAGATTGAGCACATCCCCCTGAGGCTCGCCGCACAGTAAGAACGTGGGCTTGCGGGTGCGGTGCATTTCATCCCACTGGTGTTGCATGGGCCGGTGACTCCTGGTGACGAGGGACAGCGATAGTAACAAAGCATGATTACAAACACGGTGAATCCTGACCGACGTGGGCTCAGAACAATGACCCGGCCCTGGATTTGGCCAGGTAGCGCGCCGGGGAATCCCCCAGGTTGCGCCGAAACACCGAGGTAAAGGCGCTGGAACTGCTGAACCCCAATTCGAACGCCACTTGCGTGATCGATGCACCATGACTGAGCCGTGCGGTGGCCTCCAGCAAACAGACCTGCTGGCGCCAGGCCACAAATGTCATGCCGGTGCTGTCCTGAAAATGGCGGGTGAAGGTCCGTCGACTCATGCTCGCCCACGTGGCCATCTCGTCGAGGGAAACGGTTTGCGTAGGCGCGTCCAGAAAGCGCTGGCAAGCACCGGCCAGGCGCGGCTCAGCGGGCAGCGGCGCACTGAGGGGCAATGCACGCATGCTGCCTATCTCATCGATCAGCAGCGTCAACACGCAGTGCCGCCGGGTATCAGACGCTGCCGATGGGCCAATAGCCAACGCCGCTTCCAATAGATGCCGGAGCAGTGGCGACACCTCGACGACCTGGCAACGCTCGCGCAGCCCGGCCCGCTCGGCCGCCTGGGCATCGAGGTAGGTATTCAACATGACCACGTCGCCACGCATGTGCATTTCGTGGGCAATGCCACCCGGCACCCAGATCGCCCGCTGTGGCGGTACCACCCAATTGCCTAGGTCGGTGAACATTTTCAGCGTGCCGGTGGAGGCGTAGGCGAACTGCCCGCGCGGGTGGGTATGCCGCTCGAACACGGTGCCGGACGGGTACTCACGCAGGGTGACCAGCGCTTCGGGGGCATTATCGTCAAAGGTCGGAATCATGGCCCGATATTGTCAAAAGATGACCTGACATAGCAAGCGGGCCAACCCTGCGCGCCCTACCCTGGATGCCTTTAAAGCAGCGTGCTCAAAGGAATTCCCATGCAAAAGAAACATCTGGCACTGGCCCTGCTCGTCACCCTGGTCTGGGGGCTGAACTTTCCCATTACCAAGCTGGGCCTGCGTGCCATCGACCCGTTCGTGCTGACAGGCATGCGCTTTGCCCTCGCCGCCTTGCCGCTGGTGTTGTTCATCCAGCGCCCCGGCGTCAAGTTCCGCTATGTGGCCGCCTACGGCATTATTTTCGGGTTGGGCATGTGGGGCGTGATCAACTATGGCATTCAGGCTGGCGTGAGCCCGGGAATCGCCTCGTTGCTGATTCAGTGCAGCGTGTTTTTTACGCTGGGCTGGGGCTACCTGTTGTTCAAGGAAAAAATCCGCCGCGCACAATGGCTCGGCGCCGTCATGGCATTGATCGGGCTGGCGGGCATCATCTCTGCCCAAGAAGGCGAGCATGCGGTAGTTGGGGTTGTGTTGATCGTGTTCAGTGCGTTGGCCTGGAGTGTCGGCAACGTCATCATCAAGGCATCGGGCGTGAAGGAAATTTTCTCGTTCATGGTCTGGGCCAGCCTGTTTCCACCAATCCCACTGTGGCTGATGGCCTGGTGGATGCACGGCAACGCGGCGTTCGACGGCCTGCCGACCCGCCTCGACCTGACCGCCGTGTGGTCCCTGCTGTTTCAGGTTTACCTGGCCACGCACTTCGCCTATTGGGGCTGGAATACGCTGCTCAAGGCATACCCCGTGTCAACTGTGGCGCCGCTGTCGTTATTGATCCCGGTGTTCGGGATCACCAGTTCAATGCTGATACTCGGCGAGCGCATTTCCCCAGCCAATGGGCTTTTCATCAGCATCATTATCATCGGCCTGGCGGTCGGGCTTTACCGCAAACCGGTGGTGCATGACGCCGCAAAAAAAACCGCCCTTTCGGGCGGTTAAGGGTGCTCGGCTTTGATCAGAAACCGAGGGAGAAACTGCTCGTCATCGCATGGTCCTTATCGTTTTGCTTTCGATGTCATGCCAGCTGTAGGCCACGCCCCTACGCGCCACGGTTGCATCCGAGGTAAGCAGCGCATTCTGCGCAGCAGCACCACCGACAGCGGTGCCGCTGTCCAACGCTGCCGCAATTGACTCACACGCATTGAGTGCGAAATACCTGACCACGGTGACAACTGATCTGGTTTTTCGAAACGGTAGTCGAACCTCAGCGAAGTCATTGAATTAAATGGTATTAATACTTTCGTAAACGCCGTGTAAGAATGGGATCACAGCCAGCAGCCATTGCCTTTCGCATCAAAAATACAAGTTTATAATTGTAAAAAAGCGCTCTAATAGCCCCCTGTTGATTCGTTTTAAAGATTCTGGAGTTCGCAATGCCCCATGAAGGCAACCTGTTACAAGCAGCCGTGGTGTTCCTGCTCGCCGCCGTGCTGACGGTGCCCCTGGCCAAGCGCCTGCAACTGGGCGCGGTGCTGGGCTATCTGTTTGCCGGCGTGATCATCGGCCCGTCGGTCTTGGGCCTGGTGGGCAACCCGCAAAGCGTGGCGCAGTTCTCTGAGTTGGGCGTGGTGTTGCTGCTGTTTATTATCGGCCTGGAGCTGTCGCCAAAGCGCTTATGGGTGATGCGCAAGGCAGTATTCGGTGTCGGCTTGGCCCAGGTGTTGCTGACAGGTTTGGTGATGGGCGCGGTGGCGCTGTGGCTGTTTGGCCAAACCTGGAACAGCGCGATTGTGCTGGGCCTGGGCCTGGCGTTGTCCTCCACTGCCTTTGGCCTGCAAAGCCTGGCCGAGCGCAAGGAACTGAACCAGCCGCATGGGCGTCTGGCCTTTGCGATTCTGCTGTTCCAGGACATCGCCGCGATCCCGCTGATTGCGATGGTGCCGCTGCTGGCCGGCAGCGACCACCCGACCACCGAAGCCCAAGGCCTGCAACACGTCTTGCAGATCCTCGGCAGCATCGCCGTGGTGATCATCGGCGGGCGCTACCTGTTGCGCCCGGTGTTTCGCATCGTCGCCAAGACCGGCCTGCGCGAAGTGTCCACCGCCACCGCGTTGCTGGTGGTGATCGGCACCGCCTGGCTGATGGAGCTGGTGGGCGTATCCATGGCCCTCGGTGCATTCCTCGCCGGGCTGCTGCTGGCGGATTCGGAGTACCGTCACGAACTCGAATCCCAGATCGAGCCGTTCAAGGGCCTGCTGCTCGGGCTGTTTTTTATCAGTGTGGGCATGGGCGCCAACCTCAGTCTGCTGCTCAGCTCGCCGCTGGTGGTCATCGGCCTGACCCTGCTGTTGATCGGTTTGAAATTGCCGCTGCTGTACGCGGTCGGCCGCCTGGTAGGCGACCTGAATCGCGAAAGCGCGCTGCGCCTGGGCGTGGTGCTGGCGGCAGGCGGTGAATTCGCCTTCGTGGTGTTCAAGATCGGCCGCGACCAGGGCTTGTTCGAGCCGCATCTTTACGATGTGCTGGTGCTGACCATTACCCTGTCCATGGCCGTGACCCCGCTGCTGTTATTGATTTGCCCGAAGCTGTTCAAGTCCAAGGCCAAACCCGTGGAAGTGCCCGATGAATACCGCGCCATCGAAAGCGATGCGCCGCGCGTAGTGATTGCCGGCATGGGCCGTATGGGCCAGATCGTGGCGCGGATTCTGCGCGCGCAGAACATCTCGTTCATCGCCCTCGACACTTCGGTCGAAACCATCGAACTGACCCGCAGTTTCGGCGGCATGCCGGTGTTTTATGGTGACCCGCAGCGCCCGGAAATCCTGCACGCCGCCAAGGTCGATCAGGCAGAGTTCGTGGTGATCGCCATGGACGACCCGGAGATCAATATCAAGACCGCCGAATTGGTGCGCACGCTCTACCCGCACATGAACATCATCGCCCGCGCACGTAACCGCCAGCACGTGCACCGCCTGGTGGACCTGGACGCCTCACCCGTACGCGAAACGTTCTACTCCAGCCTGGAAATGAGCCGCCGTACCCTGGTCGGCCTCGGCTTGAGCCAGGCCCAGGCCGATGCGCGTATCACCCGCTTCAAAAATCACGACCTGCAGTTACTCGCCGCCCAACACGCGGTGTATGACGACGCAGCCAAAGTGATGCAGTCCGCCCAGGAAGCCCGTACGGAACTGGCGCGGCTGTTTGAGATGGACCGCCTCGAAGAAGAGTCCGACAAGGTGTGAGGCTACGGATGAACGATCTTGCGAATTTTCTGACAGAATACGCCGCAATTTCGTTCATCTCTGGAGCGCTTCATGGCCACTTTCACCAAGACCGCCGTCCTGCTGGCCCTTGCGCTTTGCGCCGGTAGCGTGTTCGCCGCCAACAAGCCCGCCGCCACACAGACCATCTCGACGCTGGGCGGCAAGTTCACCTTTAACCTGCCCAAGGCCTACACCGCCGACACGCTGCCAACCGGCAAGGCCGAGGACGGCACCGCCGACACCCAAGGCACGCTGTACGCCAACTCGGCGACTAAAAGCGTGGTGATCGTCGCCGAAACCGTACGTAACGACGGGGCAACCATCAAAGACAATGACCCGCAGTTCCTCGACGGCGCCGTGGCTGGCTTCGTCGAGGACCAGAGCGCTGCCCTGCCCGACTTCAAGAAGCAAAACGAGAAAAAACTGACCTTCAAAGGCCTGGGCCTGCGCCAGGTGGACAGCACCGCCACCCAGGGCGGCGGCAAGACCTTGAACTCCACGTTCCTGGGCGGTTCCGGCAAGCACTTGCTGGTGATCCAGGCTATTTCGCGGGCGGATGATGTGAAGGGGCATGCCGAACTGGTGAAGCAGATTACCGGCGGCAAGTAAGCCTCATCCCTGACAACACAAATCAAATCTGGGAGCGGGCTTGCTCGCGAATACAGTGGATCCGTTAACGATGAGTTGACTGACACAGCGCATTCGCGAGCAAGCCCGCTCGCACATTTTTGATCGCGCTTACTTCAAGGTTTTCTCTAGCCACGCCTTCAGGTCCTGCACTTCTGCCGCACTCACGGTATGCGGCATTCCCGGATACCCGTGGAACTCCGGCTTCAACCCCAGGCCCACCAACACCTCGTTCGCGCGCGTCGCCGACCCATACGGCAGCGCCTGGTCCAGCGTGCCATGGCCAATGAAGATCGCCAACTTGCCCAGCGATTCGTTGGGCTTGAGCTCAGCCTTGAGCACCGGCAAGACACTGCCGCTCAAGGCCGCGATCCCGCGCACCAACGCGGGCTGACGCAAGCCGACTTCGTAAGACATGATCGCGCCCTGGCTGAACCCCACCAGGAACACCCGATCGCTTTGCGTGTGGTATTTGGCCGTGGCCTTGCCGACAAAGTCTTCGATCAGCGTCGCGCTGCGTTGCAAGTCGGCGGTCTCGCCGTTGTACTCGGCGTCACCCGAGGTCTTGGTAAACCAGCGATAGCCGTTCGGGTCCACCGGCATCGGCGCACGCGCCGACAGGTACGTCCAGGTGGAGGGCAGCGCGTCCTTGATGCCGAACAGGTCTTGCTCGTTGCTGCCGAACCCGTGCAGGAAAATCACCAACGGTTGGTTGCGTGAATCGCTCTGCGTCTGTTCCAGGTAAGCCAACGGCAAGTCGGTGTGCAGCGTGGCGTCGGCATGGGCGACACCGGCCATCAGGGTCAGCGCCAGGGCAAACAGCTTGAACATGGGGAAGTTTCCTCAGGGTTTGCGCAACAGATAAGTGTCCATGATCCAACCATTTTCCAGGCGTGCGGCCTTGCGCACCCGTTCGATTTCTTCCGCCACGTCACTGACTTTGCCGCTGATCAGGATTTCATCCGGTGTGCCCAGGTAGGCGCCCCAGTAGATATCCAGGTCTTGATCAGCCACGGTACGGTAGGAATCTTCGGCATCGAGCATCACCACCAAGGTGTCCGCATCACTCGCCTGCCCCGCCGCCAACCGGCGCCCGGTGGTGATCTCGATGGAGCGGCCAATGCGGTTCAGTGGCACCTTGTGCTGGGCCGCCAGGGCCTGCACGCTGGTGATGCCGGGTATCACTTCGAACTCGAACGCACAGCGGCCACTGGCGAGAATCGCCTGCAGGATACGGATGGTGCTGTCGTACAACGCAGGGTCGCCCCAGGCCAGGAAGGCGCCGACTTCGCCATCCGCCATGTGCTCGTTGATCATGCGCTCGAAGGTGTGCTGCTTGTCGCGGTTGAGGTCCTGCACGGCGGTGGTGTAGTCGATGTCGCCGCGCACCCGCTCGGGGCAATCGGCCTCGACGAAGCGGTAGCCGGGCTCGGTGATGTAGGTCGCGCAGATCTCGCGGCGCAGGTCGATCAGCTTGTCTTTGCTCTGGCCCTTGTCCATCAGGAAAAACACGTCGGTGCGGTTCAGCGCCTTCACGGCCTGCATCGTGATGTAGTCAGGGTTGCCGGCGCCAATGCCGATGATCAGGATGCGTTTCATGGGTTGCTCTCATTGCGGGGCGTGGATTTTGCCATGTTCGCCGGGTCAGGCGTGAGTTTCCAGGCGCAGGCGCCAGACAGTATTGAAGCGCAGCTCGGTGGCGGACAGTGGCTCAATGTCGATCCGGTAGAACATCGACACCGGGAACTGCATGACATAGAGCAAGGCGGCGCGAATCACCAACGGGTGGGTGATGGCCAACACATGACCGGGTTGGGTTTCGAGGGATTGCAGCCACTGCCCGACCCGCGCGCAAACCTGCTCCACCGACTCGCCGCCGTGGGGCGTGCTGGTGCTGTCGGTGGCCCAGGCCATCAACGCAGCGCTGTCCAACTGGTTGATCGCCTGGCCTTTCCAGGCGCCCAAATCAGCATCGCGCAAGGCATCTTCGACGTGTGCGTCAGCGCCGAACAGCTCGGCCGTCTGGCGGGTCCTGGCCTCAGGCCCGCACACCAGGCGCAGGTTTTTCTGGTAGCGCCCGGCCAGGGACAACGCTGCGTTTTGCCAATCCATGCTCACAGACTCGTCATCGGCAAACCGCCCCAGCTTTTGCGACGCCGTAGCGGCATGGCAGATCAGTGTCAAACGCGTGGCTGGCACCGCAGATCGCTCCGGTAACGAGTTAGAAGCCTGCAAGACTGGCGCAGTTGACGCTATCGCGCAACGCCTTGCGCCAGATAGAGCACCTGGTAACCCGTGCCCGGGTGGTCCATCTGCAGCGGCTTGGCCGACAGTGTGATCCGCACCAGGCGCCACGCCTGCACATCCAGCGCCAGGAAGACCGCGAATGTCTCCGGGCTGTCAGCCAACTGCTGGTTACGTTGTTTTTCCTCGGCCAATATCCCGGCTCGATCCGCCCCTGGCGCCAACGACCATTGCTCGCGGTACAAACTCAACGCGTGCCGGGCGGGCCCTTGCTGCACGTCCAGCGGCAACCAACTTTCGATGTGCGGGCGGCCAAAGCTGTCGAGCACCTTCTGGAAACCCTCGCCCAACAAGAAATCGGCGGCCTTCAAGGGGTCTGCCCACAGGTACACGGACGCATAGACATTGCCCGTCGCTAGCCCGCGCTCCTGGGCAATAAATGCCTTGAACAGCAGCCCTTCGGCGCGATCCCACAACGGCCCCAATTGCTCAGCGCGGCGGCGGATAACAGCCATGTCGTAATCGGCAGGCAGGCGGTGGGAATACTGTTTGGCAAACATGGCGAAGCTCCTGTGCAAGATGAGCGTTGAGCTTGCGCAGCGGCAATGATTTCAACAAGATATCAGCAGATATATGTGCGATAAGGATTTGATATGACTGATGCGCTCAAACCCCTGGACATCGACACCGTGCAGGCCTTCGTCCGGGTCGCCGACTTCGCCAGTTTCACCCGTGCCGCCGAGGCCCTCGACACGTCCCAGGCGGCCATCAGCCTCAAGCTCAAGCGCCTGGAAGAACGCCTCGGTTATCGACTGCTGGAGCGCACGCCCCGCCATGTAAGGCTGTCGCCCCAGGGCGAGCAGTTCATCGTGGCCGCCCGCGCCCTGCTCAACGCCCATGAACGCGCGTTGGGCGACATGGGCGCCCAGCCCTCGCGGCGCCTGGTAATCGGCATCAGCGACCACGTGGCCGGGCCCGACTTGCCCACCTGGCTCGGCCGCCTCGCCGCGTACGACCCGTTGCTGGTCCTCGAAATCCGCATCGCCTCCTCCCGCGACCTGGTGGCCGCGTTCGACCGCAGCGAGTTGGACGCGGTGATCGTGCGCAACGAAGGCGACCGCCAGGACGGCGAAGTGTTGGCCGTGGAGCGCTTTGGCTGGTTCGCCGCGCCGACCTGGCAACACACCCCCGGCCGGCCCTTGCGCCTGGCAACCATGGCGCCGCCGTGTGGGGTTCGGCATCTGGCGGTCAGGGCGTTGGATGAGGCCCATATCGACTGGACTGAAGTGTTTGTCGGCGGTGGTGTGATGGCGGTGGGTGCGGCGGTGAGCGCCGGGTTGGGTGTTGCCGCCCTCGCCCACCGTGTGGCCCCGGCCGGGGCGGTGGACGTGAGCGAGCAATACGGTTTGCCCGCATTGCCCGTCAGTGAAGTGGTGCTGTACAGCCGCATCAGTGACCTGCGGTCCCGCGAAACAGTGCGCACGTTGAGCGCAACGTTTCGCGGCGTGTTGCCGCGCTGACGTTTACGCCACCGGGGCTTCTGCACTCACCGTGGCGGCAGCAGCTCGGGCCTGTAACTGTGTGGCGCCCACCGGCGGCACGACCGGGCTGCCGCTGGCGACAAAATCCGCTTTGCGCAGCGCCACCAGGGCAATCAGCGACACCACACCGGTGGCCACGTAGAAATACCACGGCGAGGTGATATCGCCCGTCACCTTGATCAGCCAGGTGGAGATCAGCGGCGCACTGCCGCCAAACACGGCGACCGGCACGTTGTACGCCACCGCAATGCCGGTGGAGCGGATGCGGGTCGGCAGCAGTTCGCTCATCAGCGCATAGGTCGACGAGGCATACAGCCCGAACAGAATCGCCACCGCCATCAACGGTGCGAAGAACGACGCGGCCGTTGCGGTCGGCGCCGACTTGAACAGCCAGAACATCGCCAACGTGGCCAACGTGCCAATCACCATCAGGAACGGCTTGCGCCCGTATTTATCGGTAAACGCGCCGCCGAACGGCATCACGAAGGCCGCCGAAAAACTCGCGACGAAGACGTAGAGCAACGTGGTACCGCTGTCGAACTTGAGGATCTTGGCCATGTAGGTCGACGCGAAGGTCAGCACCAGGTAAAAGATCGAGCTGTGCAAGGTGATGATAAAGAACACCAGGGCAATCGCCCGCTTCCATTGCCAGACCTCACGCAGCGGTGCGCGGGAGGTCTGGCCGGCACGTTGCAGGGCGAGAAACTCGGGGCTGTCTTCCAGCTTGAGGCGGATGTACATGGAGATAAAGCCCAACGGTGCGGCGATCAGGAACGGCACGCGCCAGGCCCATTCTTGCATCACGTCGGCGCCGAGGATCCAGGTCATGCCATTGGCCACGGCGCCGCCCAGCAGCAGGCCGAGCACGGCGGTGACCATCAACCAGCAGGTCGCAAACCCGCGTCGACCCGGCCCGGCGTATTCGGAGATAAAACTGGTGACGGTGCCGATTTCACCGCCCGCCGAAAAGCCCTGCACGCAGCGCACCAGGATCAGCAGGATCGGCGCCGCAATGCCCAGCGTCGCGTAGGTCGGCAACACGCCGAGCATCACCGTCGAGCCGGTCATCATCACCAGCGCCATGATCAGGGTTTTGCGGCGGCCGATCTTGTCCGCCAGCGGGCCGAAGAACAGCCCACCCAACGGCCGGATAAAAAAGCTCAGGGCGAATGCGGCAAAGCTGGCAAGCAGGCTGGTGGTGGGATCATCGGAGACGAAAAACGCCTGGCCGATGTACACGGCGAGAAAGCCGTAGACGCCGTAGTCGTACCACTCGATCAAGTGGCCGGAGGTGGCACCGAGAAATGCACGGCGCCGCTTGCGGACCGTGTCTTGCGCTTGATTGCCCATCGAAGGGACTCCTTGTCTGATGATCTGTCCATGAATAGCGGGTCTAGGGAAGCGCGGCGATACTCGCTGCTTTCAACCACTGCCGCAAGTCGGTCTTGAGGATCTTGCCGTAGCTGTTTTTCGGCAACTCGTCGCGGAACACGTATTTCTTCGGCTTCTTGAACGAGGCCATGCGTTCGACAAACCACGCCGTGAGCCCGGCTTCGTCCAGTGCCTGCCCGTTGCGCGGGACCACAAAAGCCACCACCGACTCTCCCCATTGCGCATCCGGCTCACCGACCACACACACCTCGAATACCTCGGGATGCTGCGCCAGCACTTCCTCGACTTCGCGCGGGTACACGTTGCTGCCGCCGCTGATGATCACGTCCTTGGAGCGGTCTGTCAGGGTCAGGTAGCCGGCCGGGTCGAGAAAGCCGATATCGCCGGTCATCAGCCAGCCATCGATCAGGGTCTGGCGCGTGGCTTCAGGGTTGCGCCAGTAGCCTTGCATCACCGTGGCACCGCGCACGGCAATCTCACCGCGCTGCCCCGTCGGCAGCGGTTGGTGCTGCGCGTCGAGAATGCGAATTTCGACACAGGCGTGCGCTTGCCCGACCGAGGCGGCCAGGCTTGACCAATCCTCGCGTTGACGGTCGGCGATCAGCGCACGGGGCAACACGCTGATGGTCATCGGGCTTTCGCCCTGGCCGTAGATTTGCACCAGGCGCGGGCCAAACGTATCGACGGCCGCGCACAGGTCAGCCAGGTACATCGGGCCGCCGCCGTAGACGAGGGTCTTGATGCCTTCGCCGCGATAACCCTGGCGCTGCGCCTGTTCGACCATGCGCTTGACCATGGTCGGCGCGGCAAACAGCGATACATCGCCCAGCTCGACGGCCAGGCCGAACAGCTCGGCGGCATCAAAACCGTGGGACGCAGGCACCACATGCCGCGCGCCACAGCGCACATGAATAAAATTGTAGAGCCCCGCGCCATGGGACATTGGCGCGGCATACACCACCGCGTCAGCGCCGCTCACCGGGTCGACATCCGTGGCGTAACACAGCGACATAGCGACCAGATTGCCGTGCGTCAGCATCACCCCCTTGGAACGCCCGGTGGTGCCGGAGGTGTAGAACAGCCAGGCAAGGTCCTGATCCTGACGTGCCGCCGGCTGCTCCAGCGTCGGCCAGCCGCGGGTCGGCGGCAGCGTGTGGCCGTCCAATTCCTTACAGCGCTGAGGCAAGTCGCGCGATGAGGAAAAGACCCGGCCGCCGTCGGTAAAGATCAGCCGCGCCTGGGCGTCATCCGCGATCCAGGCCGCTTCGCTCGGATGCAGCTTGGCGTTGATCGGCACGACCACTGCGCCCACCCACCAGATGGCGTAGAGCAACTCCAGGTAGTCACAGCTGTTTTTCATCAGCACCGCGACGGCATCACCCGTCGTCACGCCGTGCTGGTCCACCAGGTACGCGGCGCGTTGACGAACATGGGCCGCAAAGGTGGCGTAATCGGCGATTTGCCGGGTGCCTTCGAACAGCGCCGGGCGCTGCGGCTCACGGCGCTGGGTGTCGTGCAGCCAGTTGGCAATGTTCATGGCTCAGCACCGGCGTGCGTGCAGGACCGAGGCGTAGTTGGCCACCGCCATGCCGCCCATGTTGAACACCAGGCCGAACTCCGGGTCTGGCACCGCCAGGCCAATTGGCTCGCCGGTCAATTGCCGAAACGCCAGGGCATGCATCGATACCCCCGTGGCGCCCACCGGATGCCCCTTGGCCTTGAGCCCACCGGAAAGGTTCACCGGCAGCCGCCCACCGGCGCGCACCACGCCGCTGTCGAGCACACGATGGCCCTCACCTTTGGGCGCCAGGCCCATGGCTTCGTAGATCAGCAGTTCGGCGATGGTGAAGCAGTCATGCACCTCGGCGAAACTCAAGTCGGCCAGGGTGATATTTGCACCGCGCAATGCCGTGTGGATCGCCCTTTGCGGGCCCTCAAAGGCCAGGATGTCGCGCTGGGCGATGGGCAGGCAATCGTTGACCTGGGTCATCGCGCAGATCTGCACATCACGGCGAAACGCCCGCGCGCGTTTGGGCGAGGCCAGGATGATCGCGGCGGCGCCGTCGCTGATCAGTGAGCAGTCGGTCAGGCGCAATGACTCGGCCACAAACGGGTTGCTCTTGGACACGTTGTTACAGTGTTCGAAATCCATCACCCGGTGCATCTGCGCCAACGGGTTGGCCATGGCATTGGAGTGGTTCTTGGTAGCGATGGCCGCCATCGAGCCCAGTGGGCAGTGGTAGCGTTCGGCATATTGGCGGGCAGCCCGGCCGAACAGTTGCGGGAAACTCAAGCCGGCTTCGCCCGGGTCGTTCTGATAGCCGGCGCCGGCCAAGGCCTGGGTGACCTCGGCGGTGGAAGTGTGGGTCATCTTTTCGGCGCCCACCACCAACACCAGTTCCGCGCTGCCGGACAGGATCGCATTGACCCCGGCCTGGATCGCCGCCGAGCCGGACGCGCAGGCATTCTCACAGCGGGTGGCCGGTTTGAAGCGCAGGCCGGGGTCGGCCTGCAATAACAGGGAAGAGGCGAACCCGTCAGGCACCAGCCCCGAGTTGAAGTGGCCCAGAAACAGTGCATCGATTGCTGAAGCATCAATGGCCGCATCCGCCAGGGCTTCGCGGGTGACCTGCACGATCAGGTCCTCAAGGGTGGTGCCTTCCAGGCGACCAAAACGCGAATGACCAGCGGCAACAATGGAGACGCAATCAGCAGGCATAATCAATTTCTTCTGTTCTTGATACGGACATTCCTTACAATGACCCACCAGCGGGCCGGCGCCAATTCGTGTAACTACTTACATGGCTAAGTAGCCCGAGGTGAGAAAAACAACGAGGCAGGATGCCCAATGACTGTGTTTGCACAACAACTCCACGACATCGGGCGCCTGGCGTTCCAGCTGTCCCCCGCACCGCAACTGGTCACCAGCAACCGTGTGATCGTCGACTGCAACGACGCTTTCCTGCAGTTGTTCGGCTACTCGCGTGACGCATTGGTCAACCAGCTGACGCTGCTGATCTACCCGTCCCAGGCTGACTACCACGCCATCGGCAAGCGCAGCCACGACTGGTTGCTGGACAGTGAAAACGGCCGCTACTCCGACGAACGTTTCATGCAGCACAAAAGCGGCGAAGTGTTCTGGGCCAAGTCCCACGGCTACACGCTCACGCCCAAAGACCCGTTCAAGCTGATGATCTGGCACTTCGAACGCCTCGATCGCAGCCACCAGGGCACCGGGGACCTCACACCCCGGGAGCGGGAAATTGCCATGCACATCGTCAACGGCCTCAAATCCAAGGAAATCGCCCTGCGCCTGGCGATCTCCCACCGCACGGTGGAAGTCCATCGGGCGCGGTTGATGAAGAAGTTGCAGGCCAAGACGGTGGTGGAGTTGGTGTCGAAAATTATTATGGTGGCGTGACGCGGCCACCGCCGTTGCCCGGCGCACCCTGTGTCGAGGTAGTGCGCGAAGCGGGCTTGGAGCCGGCGTCCGTACAAAGGCTGCTCAAGGCCAACGTGCGCGTGCAGGCCAGCCCATCCGAATGTTCAGCAGGAACCGCATCATGACTGCCACTGTGACGCTCAACCTTATCGACACGCGCATCGCACGCCTGACCTTCGGCAACCCCACTCAGCGCAACGCCCTCAGTGCGCACGTGCTCGCCCGCCTGGATGAACACCTGGTCGCCCTCGCCGCCCAGCGCGTCAGCGTGGTGATTCTGGGTGCCGACGTCGGCCAGACGGTGTGGAGCGCCGGCCATGATCTTGGCGAAGTGGCCCGCGACCGCGACCCCGTTGCCTATGGCAAACCCCTGGAGCAACTGCTGCGGCGAATCCGCGCCTACCCCGGCGTGGTGATTGCGCTGATTTCAGGCTCGGCCTGGGGCGGCGCCGTGGACCTGGCCATGAGTTGCGACATGGTAGTGGCCGACCACAGCGCGAGCTTCGCCATGACCCCGGCCAACATCGGCTTGCCCTATACCACCAGCGGCCTGCTGCGGTTCTTCAACAACTTGCCGATTCATGTGCTTAAGGAGCTGTTTTTCTGCGCGCAGGCACTCGACGCCGAACGCGCCGAACGCTTTGGCGTGATCAACCGTCTGGTCCCTAGCGAGGCGCTGGAAGCCACCGCCGTGGAAATCGCCCAAGGCATCGCCGCCAAGGCGCCGTTGGCAATTGAGGCGGTAAAGGAGCAATTGCGCATTCTCGAAGACCTGCAACCCATGCCCGTGCAGGCCATGGAGCAGATCGCCGAACTGCGTCGCCAGGCCTGCGCGAGCGCAGACTTGAGTGAGGGGCTGGCAGCCTTTGCCGAACGTCGCCCACCGGCCTTTGAAGGGCGTTGACAATTTTTTCATGGTTGATCGTCTAGCATGCTGCCCTTCGTTGGGGAGTAACCGGCTTCTGACCCGTGCAGAAGCGTTCGTATCAACATATTCGGCAACCTGCCGTGGTACGAACACCGTTGAGGTTGGTGAGACCAGCGACACATCCATGCCTAATGTCGGGCGTGTGGTTGTGTCGTTGACTCATACAGCCCGACTGGAAGCCCTACCGTGAACCCCATTTCCCTGATTCTTCTCGCCCTTGCCATGTCCACGGACGCCTTTGCGGCGGCCATCGGCAAAGGCTCCAGCCTGCATAAGCCACGCCTGAGCGAAGCCCTGCGCGCCGGCCTGATCTTTGGTGTAATCGAAGCCATCACGCCGATGATCGGCTGGGCCATCGGCCATGCCGCCACGCGGTGGGTCGAAAGCTGGGACCACTGGATCGCCTTTACCCTGCTGGTCGCGCTGGGCCTGCACATGATCTACAACGGGCTCAAGGACGATGACGACGCGGTGGAAAAACCGACTCAGCATTCGTTCATGATCCTCGCCGTGACGGCATTTGCGACCAGCATCGACGCGATGGCTGTGGGTGTGGGCCTGGCATTTGTCGACGTGAATATTCTGCTCGCGTCAGCGGCGATAGGCCTTGCGACCATGACCATGGTGACCATTGGCATGATGCTCGGCCGGGTGCTGGGGACGGTGGTAGGCAAGCGCGCCGAGATGGTCGGTGGCGTGGTGCTGATGCTGGTGGGTGCGACGATTTTGTATGAGCACTTGTCGGCCTGAAGACCGGCACGAAACAAAATGTGGGAGCGGGCTTGCTCGCGAAACCGCGGTGTCAGTCAGAATATTCATCGACTGGCACACTGCTTTCGCGAGCAAGCCCGCTCCCACATTAGATCTTCAGTGGTGTAGAGATTGCGTTCAAGCCGCGTGGCTTTCCTTCTTCAAACTCTCCATATCAATCACGAAGCGATACTTCACATCGCCCTTGAGCATCCGCTCGTACGCCTCATTGATGCCCTGGATATCGATCATCTCGATGTCCGAGACAATCTTGTGCTTGGCGCAGAAATCCAGCATGTCCTGGGTTTCCTGGATACCACCGATCAACGAACCGGCCAGGCTGCGGCGCTTGAAGATCAGGTTGAATACCGTAGGCGACGGGTGCGGGCTGTCGGGCGCGCCGACCAGGGTCATGGTGCCGTCGCGCTTGAGCAGGTTGAGGAAGGCATCAAGGTTATGCGGCGCGGCAACCGTGTTGAGGATGAAGTCCAGGCTGTTGACGACCTTGGCCATTTCGTCCGGGTTCTTCGACACCACAACTTGGTCGGCGCCCAGGCGCAGGCCGTCTTCACGTTTGTTCGGCGAGGTGGTGAACAGCGTCACATGGGCGCCCATGGCATGCGCGATCTTCACCGCCATATGCCCCAGCCCGCCGAGGCCGACCACGCCGACTTTCTTGCCGGGGCCGACCTTCCAATGGTGCAACGGCGAGTAGGTGGTAATGCCGGCGCACAGCAGCGGCGCCACGGCCGCCAGGTTGGTATCGTCATGGGAGATGCGCAGCACGAACTTCTCCTTGACCACGATAGTGTCCGAGTAGCCACCGAAGGTGTTTTCCCCACCAAACACCGGGCCGTTGTAAGTACCGGTAAACCCGTTCTCGCAGTATTGCTCCTCGCCTTCAGCGCAGGAGGCGCAGTGCTGGCAGCTGTCGACCATACAACCGACGCCGGCCAGGTCGCCCACCTTGAATTTCGTCACGTTGGCGCCGACCGCGGTTACGCGGCCGACAATCTCATGGCCGGGCACCGACGGGTACAAGGTGTTGTGCCACTCATTGCGCGCGGTGTGCAGGTCGGAGTGGCAGACGCCGCAGTAGAGGATATCGATCTGTACGTCATCCGCCCCTGGCGCACGGCGCTCAAAGGTAAAGGGTTTGAGCGCATCCTTGGAATCCCGAGCGGCGTAGCTGTAAGTCTTGGCCATTTGGTTCACCTGTTGAACTGACGGTAGGAATCAGTGGACCAATATAGACGCTGAACCGTTCAACCGAGCACATCCGTACAAGCCCTTCGTCCGGTTTAACGCAATAGTAAAACGGACATTCCCCTCGACCACCCAAGGAGTTTTCCATGAGTACATTCGTTGCCAAAGACGGTACCCAGATCTATTTCAAGGACTGGGGCAGCGGTAAACCTGTGCTGTTCAGCCACGGCTGGCCGTTGGACGCCGACATGTGGGAATACCAGATGGAATACCTGAGCAGCCGTGGCTTTCGCACCATTGCGTTCGACCGCCGTGGTTTCGGCCGTTCGGACCAGCCGTGGACCGGTAACGACTACGACACCTTCGCCGACGATATTGCCCAACTGATCGAACACCTGGACCTCAAGGACGTGACCCTGGTGGGCTTCTCGATGGGTGGCGGTGACGTAGCACGCTACATTGCACGCCATGGCACGGCGCGCGTGGCCGGCCTGGTCTTGCTGGGCGCCGTAACGCCGATGTTCGGCCAGAAACCGGATTACCCACAAGGCGTGCCGACCGACGTGTTCGACGGCATCAAGGCCGGGCTGCTGAACGATCGCGCGCAATTCATCGCCGACTTCAACCCGACGTTCTATGGCATCAATAAGGGTCAAAAAGTCTCCGAGGGCGTACTCACCCAGACCCTGCAAATCGCCTTGCTGGCGTCGCTCAAGTCGACCGTGGATTGCGTCACCGTGTTCTCCGAGACCGACTTCCGTCCGGACATGGCCAAGATCGACGTGCCCACCCTGGTGATCCACGGTGACGGCGACCAGGTCGTACCCTTCGAGACCACCGGCAAAGTGGCAGCCGAGATGATCAAGGGCGCGCAACTCAAAGTGTACAAGGATGCACCGCACGGTTTTGCGGCCACGCATACCCAGCAGTTGAACGAAGACTTGCTGGCGTTCCTGAAGCGCTGAAACGGCTGACCCCCCCCGCTCCTTGTTGGCCGGGCTTGCCCTAATGCCAGTCAGTTAAGCGAACTGAAATGCTCAATGCAGCGAAGATCAAATGTGGGAGCGGCGGTGCGACGATTCGACTTGCCCGCGAAGACGTCGGCCCAGCAAACATTGATGTTGACTGACCCACCGCTTTCGCGAGCAAGTCGAATCGTCGCACCGCCGCTCCCACAGGAGATCTGCGCTTAACTGACTGGCATTAGGGCTTGCCCGGCCTTTTTTTATTCAGGCATACCGCTGGCTGAGCGCCAACCGCCCCGGGCCCGCGATCAGAATGCTGGTGAAGATAATCAACAACAGCCAGCCGAACTGCCCCTCAAACACCGTCCATTGCGGATGCACCACCAGCAAGGCCACCCACAGCACGGCCAGGATCGGCAAGCACGCCAGGCGCACCCGCACACCGGCGATGATCAGCAGCGGGCACAGCACTTCGGCGACAATCGCCAGGCACAGCGTGACGTGGGCGCCGAGGTGAAACGGGTCTTCGATCAACGCCAGTTGGTCGCTGTAGTGCAGCAGCTTCGGCAACCCATGCACCCACATCAGAAACACCGCGCCGCTGACGCGCAGAAACAACAGCCCCAGCGCCTGGTACTTTGATTCGTTCATAACCGCCTGTCCCCGTAGAATCCCCCGGCGCCTGTGCGCCGGAGCCGGGGCGATTGTGTCGGCACCGGCGCCGGTAGACTTGCAGGCATGTGCTGACATGACAGCGTTCCGGTTGAATCAACGCTCGCGCACTGTGGTCCCACTCCATACGCTCCCGGTTAAAGGAATTGCACAATGACCCTGCCCAAAGAAATGACCCTGATCGAAATCACCGCCCCCGGCGGCCCTGACGTCCTGCAACCTCGCCGGGCCGACGTGCCCGTGGCAGGCCCCGGTGAAATCCTGATTCGCGTGCATGCCGCCGGGGTCAATCGCCCGGATGCCCTGCAACGCGCGGGCAAGTACCCGATGAAACCCGGTATGAGCCCGATTCCGGGCTTGGAAGTCGCCGGTGAAGTGGTCGCCCTCGGCGACGGCGTGACGCAATACAGCCTGGGCGACAAAGTCTGTGCGCTGACCAACGGCGGTGGCTATGCCCAGTTTTGCAGCGTACCGGCAAGCCAGGCCCTGCCGATCCCGGAGGGCATGGACTGGATTCAAGCCGCTGCCGTGCCGGAGACCTTTTTCACCGTCTGGGCCAACCTGTTCGGCCTCGGCGACGCGCACACCGGCCAGAGCGTGCTGATCCACGGTGGCACCAGCGGCATCGGCACCACCGCGCTGATGCTCTGCCGCGAGTACGGGATTCAGGCATTTGCCACCGCCGGCAGTGCCGACAAATGCGCGGCGATTGCCAAGCTGGGCGCCGAGCCGATCAATTACCGCGAAGAGGACTTCGCCGCGGTCATCGCGCAGAAGACCGGCGACAAAGGCGTGAATGTCATCCTCGACATCATGGGTGCCTCCTACCTCAACAACAACCTCAAGGCGCTGGCCATGGACGGGCATCTGGTGATGCTGGGTTTCCTCGGCGGCGGCAAGGCCAATGACGTCGACCTGCTGACCATCCTCGGCAAACGCGCAGTCATCACCGGCTCGCTGCTGCGCGCACGCACCAAGGACGAAAAAGCCGCGATTGCCGAACAACTGCGTGAATACGTGTGGCCGGTGCTGTCCGCCGGGCGATGCCTGCCGATCATCGACAAAGTGTACGCGTACACCGACGCCGCCCAGGCCCATGCACGGATGGAAGGCGGCGACCACATTGGCAAGATTGTGTTGCGGGTGGAGTGATTACTCGGCGTACACCGGGTAATCGGTGTAGCCCTGCTCCGAACCGCCGTACATGCCTTCGGCGCGCAGCGGGTTCAGCGGCCAGCCGTTGAACAGCCGCTGCGGCAGATCCGGGTTGGCAATGAATGGGCGTCCGAACGCAATCAGGTCTGCCAGCCCGGCGTCCACCAGGGCTGCGCCGCGCGCTGCGGTGTAACGCCCGGCGTAGATGATCCGCCCGCTGAACGTGCTGCGTACCGCGTGGCGGAAGGTTTCAGGCAAGTCAGGCGCGTTGTCCCAATCAGCCTCGGCGATGGACACGTAGGCAATGCCCGAGGCTTGCAGCACCTTGATCGCCTCAATGTAGGTGTGATGCGGGTCTTCTTCTACCAGGCCGATATACACACGGTCCTGGTCGGTGCCGCTGAACAACGGTGAAAAACGCACACCCAGACGCTCTGGCCCGACCACGGCCGTGACGGCTTCGACGATCTCGCGTAAAAACCGCAGGCGGTTGTGCAGCGAGCCGCCGTACTCATCGTCACGCTGGTTGGCGTGGGCCGAGATGAACTGGTTGACCAGGTAACCATTCGCCGCGTGGATTTCCACCCCGTCAAACCCGGCGTCCAACGCATTGCGTGCGGCCTGTGCGTAATGGGCGACCAACTCGTCAATCTCCAGCACGCTTAATGCCCGCGGCACAGGCGGCTGTTTCAGTTCGCCAACCCCAGGCCCGGTTTCAATAAAGGCCTTGGCTTGCTCGGCCGCAATAGCCGACGGCGCGACCGGTGCGGCGCCTTCCGGTTGCAGTGCGGGGTGAGACACGCGACCGACATGCCACAGCTGGGCGAAGATCACCCCGCCCTCGGCGTGCACCGCGTCCGTCACTTTGCGCCAGCCGTCGATCTGCGCCGGGCTGTAGATACCTGGCGTCCAGGCGTAACCCTGGCCGCGCGGTTCGATTTGCGTGCCTTCGCTGACCATAAAGCCGGCGCTGGCGCGCTGACGGTAATACTCGGCCATCACGTCGGTCGCGATATCACCAGGCTGGGCACTGCGCTGGCGGGTCAAGGGCGGCAGTACCACGCGGTTGTTCAAGGTGTGGTGACCCAGTTTTACGGGGGTATTTAAACTACTCGTCATGTAAGAACTTCCAAATTCAAGGCGCGCTAAAGCATTGACGGCTCGTGAGAGCCGCCAATGCATACAGCGATTTAATTAAGTTATGCGGTGAGTTTCAGCAGGGCCTTAGCCACATCACTGGAACTGGCAGGGTTCTGCCCGGTTACCAGCAAACCATCTTCAAGCACAAAGGATTGCCAATCAGCGCCCTTTGCATAGTGGCCGCCGAGTGTCTTGAACTCATCTTCGATCAGGAACGGCACCACATCGGTCAGGCCGACAGCGGCCTCTTCGGCGTTGGAGAAGCCGGTAACGCGACGGCCCTTGATCAACGGCTCGCCATTGACCGCCTTGACGTGACGCAGTGCGCCGGGCGCATGGCAGACAAAGCCGATGGGCTTGCCGGCACGCTCGAACGACTCGATCAGCGCGATGGACGTGCTCGACTCTGCCAAGTCCCACAGCGGACCGTGCCCGCCTGGGTAAAACACGGTGTCGAAGTCGTCGGCGTTGACCGTGTCGAGCTTGACGGTGTTGGCCAGGGCCTGCTGTGCAGCCGGGTCAGCGGCGAAACGTCGGGTCTGTTCGGTCTGCGCGTCAGGCTGGTCGCTGACCGGGTCCAGCGGCGGTTGGCCGCCTGCCGGAGAGGCCAGCACCAACTCAGCGCCGGCGTCTTTGAAGGTGTAATAGGGAGCCGCAAACTCTTCAAGCCAGAAGCCGGTTTTACGGCCGGTATCGCCAAGCTGGTCGTGAGAGGTCAGTACCATTAATACTTTCATTTTCCAGTGCCTCGATCGATGGGTTTCAGTAGGTGTAAGCATCGGTGTGTTCAGGGCAACCCAACAGGTGTCGGGTCAGCAGCAGCGCCTCGTCAAACGGCGCAGATGTTCGGGTAATCTTGCTCATCACGCTGGTCCCCAGCCACAGCGCATACAGGCGTTGGGCCAGGCGTTGCGGGGGTTGCTGAACCGTCAGCGAGCCGTCTTCGACGCCTTGCAGCAAGGCCCCGGCCAGTAAAGCAATCGTACGTGCGGTGCCGCGCTGCAGGGCCAAACGCATCGGCTCTGAAAGGTCTGACACCTCAGCACCGAGTTTGACGGCAAGGCATTTGCCCGCATCGGTGCAGCCGGTCTGGTTGTCGACCCAGGTTTGCCAATACCGCATCAATTTGGCGCCGCCGGACAGTTCGGGTTGTTGGAACAGTTGCTCGATACCCTGCACATAGTGATCGAAGTAGGTATCCAGCAAGACAACGCCGAATGCATCTTTAGAATTGAAGTAGTGATAAAACGAGCCTTTCGGTACGTCGGCGGCTTGAAGTATTTCGTTCAACCCCACCGCAGAAAACCCTTTGCGGCTGACAATTAATTGCGCCGTATCCAGGATCGTCTGCCTTGTACTTTTGGTTTCGCTGTTCATTGTTCTTCCCGTCCGATTAGACCAGTCGTCTAGTTCGTTGAGGGAATGTTAGGCGGCGAGAAAAACTTCAACAATGTCATATCCGCAAGGATTCCGGACATGACGCAAAGTTGATTGCCGTTTCGCCGACACCGGTCGACAATCCCCGCTCGCGCCCCTTTGGAGAATGACGATGCACAGCGTTGCGCTGATGGTTTACCCGAACTTCCAGTCCCTGAGCCTCAGCCTGGGTTCGGTGTTCGAGTGCGCGAACCTGCTGAGGGGTGAGTCGGCCTACGAGTTCCACCTGGTTTCGGAGAGCGGCGGCGCGGTGATGACGTCCCAGGGCTTTTCGGTGAATACCACGCCTCTGCGGCCGCAGGGCTATGACACGCTGATCGTCAGCGGCTATCTGGAGTTTCGTCTGCCGGAGGCCAACCTGCTGGAACTGGTAAAGGCCGCCTCTGCTCAATCACGGCGGGTCGCCTCCTTGTGCATGGGCATCTTCGTGCTGGCCGAAGCCGGCCTGCTGCAAGGTAAACGCACCACCACGCACTGGATCCACGCGCCCGCGTTCCGCAAGCGCTACCCGGATATTCACTTGGAAGAAGACAAGTTGTTCGTGGTGGACGGCCAGGTATGGACCGGCGCCGGCATGAGCGCCGGCGTGGACCTGGCATTGGCGATGGTAGAAGCCGACCTGGGCAGCGACCTCGCCCGGCGTATTGCGCGCAAACTGGTGATTGCCCAACGTCGCGGCAGCGAGCAATCGCAATTGTCGGCCTTGCTGGAGCTCGATCCCAAGTCAGACCGCGTGCAACTGGCCCTGGCCTATGCCCGCGAGAACCTGACCCATGACCTGTCGGTGGAGGCCCTGGCCGATGTGGCCCGGCTCAGCCCGCGCCAGTTCAGCCGTGTGTTTCGCGAAGAAACCGGGCAAACCCCCGCCAAGGCCATCGAATCGCTGCGCGTGGAAGCCGCCCGGGCGATGATGGAAACCAGCCGTCACCCGGTCGAAGTGGTGGCCCGCGAAACCGGCTTCGGTGATCGCGAACGCATGCGCCAGGCGTTTCTGCGCGCGTTCGGGCAGCCGCCTCAGGCGATGCAGCAAGCGTTCAATGCAGCGCCGCACGCGTAATCAGGTAGCTCACCAACTGCGGGTCATCATCCAGCTCAAGCGTCTGCGCCGGGCGCGGCAGGTCGTCCAACACTGCGCGCCAGAACGCCTGGGACACTTCATCCTGATCGTAAAAACGCACCAGCCAATTGGTCTGCCCGCTGCTCAACACCTGGGTCGCGATGGCGCGGCCGATGCCTTTGCGACGATAGCGCTTGAGGATGAACAGGTCAGCCAGTTCCAGGGCATCGATGCCGGGCAGTTCGCTGCCTTCGATCAACAGGAAGCCGGCGATATACCCATCGACCAGCAGCAGGTTGGCGCTCCACTGCGGGTCTTGCCAATAGCGCGTCAGGTGCTCGTCATGGATGTAGAAGCGGCCGTCCGCCTCCACATCTTCCTGCTCCCAGTCCGAGGACTCGTAGGCGTAGTACTGGTAAAGATTGCGGATCAGCTCCGACGCGTCGGGGCCGGTCTGGATCAATTCGACGGTGGTTTCAGGCATGAGGCTCTCGGTCAAAAAAAGCAGGGCGCCATTGTTCACAAAACACGCGTGCAGGCCAATACATTGCCTAACCTTTCTGTTTGCTGAACCGATTGCGGATTTGTCGGGCCCCGCCGAAAATCCTGAAACATTTAGAATAAACTTTGCCCGCCTCCCTATTTTTCAAGGACATGTACTTTGACAAACGTCTGTTCCGCCGGCCTGGATGTGGGTTTTGCCTCCCTGGATTACCTGCAGATCTTCATTCTGGGCGTGATCCAGGGCATTACCGAGCTGTTGCCCGTGTCGTCCACGGCCCACATGCGCGTGGTGCCTGCCCTGCTCGGCTGGCAAGATCCGGGCTCGGCGTTTTCAGCGGCCATGCAGTTGGCGGCGCTGGCGGCGGTGGTCAGTTACTTCTGGCGCGATGTGCACCAGGTGACCACCGGCAGCATCAGCGCGGTGCGCCGGGGTGATTACAACGACCGGTGGTTCAAGCTGGCGGTGGCGATCATTTTGGCGACCATCCCGATCGGGATTGCCGGGCTGGCCTTGTCCTCGACCCTCAACACCTGCAACTCGCCGTTGCGCGGCCTGATGGTGATCGGCATTTCCTGTGTGGTCATGGCGGTGTTGCTGGCAGTCGCCGAAGTGCGGGCACGCCACACGCGGGACATGAGCGAAATGCGCCTGCGCGATGCACTGATTGTCGGCATTGCGCAGATTGGTGCGCTGATTCCCGGCGTCTCGCGTTCAGGTTCCACGCTGACCGCCGCCCTGTTCCTCAACTTCAAACGTGAAGAAGCCGCGCGCTTTTCCTTCCTGCTGGGCTTGCCGGCCATCGCCCTCGCCGGTTTGAAAGAACTGTGGGTGTTGCTGCACGCCGAGCTGCCCGCCCACGCCTGGTCGCACTTGCTCTTCGGCCTGGTGGTCGCCAGCGTCTCGGCGTTCTTCGCAATCTGGGGCCTGATGAAGTTCCTGGAGCGGTTCTCCACCTGGCCGTTCGTGATCTACCGCGCGCTGCTGGGGATTTTCCTGATCGTTGCGGTCAGCACCGGGCTGCTCAGTTAAGCAGCATTGAGCTAAGCCGCAGGCGGGCGGTCGGCCAGCGCGTCGAGCAAGTCGGCCGAAGGCACGAAAAACAGGCCGCCGGTCACCGCCGTGCTGAAGTCCAGCAAGCGGTCGTAATTGCCGACCGGGCGGCCGACGAACATGTTTTCCAGCATCTGCTCCAACGGCTGCGGCGAGCGTGCGTAGCCGATAAAGTAGGTGCCGAACTCACCGGCGCCCGGTCGGCCAAACGGCATGTTGTCACGCAGAATCTTCACTTCTTCGCCGTTTTCATCGGTGATTACGGTCAACGCGCTGTGGGCGTTGCTTGGTTTGGTTTCTTCGTCCAATTCAATGTCCGCCAGCTTGGTGCGCCCGATCACCCGCTCCTGCGCTTCCACGGTCAAGCCATTCCAGGCGGCCATGTCGTGCAGGTACTTTTGCACCAGCACGTAGCTGCCGCCTTCGAATTCAGGGTCTTCATCGCCGACGATGGTGAACCCGACCGCCTTGCGCCCCACCGGGTTCTCGGTGCCGTCGACAAAACCGATGATGCTGCGCATATCGAAGTAGCGGAAACCCTGGACCTCATCCACCACCTTGACACTGTCGCCCAGGGCCGCCATCAGTTGCGTGGCCAGTTCGAAACACAGGTCCATCTGCTCGGCACGGATATGCAGCAGGATGTCACCGGGTGTCGAAACGGCCTTGCGCCCTTCCACCCCAAACTCGCGAAACGAATGCAAGGCCGCCGGGCGCGGTGCGCCGAACAGCCGGTCCCACGCCTGCGAGCCGAACCCACAGACGCAGGTCAGGTTGCCCGCCGGTACGCGCTTGCCCACCGAGCGCACTAGGCCGGCGATGTCGCCACACCAGGCGCGCACGCGGTCTTCACTGCCGGGGGTAACGGTAGCAACCATAAAGATCGCGCTGCGGGTGATGGGATGGCAGACGGACTGCGGCTCTAAAGGGGCCTGAACAGGGCAAGTCTTCATAGTGAAAAGTCCACACGCTGAGGGCGGTTTTGACCCGCGCAGATTAGCCGACCCGCGGTGACTTCACGGCCATCCACCCGGTCATCGCAACAGACGGCCCGAAGACCGTCAAGGTGCGTGCATTCAGTCCAGGTCGCTTGCGGCATGCCGCTCCGGCAACTGCTCCGCAGGTTCCCCGAAAACCCGATTGACCCGGCGCCCGCGCTGCACCGCAGGTCGCGCTTCGATGGCGTCGGCCCAGCGCAGCACGTGCTTGTAATCCTGCACCGACAGGAATTCTGCCGCCCCATACAAGCGGCCTTTAACCAAGCCACCGTACCAGGGCCAAATCGCAATATCGGCGATGGTGTATTCATCCCCGGCGATGTACTCACTCACCGCCAGGCGTTGGTCCAACACATCCAACTGGCGCTTGGTTTCCATCGCAAACCGATTGATCGGGTATTCCATCTTGCTCGGCGCATACGCATAAAAATGCCCGAAGCCCCCGCCCAGATACGGCGCGCTGCCCATCTGCCAGAACAGCCACGACAGGCACTCAGCGCGAGCAGCCGGTTCGGTGGGGAAAAACGCCCCGAACTTCTCCGCCAGGTATTGCAGGATCGCACCGGACTCGAACACCCGAATCGGCGTGTCACCGCTATGGTCCATCAATGCCGGGATCTTGGAGTTCGGGTTGACCGCAACAAACCCGCTGCCGAACTGGTCGCCATCGCCGATCTTGATCAGCCAGGCATCGTATTCAGCGCCGGCGTGCCCCAGGGCCAGCAACTCCTCCAGCAGGATGGTGACTTTCTGCCCATTGGGCGTGGCCAGGGAATACAGTTGCAGCGGGTGCTTGCCGACTGGCAGTCTCTTGTCATGGGTCGCACCGGCAATGGGCCGGTTGATGCTGGCGAAGGTGCCGCCGCTTTCGGTGTCCCAGGTCCACACCTTCGCGGGTACGTAATCGGTCATGCTTGATTCTCCTTGGTTTCAGTACGGTTCGATGCCGCCAATCGGGCCACGCTTGATCCGCCACCCAGCGCGTGGATCAGCCCCACATTAGCGTTTAATGGCGGGTTTTGCAGGGGCACTGACGTGAACGGCCGCTGCCCCTGGACCTTATCGCCGCCGACGACTTTGCCTGCCCCCCGCTGGCCAAGGACGTTAAGCTATCGGCGGATGGCTTGTCACGCTGTGGTCAGCACCACCGCCCGCGGCCATGGCTGCGCAGGCGCAGCGCTTCAGCGAATGGCCGCTCCCCCACTGACAGGCAGACCCGACATGAGCGAACGACTCGAAGACATCCTGGCCGAGCAACTGACGGTCGTGTTCTGCGGGATCAACCCCGGCAAGGGTTCTGCCGCGCTCGGCCAGCACTTTGCCAACCGCAGCAACCGCTTCTGGCGCACCCTGCACCTGGCCGGTTTCACGCCCCATGAAATTTTTCCCGAAAACGGGCGTACCTTGCTGCACTACCACTGCGGCTTGACCACTGTCGTGGAGCGCCCGACGGCGAGTGCAAGCGAGTTGGCACGGCATGAATTCAAGGCCGCGGCGGCCGCGTTCGAACAGAAAATCCGCCACTACCGGCCACGCTGCGTGGCCTTTCTCGGCAAGGCCGGTTACAGCGCGTTGTCTGGCCAGCGCGCGATAGCCTGGGGCTTGCAAGCCCAATCATTGGGCGATGCGTCGGTGTGGGTGTTGCCCAACCCCAGTGGGCGCAACCTGGCGTTCAGCCTGGAGCAATTGGTGAGCGCCTATGGGCAGTTACGTCAGGCCATTGCGCACGCCGATCAACAGCCCTTACTCTCTTGAGCCAATGATCCGGATAGCAATGGAGGCTGCATGAAACTGATCGGTATGCTGGACTCGCCTTACGTTCGCCGCGTGGCAATTTCCCTGGAGTTGTACGGCGTAGACTTTGTGCATGAACCCTTGTCCGTGTTCAGCACCTTCAGCGAATTCGCGCGGATCAACCCGGTGGTCAAGGCGCCCAGCCTGGTGCTGGAGGATGGGACGGTGCTGATGGATTCCAGCCTGATCCTGGATTACTTCGAAGCCCTCGCGCCGCCCGACAGGAAGCTCCTGCCCGCACAGGCCGAGGCGCGCGCCCATGCGCTGCAAGTGCTCGGGTTGGCCCTGGCAGCGTGTGAGAAAACCGTGCAGATTGTCTATGAACACCACCTGCGCCCGGCGGAGAAACTGCACGCGCCGTGGATCGAGCGCGTCACCGGGCAGTTGCTGGCGGCCTATACGCTGCTGGAAAAACACCTGGCCCAGCCCAGCAGCGAACCGCTGAGCCAAGCCGCGCTGACTGCGGCAGTCGCCTGGTCGTTTACCCGGTTCAAACTGCCGACGGTGCTCGAAGCCGATGCGTTTCCCCACCTGCAACGCCATACCCGCGCGCTTGAGCAGCATCCGGCCTTTCGCAGATACCCGATCGAGTAACGCGACTACACCTGACGCGACTACACCCAACCGCCATCCACAATAAAGTTCTGCGCCGAACACATCGCCGATACCTCAGAGGCAAGAAACAACGCCATATTGGCGATGTGTTCCGGCAGCACACTGCCTGGCAGGCACTGGCTGCGGCTGATCAGCTCCCGGGCCGCGTCGTCTACCCACATCGCCAATTGTTTTTCGGTCATGACCCAGCCGGGTACCAGGGTGTTGACCCGGATGCGCTCCGGTCCCAGCTCCCGGGCCAGCGCCCGCGTCATGCCATGGGCGGCAGCCTTGCTGGCCGCGTATACCGGGTAGCCCGCAGACGCCATCATCCAACCGACCGAACCCAAATTGATGATTGCCCCGCCGCCCGCGCGTTTCATCATCGGCGCCACCGCCTTCGCGGCAAAAAAAGCGTGCTTGAGGTTGACGGCTATCAACCGGTCGAACATCGCCGAATCGACCTCTTCCAGGGTGTGGCGCACATCGTTGGCGGCGTTGTTGACCAGCACGGTGATGGGGCCGAGCGAATGTTCGAAACGCTCTATCGCCGCCTGGAAGGCGATGTCATCGGTGATGTCGCAGTGCAAAAACTGCACGGTGTGCCCTTGGGCACTCAAGAACGCCGCCAATCGCTCACCCTGGCTTTGTGCCCGGTCCACAAAGCCCACCCTCGCCCCCTGCGCGGCGAAGGCCCGCACCATAAACTCACCAATGCCCGAAGCACCTCCGGAAACCAGCACGGTCTTACCCTTGAGGTCGGGATACACAGCCTGCGCAATATTCATATAACGGATGCCTCACTCAATTAGTCTTATTTTATTTTGCAAAAAGGCAGTAAAAGGCTATAAATCTGCTGTTCCATCGACAAAATATCGCACATTAGTAGAACTATTCCACTGAAAACAACAAAAGGAAGTTCGACCATGAAGCACCCTCGTCACCTGCTTTCCGGCCTTGCCCTGTCCATGATGATTGCCAGCGGCGGTGTCCAGGCCGCAGGCCTCACCAGCGAGCAAAAGCCCTTCGGCAAAACCAATGACGGCACGGCCGTCGAGCAGTACATATTGCGCAACAGCCATGGCATGCAAGCCACGGTCATCACCTACGGCGGCGTATTGCAGTCGCTGAAAGTACCGGATAAAAACGGCAAGGCCGAGGACGTAGTGCTCGGTTTTGACGATGTACAGGGTTACCAGGCCGGCAGCGCATTTTTTGGCGCGACCATCGGGCGCTTTGGCAACCGCCTCGCGGGCGGCGCCTTCGAGCTCGATGGCAAACGCTATCAGGTACCCCTCAACGACGGCCCCAACGCGCTGCACGGCGGCGCACAGGGTTTCGACAAGCACGTGTGGCAAGCCAAGCCAGTCAAGGGCAAGGACTCGGTCGGCGTGACCCTCACGTACCTGTCCAAAGACGGCGAGATGGGCTTCCCCGGCAATCTGAAAACCGAGGTCACCTACAGCCTCAACGACAACAACGAACTGCACATCGATTACACGGCCACCACCGACAAACCCACGGTGCTCAACCTCACCAACCACAGTTACTTCAACCTCGCCGGCGCGGGTAACGGCGACATCCTCAAGCACGTCGCGACCTTGCATGCCAGCCACTACACGCCGGTAAATGCCACCTTGATCCCTACCGGCGAACTGGCACCGGTCAAAGGCACACCGATGGACTTCCTGGCACCCACGCCGATCGGCCAGCACATCAAGGATGACCACCCACAGCTCAAATTCGCCGAGCCGAAACAGGGCGGGTTTGACTTCAACTGGGCGCTGGACACTCAGGGCGATATCAAAAAACTCGCGGCTGAAGTACACGACCCCGCGTCAGGCCGGCATTTACAGCTCTACACCAGCGAGCCTGGCGTGCAGTTCTATACCAGCAACTTCCTCGACGGCACGGTCAAGGGCAAAGCCGGCAAGACTTACCAGCACTGGAGCGGTTTCACCCTGGAGACCCAGCACTTTCCGGATGCGCCTAACCAGCCGAAGTTTGCGTCGACACGCCTGAACCCCGGCCAGACCTATAGCCAACACACCATTTTTAAGTTCAGCGCCAAATAAACGCTGGGAGCGGGCTTGCCCGCTCCCTCCTTTTTGGCTTTCACAGACCGGGTTATCCGCGCTGTTTCATGCGGTCGATGACCACCGCCAGCAGCAGGATCGAACCGCGAATCACATACTGGTAAAAGGTGTCGATGTTCTTCAGGTTCATCGCATTCTCGATAATCGCCAGGATCAACACCCCGGCAATCACGTGGCGAATCATGCCTACCCCGCCGCTCAACGAGACCCCGCCGAGCACGCAGGCGGAAATCACCGTCAGCTCAAACCCCTGGCCAATCATCGGCTGGCCGGAGGTCATGCGTGAAGCCAGAATCACCCCCGCCAGCGCGCCAATCACGCCATGCATGGCAAAGATCAGGATCTTGGTGCGATCGACATTCACCCCGGCCAGCAACGCCGCTTCCGGGTTGCCGCCGATGGCCATGGTGTTGCGCCCATAGGTGGTGTAGTTGAGCAGCCAGCCGAAAAACAGGAAGCATACAATGGTGATCAGGATCGGCACCGGCACGCCCAGCAACTGGCCGTTGCCGAAGATGAAAAACTGCTCCTGCGACACCCCTACAGCCTTGCCGTTGGCAAAGATATAGGCCAGGCCGCGCACGATCTGCATGGTCGCCAGCGTGGTAATCAAGGCATTGACCCGCAGCTTGGCGATCACGATGCCGTTGATCAGCCCGACGAGCAGCCCCATCAGTAACGCGGCGCCAATGCCCAGCATCACGCTGTCGGTATCGCGCATCACGATCGCCGCGACGACCCCGGCGCAGGCAATCACCGAGCCCACCGACAAGTCGAAATGCCCCGACGCCAGGCAAAACAGCATGGTGCAGGCGGCGATGCCGACCGTGGAAATTGCCAGGCCCAGCCCGCGCATGTTCAGCGGCGAGAGGAAGTTGTCGATCAGTAAGGCGCACAGTACAAAGATCCCGATCGCCGCCAGCAACATCGCCCAGTTATCGAGCAGCGCACGCACATCGAGGGGTTTGCGTGCCGTCGGCAACGCGTTGTGTTGGGTTGTCATGGTCATCTCTCAGTTCGCCGGGCCGCGTGGCAGGGCCAGCTGCAGCAAGTTGGATTCAGTGGCGTGTTCACGCTGTTGTTCGCCGCGCAAGGCGCCTTCGCACAGCACCAGGATGCGGTCGGAAATGCCCATGACCTCCATCAGGTCGCTGGACACCACAATCACCGCAATGCCCTGCGCTGCAAGGTGGTGGATGATCTGGTAGATCTCGGCCTTGGCGCCGATGTCGATGCCACGGGTCGGCTCGTCGAGCAGCAAGACCTTCATGGGCATCGACAACCAGCGGCCCAAAATGGCCTTCTGCTGATTGCCGCCGGACAGGTACATGATTTTTTGCGCCGCGTTCGGGGTTTTGACTTTCATCGCGCTGATCTGCTGGCCGGCATTGCCCTTTTCCCAGCCCTCGCGCAATAGCCAACCGAACGCGGAGTGAGCACCTCGTGCGCTGATATTGATGTTTTCCGCGACGCTTGCCAGCGGAATGATCCCCTCTTTCTTGCGGTCTTCCGGGCACAGCAACACACCGGCTGCGATCGCATCGCGGGGTGAGCGCAACTGCAGTGGTTGCCCGCAGAGCTGCAGGTGGCCGGCGCTCGCGCGTTCCAGCCCGCTGAGCAGCCGAAACAGCTCGGTACGCCCCGCGCCCACCAGCCCGAACAGGCCAAGAATCTCGCCCTTGCGCACCTCAAAGCTCACCGGCTCACGCAAGCCCGGGCCCAGCAGGCCGTCAACCTTGAGCGCGACCTCGCCGTGTGCGCGCGCACGGTAGTCGTAAATATCCTCAATATCGCGACCGACCATGCAGGTCACCAACTGGTCATGGGTCAACGCGTTCATGTCGTCAAAGGTGCGCACGTAGCGGCCGTCCTTGAACACCGTGACGGCGTTGCAGATGCGGAACACTTCCTCCATGCGGTGCGACACGTAGAGCACCACTTTGCCCTCGTCACGCAGGCGCGTGATGATCGCCATCAGCCGATCGATCTCGCGGGCCGACAAGCTGCTGGTCGGCTCATCGAAGGCAATCACCCGGGCGCCACGGGACAGCGCCTTGGCGATTTCCACCAGTTGGCGTTGGCCGAGGGACAGGCGACCGAGTTTTTCCTCGGGGTCGATTTCATCCGCCAGGCCTTTGAGGCACGCCAATGCCTGCTGGCGCAGAAGGCCGCGATTGACCACCCCGAAGCGCGCCGGCAGATGCCCCAGAAACAGGTTCTCGGCGACCGTCATCTCCGGCACCAGGTGCAATTCCTGGTGAATCACCGCGACGCCGCTGGCGATGCTGTCGGCGGCGGATTTGAACGCCAGCACCTGCTCGCCGATCTGCAACGTACCGCTGCTGGGCTGATAAGCTCCGCCGAGAATCTTCAACAGGGTCGACTTGCCTGCGCCGTTTTCGCCCATCAAGGCGTGCACCTGCCCAGGGTAGGCGGTGAAACTGATGCCATCCAGCGCCTTGACCCCGGGAAAGGTTTTGCCGATACCGTTAAAGCACAACCGGGCAGCGGCGTTGTGTGTCTGTACTTGCGCGTGCATAACCACCTCGTCACACGGATCAGGCGGCCCCGTTGCCGGGGCCGCCGAGGAAATCCATCAGTTCCACAAACCGATTTTTTCCAGTTCCTGCTTGAAGTTCTCGCGGGTGATCAGCGTGACTTCATCCATGGCGGTGTACTTCGGTGGCTCCTTGCCGGTGGTGACCCAGTCGAACATCATCTTCGCGGTGTTGTAGCCCTCGATGTGCGGGCTCGGCAGCATCGAGCCGAAGAAGCCGCTGTTGGGTTTCTTCAATTCGCCGATGGCGTCGGTGCCATTGATGCCGATACCGATGACATTCGCTGCGGCAAAGCCGGCACTTTCGGTGGCGCGTACGCCGCCCAGCACGGTGTTGTCGTTCATGCCGCCGATGATCAGGTTCTTGGCGCCACTGGGCAGTTTGACCAACGCCGAATTGGTGGCGTCCATGCTGCCCGGTACGTCGAGGGTTTTGGCGGCGGTGAACAGGATGTGGTCCTTGGGAATGCCGGCGTCTTCCAGGGATTTGACCGAACCGTCGGTGCGTTTTTTACCGGTGTCGAGCTCGTTGAACGTGTTGATCACCGCGTAGGTGTCCTTCCAGTCCCAGCCGCGTTTTTTCGCCTCAGCCGCCATCGCGGCGCCCTGCTTCTGGCCGACTTCGAAGGCCGCCATGCCCAGGTACGGCACGTCTTCCATGAAGTTGCCCTTGGCGTCGACAAAGCGGTCATCCACCGCAATCACTTTCAGCCCGTTGGCCTTGGCCTTGGCCACGATGGCCGGCCCGAGGGACACGTCCGGCGGGCAGATCACAAAACCCTTGGCGCCGTTGGCGGCCAGGCTGTCGATGGCCGACAGGGTTTTCTCGCCATCGGGCACGGCGATCTTGATCACGGTAAAACCATGCTCCTTGCCGGCTTTTTCAGCGAAGGCCCATTCGGTCTGGAACCAGGGCTCTTCGGCCTGCTTGACCAGAAAGCCGATCTTCACTTCTTCAGCGGCCAGCAACAGGCCACTCAAGCTCAGGGCCGACACCGCGACAGCGGCGCAGCACAGGGAACGGATACCACGACGACGATTCATAGGGTGACTCCTTGTTGTTGTTTTTAAGTCTTGGGGTTAACCGGCAAAGCGGTGACAGGGTGTGCCGGGCACATCGAGTTCAATGGCCAATACCGCGCCATCCAGCGGGTGGTCCAAGGGGCTGGCGGCGCTGGTGATATACAGCGTGGTGAGGTTGGGGCCACCAAACACGCAACTGGTGGGCCGGCTGACAGGCAGTTCGAGAATGCGCTCCACCTCGCCTTCGGGCGACAGGCGCAGCAGGCAACTGCCGTCCCAGCGCGCATTCCAGATATAGCCTTCGCTGTCCAGCGCCGAGCCGTCCGGCCCGCCGCGCGCATGCGGACCGAACCACACCTGGGCCGGATCGAGCTGGCCACCCGCCTGGATCGAATGCCGATACAACGTGCCATCCATGCTGTCGCCGAAGTGCACCTGGGTGCCGTCCTCGTTCCACAGCAAGGTGTTCGGAATGCCCAGGCCATGCAGCAGCGGGGTTACCTGCGCGTCGGCGTCAATACGAAACAACCCGCCGGAACGCCGCGTGATGGGCAGGTCCTCACCGCGCTCGCCGAGGTTGTTTTGCATGGTGCCCAGCCACAGTCGGCCCTGGGCATCACAGCGCGCTTCGTTGCCCCGGTTGCCGGGCTGCGGGTCGGCGACACAGAGCAGGGTCAAGGCCTCGGTTGCCAGGTCCAGGCGATACACGCCGCTGCTCAAGGTCACCAGTGCATCGCCGCTTTCACACGGGATGAATGCCGAAACATGCTCCGGCAACTGCCAGATCTGCAATTGCCCGCCCATCAGGCGCAGCGCCTGTTTGCCGGCGATATTGACCCAATACAGCGCCTGGGTCGGCACGTCCCAGAACGGGCCTTCGCCCAACTGCGCACGGTGCGCGGTGACTGCGGTACACGGCATGTTGCCTCCTGGAGCAGGGTTCTCAGGTACGTGTTACAGCGGGTCGCGGGAAGGCATGCCATCCACCAGCCGCTGAATACGTAACGGGTTGGCGTTTTTCAACGCGTCAGGCAGCAGGCTATCAGGGTAATTCTGGAAGCACACCGGGCGCAGGAAACGGTCGATGGCCAGGGTGCCGACCGAGGTGCCACGGGCATCGGAGGTCGCCGGGTAGGGGCCGCCATGGACCATCGAATCGCACACTTCAACACCGGTTGGGTAACCGTTAAGAAGGATGCGGCCGACCTTTTGCTCCAGCAACGGCGTCAGTTCAGCGAACTGCTCAAAGTCGGTGGGCTCGCCGATAATCGTCGCCGTCAGTTGCCCGTGCAAGCCGTGCAAGGCCTGGCTGAGTTGGGCCTGGTCGGCCACGGCGACAAACACGGTAGTTGGGCCAAACACCTCCTCCTGCAGCACTTCATCGCCGTCGATCAACAAACGCACATCGGCCTTGAACAGCTGCGGCTGCGCCTGATTGCCGGTTTGGGCATTACCCGCCAGGTGCTGAATAGCGGGGTGTGCGAGCAGTTTTTCCAAGCCTTTGCCGTAGCTGCTCAAGGTGCCGGCGTTGAGCATGGTTTGCGCCGGTTGAGCGCCGATCAGTTGTGCCACTTGCTCGGTGAATGCCGTGAACTGCGCCGAGGCGATGCCGATCACCAGGCCGGGGTTGGTGCAAAACTGCCCACAGCCCTGCACCACCGAAGCGGTCAGGTCGCGGGCGACTGTTTCCGAGCGCGCCTGCAACGCCTGGGGCAAGACAATCACCGGGTTGATGCTCGACATCTCGGCAAACACCGGGATCGGCTGCGGGCGGGCCGCCGCCATGTCACACAGCGCGCGACCGCCCTTGAGCGAGCCGGTAAAGCCCACCGCCTGGATCGCCGGGTGCTTGACCAGTGCTTCGCCGACGCCGCCGCCGAAGATCATGTTGAATACCCCCGCCGGCATCTCGGTGGCCTCGGCCGCCCGAATGATCGCATCGGCAACGCGCTCGGCGGTCGCCATATGCCCGCTGTGAGCCTTGAACACCACCGGGCAACCCGCCGCCAATGCCGCAGCGGTGTCGCCACCCGCGGTGGAAAACGCCAAGGGGAAATTGCTCGCGCCAAACACTGCGACCGGGCCGAGGCCGATGCGGTATTGCCGCAGGTCCGGGCGCGGCAGTGGCTGGCGGTCGGGCAAGGCGTTGTCGATACGTGCGCCGTAGAAGTCGCCACGACGCAACACCGTGGCAAACAAACGCATCTGCCCGCTGGTACGCCCGCGCTCGCCTTTGATACGCGCTGCCGGCAATGCGGTTTCGCGGCAGACCAACTCAATGAAATCATCACCCAGCGCCTCCAGTTCGTCGGCCACTGCATCCAGGAATTGCGCGCGGCGCGAGGCACTCAACGAGCGGTAGGCCGGGTAAGCGGCGGCAGCGGCGCGGGCGGCGGCATCGACCTCCTCGGGCGTGGCCTGATAGAAGGCCTGGGGCAAGGATTCGCCGGTACTGGCGTCGACACTGTTGAGCGTGACGCTGCCCTGGGCACTGCGCTGGCCGCCGATGTAGTTGTGGCCGAGGAACGAGGTCATGGAGTTCTCCTTAAAGGGTGATGACATTGCCGGGTTCGAACACCGCGTCGGCCTTACCGACTGTGTTGATCAGCGGCGCGCCGAATTCGGTTTGGCTGATCTCGAACACATCCCCCGGCTGGATACGTATACCGTCCGCGAATGACAAGGTGGCGGTGCCGAAGAAGTGAATATGCACATCGCCCGGCGTGAGGAACTGGCGGTATTTGAAGTGGTGGTATTCGAGGTTTTCCAGGCTGTGGCACATGTTGGCCTCGCCACTGAGGAATTCGTTCTGCCAGATCACTTCGCCGTCGCGCAGGATGCGGCTGGTGCCCGCCAGGTGCTGGGGCAACTCGCCCACGCGCAATTCGGGGCCATAGCTGCAACTGCGCAGTTTGGAGTGCGCCAGGTACAGGTAGTTTTTGCGCTCCATCACATGGTCGGAAAATTCGTTACCTACGGCGAAGCCAAGGCGATAAGGCTTGCCATCGTGGCCGATCACGTAGAGGCCGCCGATCTCCGGTTCTTCGCCGGCATCTTCTGCAAACGGCGGCACCGGGAATGCTGCGCCCGGGCGCACAACGATGCTGCCGTCGCCCTTGTAGAACCATTCAGGTTGTACGCCCGCTTGGCCGGCGGCGGGTTTGCCGCCCTCCACGCCCCATTTGAAGATGCGCAGGGTGTCGGTCATGGCGCTGTCGTCACCGACTTGCTTGTGCATCTTGTCGCGCGCCGAAGCACTGCCCAGGTGGGTCAGGCCGGTGCCGCTGATCAACATGTGCGCCGGGTCCGGGTGGTCGAGGGGGGGCAGGATTTTCAGGTCGGCCAACAGCGCCGCGTAGTCGTAGCTGTCACCCAGGCCCAGGCGGTTGACCTGTTGCGCCAGGCCCACGCCGGCTTCAATGGCAGCCAGCGCCAACTCACGCACGCTGCGGGCGCTCTGCACTTCGCGCACTGTGCGGCCTTCCACGACGCCGACGCGGCGCTCGCCGTTACGTAACTCGAACTGAACTAAACGCATGAAGTGACTCCTCGATTAAGTACGTGTGGCGCCACGCGCACTGGCGGCGAATTGCTCGACCGGCAGCACGTGCTTGCGCTCCAGCAGGCGGTAGACCACGCCGGTCAGCACCAGCCCGAATACCATCACCGCGCTCAGGAAGTACAAACCGGAGGCCAGGGTGCCGGTGTATTCCTTGAGTGCACCAATCACAAACGGACCGATGTAGCCGCCGAGGTTGCCCACCGAATTGATCAGCGCAATCCCTGCCGCCGCGCTCGCGCCGGCAAAAAACCGGCCCGGTAACGTCCAGAACACTGCCGTGCAGGAAAACAGCGCAAACGCCGCCAGGCACAGCGCGGCCATTTGCAGCACCGGCACGCTCAGCCAGGCGCTCAAAAACAGGCCGATGGCGCCGAGCACATAGAGCACCGCGAGGTGGCCGTAGCGGTCGTTCAAGCGGTCGGAACTGCGCGGGATGATCAGCAGGCCGATGATGCCGAAGATGTACGGCACCGCCGAGACGAACCCGGTGACCAGGTCACTGCCGCCGAACTGCTTGATCAACGTCGGCAGCCACAACCCCAGCCCATAAATGCTCAAGGTCACCGGCAGGTAGAACAGCGCCAGCAGCAACACGCGCTTATCTTTGAGCGCATGCAGCGGGTTGCCGTGGCGGGTCTGGCCGTAGGCTTGCAGGTCTTTATTGAGCTCGCCGGTGAGCCAGGTCTTTTCGTCCTCGCTCATCCACTTGACCTGTTTGGGGCCGTCCGGCAGGTAGCGCAACACCGGCCAGGTGAGCAGCAGCGCCGGGGTGCCGATCACGATAAACAGCCACTGCCAGCCGTGCAGCCCAAGAATGCCGTCCATGCCCAACAAGCCGCCGGACACCGGGCCGGTGATCATCATCGCGATGGGTTGGGACAGGATGAACAGCCCGAGGATCTTGCCGCGATGGCGCACCGGAAACCATTGGGTGATGTAGTAGAGAACGCCCGGAAAGAACCCGGCTTCCGCCGCACCGAGCAGAAAGCGCATCAGGTAAAAACTCTGTGGCCCTTGTACGAATGCCATGCCGATGGTGATGGCGCCCCACGTGAGCATGATGCGCGCAAACCAGCGCCGGGCGCCGAAACGGTCGAGCATCAGGTTGCTGGGAATCTCGAACAGGAAGTAGCCAATGAAGAACAGCCCCGCACCCAGACCGTACGCGGCGTCACCAATGCCGACGTCGGCGCCCATGTGCAACTTGGCAAAGCCGACTGCCGAGCGGTCCACGTAGGCGACCAGGTACAGCAGGATCAGGAAGGGAATCAGTTTCAGCGTGATGCGCCGAATAAGCCGCAGTTCCTGGCTCATGGGGGTCGATCTCCGATTGTTGTTTTTATAGAAGCTCGGGGGACGCCTCTCGCGAAAATCCGCCAGGGTCATGCCTCAGTTAAGACGGACTATATAGTAGGACTATTTGCAAAACAACACTTCCAAAGCTTCGATTTTGCGCTTATGTTTAGCCACATATAGAACATATAGTCATACAATAAGAGAAGCCATCATGCCTGATAAAAAGCCCGCCCTCCGCTCCGCCCAGTGGTTCGGCACCGCCGACAAGAACGGCTTTATGTACCGCAGCTGGATGAAGAACCAGGGCATCGCCGACCATCAGTTCCACGGAAAACCGATCATCGGCATCTGCAACACCTGGTCGGAGCTGACCCCGTGTAACGCGCATTTCCGCCAGATCGCCGAGCACGTCAAACGCGGCGTGATCGAGGCCGGTGGCTTCCCTGTCGAGTTCCCGGTGTTCTCCAACGGCGAATCCAACCTGCGCCCCACCGCCATGCTCACCCGTAACCTGGCGAGCATGGACGTGGAAGAAGCCATTCGCGGCAACCCCATCGACGGCGTCGTGCTGTTGACCGGCTGTGACAAAACCACCCCGGCCCTGCTGATGGGTGCAGCCAGTTGCGACGTGCCGGCCATCGTGGTCACCGGCGGGCCGATGCTCAACGGCAAGCACAAGGGCCAGGACATCGGCTCGGGCACTGTGGTCTGGCAGCTCAGCGAACAGGTCAAGGCCGGTACGATTACCCTGGACGATTTCCTCGCCGCCGAAGGTGGCATGTCGCGGTCGGCGGGCACCTGCAACACCATGGGCACCGCGTCGACCATGGCGTGCATGGCCGAGGCCCTGGGCACTTCCCTGCCCCACAACGCGGCGATTCCGGCGGTGGATGCGCGGCGTTACGTGCTGGCGCACATGTCCGGCATGCGCGCGGTGGAGATGGTGCGCGAAGACTTGAAGCTGTCGAAGATCCTCACCAAGGAAGCGTTTGAAAACGCGATCCGCGTGAATGCGGCCATCGGTGGTTCGACCAACGCGGTGATCCACTTGAAAGCGATTGCCGGGCGCATTGGCGTCGAGCTCGACCTGGATGACTGGACACGCATGGGCCGTGGCATGCCGACCATCGTCGACCTGCAACCCTCGGGACGCTTCCTGATGGAGGAGTTCTATTACGCCGGCGGCTTGCCGGCCGTGCTGCGCCGCCTGGGCGAAGCCAACCTGATCCCGCATCCGCACGCGTTGACCGTCAATGGCAAGTCCCTGGGCGAAAACACCAAGGACTCGCCGATCTATGGCCAGGACGAAGTCATCCGCACCCTCGACAACCCGATCCGCGCCGACGGCGGCATTTGCGTGCTGCGCGGTAACCTGGCGCCGCTGGGCGCGGTGCTCAAGCCGTCGGCCGCCAGCCCGCAGTTGATGCAGCACCGTGGTCGTGCGGTGGTGTTCGAGGACTTCGACATGTACAAGGCCCGCATCAACGACCCGGCGCTGGACGTGGATGCCAACTCGATCCTGGTCATGAAAAACTGCGGGCCCAAGGGCTACCCGGGCATGGCCGAAGTCGGCAACATGGGCTTGCCGGCCAAACTGCTGGCCCAGGGTGTGACCGATATGGTGCGTATTTCCGACGCGCGCATGAGCGGCACCGCCTATGGCACGGTGGTGCTGCACGTGGCACCGGAAGCCGCTGCCGGTGGCCCATTGGCGACGGTGAAGGAAGGTGACTGGATCGAACTCGATTGCGCCAATGGCCGCCTGCACCTGGACATCCCCGACGCAGAGCTGGCGGCGCGCATGGCGGACCTGGCCCCCCCGCAGAAGCTGATCGTCGGCGGCTACCGTCAGCTGTACATCGACCACGTGCTGCAAGCGGACCAAGGCTGCGACTTTGACTTCCTGGTGGGTTGCCGTGGGGCTGAAGTCCCGCGTCATTCCCACTAATTGGGATGCTATGATGCCGCTTATTTAGCCAGAGCCTCCCGTTCGTTATGGATCACCAGCCGCCCAAGCCGCGCAAGAGCATGCATGCCCAGATCGTTCAGGACTTGGGCATGCACATCGTTTCCGGCCGCTTCAAACCTGAAGAACGCCTGCCCATGGAGGCCACGCTCTGCGAGGAGTACAAGGTCAGCCGCTCGGTGTTGCGCGAGGCGACGCGGGTGCTCAGCGCCAAGGGCCTGGTGTATTCCAAGCCACGGGTGGGCGCGGTGGTGCGGCCACGCTTGAAATGGCACCTGCTCGACCCGGACGTGTTGTCCTGGCTGATGCAGTCCACGCCCCACAGTGAGTTCTTCAACACCCTGGCCGGTGTGCGGCGCATTCTCGAACCGGAAATCGCCGCCATGGCCGCGACCACCGCCACCGACGCAGACATCGCCACCATCGAAAAAGCCTACGTGGGCATGGAGACCGCAAAGACCCACGACGAGCTGTTGCAAGCCGACCTGGACTTTCACCGGGCGATTGCCGACGCGACCCGCAACGACTTGCTCGCCTACATGTGCAACATGCTCTCGCTGCCGCTGCGCGAGTCGATCAACATCACCAACCGCCGCCCGGACATCCAGGGCCTCAGCCTGCCCCGCCACAAGGCCATCCTCACCGCCATCCAGAATCGCGACGCGCTCGGCGCCCGGCACGCCTCACTGGTGCAACTGGATGACACCCGCGTGGCGCTGGACACCGTGATGAATGTGCTGACCCCGTTGTAAGTGCATCGTCTACGCTCAGGGCGCAGTTCGAGGCGCCGGCCATGGGCCGACGACATTCACAGTACCGCTTCATGGCGCCCGCATCGCTGACTCGCTTCGAAAAAAAAGCCCGGACACTGTCCGGGCTTGTTTACCTCAGGCTGTTATCAACTGCCCAATTCGCCACGGGTGTCTGCAGCGAAGCGCTGACGGGCCTGTTCAGCCGCTGGCTTGAGCAACGCAAGCAGCGCCGCCTCACTGTACAACTGCGTGATCGCCAGGTCCTTGGGCGTCGGCTCAATCGGGATCAGCACCTCTTCGCCGTCGGCGTGCAGCCAGATGGCCACAACGTGCAGTGCCGAGATGAATAACACGCGCAGTTCCACGGTTTTACCCTGCAATTGCGCCGACTGTTCCGCCAGTTTCAGCGCCTCCACGGTCGCCGCTGCCAGCGTCCCATGGTTGAGCGACGCGAACTCGACGTGCCCGCGTACGTCGGCCAATTGCGCGTCGGCAATCGTCGCGCCATCGGCAAACACCAGGTAATGCCAATCACCGACCTTAGCGTCTTTCAGGCCTTTACCGAGGCTCAGGTCCTCCAGGCTGAGCGAGTAGCCACGATAGCCTTCGCTCAGCCTGATTTGGCCCGGCACAGCGGCCGCGAATTGGCGATTGATGCCGAAGCCCTGGGTGTGCAGCGCAGCTTGCAGCGCTGGACGCAGTACCTGTACGCCGTTGGAAGGCGCCTTTGGATAAGTCAGTTGCATGATGCAGCCCTCCTCAGTTTTTTACGGTGAAGTACGTGTTGGTCCAATTGCCGCCGCCGTTGTACGAACCGGGGAACGCGTTCAAGGCACGGGTCGAATAGCCGTAGATCGAGTCGGCGATCAACAGGTAATTGCCGTTGGTGCCATAGATCACCAGAAAGTGCGCACCGCCACCGTACCAGGCGCAACGCAAACCGATGGGGCGGCCCATGTTGAGCTGCTTCTGGATGGCCGACATCTGCAGCGAGCCTTGATTCATACCGTTGTAACTGCGCGTGATCCGCAAAGCGGCGTCCAGATAGCCGTAGACGTTGCAGGGGCCCGGCTGGTTGCAGCAGTTGCGGTCCAGCGCGTTACTGGCCACGCCGCATTGGGTCCAGGACCCGGTGCCGTAGTAGTTACCGACCGACGCGGAAACCGCCGCCCAACACCAGTTGGTCTGGGTTTGTTTCTGCATGCTGAAATTCAGGCCGGCGGCGGCCATTGCTTTGGGCTGATGAGCCGCGTCTACCTCGACCAATTGCGGGTCGAGCAGATGGCCGACCAGGCAGTTGGGCTGTGTATCGCCGGTGAACCGGGTTGTTTCAGGGGTTAACATTTTTCAATCCTCCATGAATGAACACACGCGTCCAGCGTGTAAAGGTGCAGCGGTGTTGCTGAGCTATCGACGTTCCGGGATGCCCGTATTCGAGGGCGCGTACCGATCTGGCTCGGGGTAACCCTAGGTGTGAATATGCATTAACGCAAACAATTAAATGCATATGCGCATATCTGCCCTTTATCAAAAGTGACAGCGTTTAAAAGGTGATGGATTATCTGGAAGCCCGATCTATGCGAATCGGCGGTTTTTTTGCTGTGTAACAATCAACCCCGTCGTCGCTTCGCAATGTGCGCCTGGCCGACCCGGCTGTCAGTGAATGTTTGAAACAGAGTCTCAGGTAACTTAAACGATTCAGGCCCAGCACGAACCTTTCTCCACAAACCGACGTCCGAGCTTAAGCACTGTTGCTTACCGCCTGCCGCGAGGTTCACATTTGAAAGCCGCCATCATCAAAAAGTACCGTTTGGTCATCAAGACCATGGGCTATGTGGGCTGGTCCCTGTTCTGGCTCTTGTTGTGGGATGTCGCCGTCACGGTGGACTTCATGCTGTTCCTGACCACCAAGATCACTTTGCCGCTGATGCCCCTTACCCTGCTGGGTTCGGCGCTGGTGGTGCTGATCAGTTTTCGTAACAGCAGCGCCTATAACCGCTGGTGGGAAGCACGCACGCTGTGGGGCGCCATGGTGAATAACTCACGTAGCTTCGCGCGCCAGGTGCTGACCCTGCTGGATGATGCGGACGGCGACGTTAACCCGATCAAAGCCACCCTGCTACGCCGCCATGTGGCGTATGTGAATTGCCTGGCGGCGCACCTCAGGGGCAAGCCGTGCCCTGATGAAGTGCGCGCGTTTATCCCGGCCGCAGAGTTCGCGCGCAACGGCGCCACCAACAACTTTGCCAATGACATCCTCACCGGCTCGGCGGCATTGCTGGCCAAGGAGTACAAGGCGGGGCACCTGGACAGCATTCGCCTGGCACGCCTGGAGTCGACGCTGGTGGACCTGTCCAACGCCCAGGGCGGCATGGAGCGTATCGCCAACACGCCGCTGCCCTACCCCTACGTGTACTTTCCACGGCTGTTTATTTCGCTGTTCTGCCTGATCGTGCCGGTGGGCCTGGTGGAGTCCCTGGGTTGGTTTACCCCGCTGGCGTCGACGGTGGTGGGCTTTATGCTGCTGGCAATCGAGCGCATTGGCACCGACCTGCAAAGCCCGTTCCGCTCCAGCGAACACCAGATCCAGATGGAAACCATCTGCGAAACCATCGAGAAAAACCTGCAGTCGATGCAGCGTGATGCCCTGGGTGGCGACCGTATCGGTTGACCACCTGTCTTCCCAGCGCTTAAGCCCTCAAGTGCCCGCTGCCCCGGTCGATATACCGGGGTAAGCATGGGCCGCTTCCTTCCTTAAAAACACATGCGACGTGCACCGTTCCCCCTTGCCAAAACTATAAATACCCGCGGGAGAAGTCATGAATATCAAGCAAAAGCTGACCTGGGCATTTGCCGCTGTCGCGTGCGTGCCGGTTATCCTGGTCGCCGTGCTCGTCGTGTTGAATCTGCGCGAGGGGGCCCTGGCCAATTTCCTCGACAGCAGTGGCCGTGAGATCCGCCAGATCGACAATGGCATGAAGCAGTTTTTCGACGGCATCAGCCAGAACGTCGAGTACGTGGCCAAGGACCCGCGCGTTGTCGCGGCCAAAGACCTGAAGAGTTACGCCGGCGCCGACGCCGCGCAAATCCCGCTGACGCCGACCAACCAAGAACTGTTGGCGATTTTCGACCAGTTCGCCAAGAGCCACCCGAGCACCGCCTACTTGTCCCTGGGCTTGAAGGACGGCGGCTACGCCAGTTGGCCTGATGACACCAAACTGAGCAACTACGACCCGCGTGTGCGCCCTTGGTACCAGGCCGCCGTCGCCGCACCGGGCAAAACCGTGCGCACCGGGGCCTACTACTGGGCGCCGGACGATGTGACGCTGATCGGCACCGTGCACACGGTTGCCGATGCCAGCGGGGCGATTCTCGGTGTGGTCGGCCTGGACGTGTCGCTCAAGCAACTCACCGAGCTGGTGCGCAACATCAAGCTGGGTGACAGCGGCTACCTGATGCTGGTGGAAGCCAACGGCAACGTGCTGGTGGACCCCAGCGATGCCAAGCACAACTTCAAGCCCCTGGCGGACCTGGGCGCCAACTACGCCGAGCTGGCCAAGCGCGGCGACGGCGTGACCCAGATCGACATCGACGGCGTGGCCTACATGGCCAACGTGGTCAGTTCCAAAGATTTGGGCTGGCGCTTCATCGGCCTGATCAAACGCGATGAAGTGATGGCGCAAGCTTCCAGCCTCACCTGGCTGATCGCAGCGATTGCTGCGGTGTTGGCGGTGATCTTCGCAATTGTCGGCGCCAGCTTCGCCCGGGTCATCGTGCGGCCGATTCGCGGGGTCGCCGATGGCCTGCAAGAGATTGCCGAAGGGGAAGGCGACCTGACCCGCCAACTCAAGGTCCAGGGCAAGGACGAAACCGCCAGCCTGGCGGGCTGGTTCAACCAGTTCCTGGGCATGATCGCCCAACTGGTGCAGCGTATCGGCAGTGCCTCAACCGACTTGCAAGCCGCTGCCGCCGACACCAGCGAAGTGGCCAACAACATGAACCAGGCGGCCGGTCGCCAGCGCGAAGCCGTGGAGCTGGTGAGCACCGCCTTCAATGAAATGGTGGCCACCGCCAACGAAGTCGCACGCTCGTGCAGCGCCGCCGCGTCGAGTGCCGACGAAGGCTACCGCGACGTGCACGACGGCCAGCAGCACATCGGTGAAGCCACCGGCAGCGTGCTCAAGCTGAGCGAAGACCTGCAGCGCTCGACCCAGACCATGCAGTTGCTGGAGCAGGACAGCAAGAACATCAACACCATCCTCGACACCATTCGCTCAATCGCCGAACAGACCAACCTGCTCGCGCTCAACGCAGCGATCGAGGCGGCACGCGCCGGGGACCAGGGCCGTGGCTTTGCGGTGGTCGCCGACGAGGTGCGCGCCCTGGCCCGGCGCACCGCCGACTCCACCGGCGAGATCGACAGCCTGCTGGGCAACCTCGCCCGCCGCACTCAGGAAGTCACCCAGCAGATGCAGGGGAGCCTGCTGGTGTCGCACACCAGCGTGGAGCGCATCCAGCAAGCCCGCGACAGCTTCGACAAGATCCGTGGCTCGGTGGACTCGATTCGCGATCAGAACACCCAGATCGCCACGGCCGCTGAAGAGCAGCATCAGGTGGCCGAAGAAATCAACCGGCACATCGCGCAGATCCATGCCGATGCGCAGTTGGTGGAAGGCTTTGCCCACTCGGCACAGACCGGCTCGGGCCGCTTGACCGACATTTCCGGTCAGCTCAAGGGGTTGGTGGGGCGCTTCAAGTTCTAGAAAAGTGGGCCACGGCAATCGCCACAGGCAAAGCGCAGCGTCGCGATGCCGATGAGCGCGTGACTATTGCCGTATGGCGCGTTGGTTTAACAGGCATGGCGACTGTCCTTTAAGGCGTCGCCTCACGAGTGACGGTTGCTCGATGCCTGGCGCATCCCTCCCCCCGCAGGCGCCCTGCACACCGACCGAATGAGGTCAGCCCGCCGCCCGCGCACATGACCGGCCTGGCTGCGTTCCAGCGACGCGGCTGCGGCATGACGCCGCAGACCGCCGATCCCCCTCAAGCCTGTAAAAGACTATTACAGGACAGAATGTACTAACCAGTTACTTATCTTGCTAACATTCGACCCTTAGTCACTCACCGTTGAGTCCTGTCGACATGAAACGAGCATCCCGCGCCACTGGCGCCTCACGATATCTCCTGCTGGGCCTGGGCGTGGTCATCGCCTTGCTCGGCGTGGCCCTGGCCGTTGGCGGCGCCAAGCTGGTCAGCCTGGGCGGTTCCTGGTACTTCCTCGTCGGTGGCGTGGCCATGGCGGTGTCCGGCCTGATGATTGCGCAGCGCAAACCGGCCGGCGCGTGGCTATTCGCAGCCTTCTTGGTCGGCACGGCCGTATGGGCGGTGGCGGATGTGGGGCTGGTGTTCTGGCCGCTGTTCTCGCGGCTGTTCATGTTTGCGGTGATCGGCCTGGTGGTGGCGCTGATGTATCCGCTGCTGGTTGGCCGGCCTGCACGCGGTGCGTATGGCATCGCTGCCGTGATGGCCGTCGGCGTGGCGGTTGCGGCGGGCAATATGTTCGTCGCTCACCCAAGCGTCGCCCCAACCGGCACCGGCCCTGGCATCACGCCGGTCGCCGCAGCTGACGCGCAAAAAGATTGGGCGCACTACGGCAATACCGAAGGCGGCAGCCGTTTTGCGGCGCTGGACCAGATCAACCGCGACACCGTCAATAAGCTCAAGGTGGCGTGGACCTACCACACCGGCGACGTGGCCATCAGCGACGGCAACGGTGCCGAAGACCAACTGACGCCCCTGCAGATCGGCAACAAGGTGTTCATCTGCACACCGCATAACAACCTGATCGCGCTGGACGCCGACACTGGCAAAGAGCTGTGGAAGAACGAGGTCAACGCCAAGTCGGCGGTATGGCAGCGTTGCCGTGGCATGGCCTATTTCGATGCCACCGCGACGATCGCCCAGCCGACCCAACCGAACAGCTCGCCGATCATTGCCGCCAGCGTCCCGGCCGGTGCGCAATGCCAGCGCCGTTTGCTGACCAACACCATCGATGCACGCCTGATCGCCGTGGATGCCGACACCGGTAAATTCTGCGAAGACTTCGGTTCCCACGGCCAAGTGGACCTGAAAGCCGGCCTGGGCGCGGTACCGGACAGCTACTACCAATTGTCCTCGGCACCGTTGATCGCCGGCACCACCGTGGTGGTCGGCGGGCGTGTCGCCGATAACGTGCAAACCGACATGCCGGGCGGCGTGATCCGTGGTTTCGACGTGATCAGCGGGCAAATGCGCTGGGCCTTCGACCCAGGCAACCCCGAAGACAAGCAGGCCCCAGCGGCCGGCAGTACCTATGTGCGCAGCACACCGAACAGCTGGGCGCCGATGTCTTACGACCCGCTGATGAACACAGTGTTCCTGCCAATGGGCAGCTCCTCCACCGACATCTATGGCGTGGAACGCACCCAGCTCAACCATAAGTACGGCGCCTCGGTGCTGGCCCTGGACGCCTCCACCGGCGCAGAAAAGTGGGTGTACCAGACTGTCCACAATGACCTGTGGGACTTCGACCTGCCGATGCAGCCGAGCCTGATCGACTTCACCCCACCGGGCAGCAACAAGCCTGTACCGGCCGTGGTGATCGGCACCAAGGCCGGGCAGATTTATGTGCTCGACCGCGCCACCGGCAAGCCGCTGACCGACGTCAAGGAAGTCCCGGTCAAGGCCGCGAACATTCCCAATGAGCCTTACTCGCTGACCCAGCCAAAATCGGTCGGCATGCCGCAGATCGGCGCACAGACGCTGCGCGAATCGGACATGTGGGGCGCCACGCCGTACGACCAGTTGCTGTGCCGTATCGACTTCAAAGGCATGCGCTACGACGGCCTGTACACCGCGCCGGGCACCGATAAATCGCTGAGCTTTCCGGGCTCCCTGGGCGGCATGAACTGGGGCAGCATCTCCACCGACCCGGTGCACGGCTTTATCTTCGTCAATGACATGCGCCTGGGCCTGTGGATCCAGATGATCCCGTCGCAGAACAAGGCCCAGGCCGCGTCCGGTGGCGAAGCCCTGAACACCGGCATGGGCGCCGTGCCGCTCAAGGGCACGCCGTATGCGGTGAACAAAAACCGCTTCCTGTCGGTGGCCGGCATTCCGTGCCAGGCGCCGCCGTTCGGCACCCTGACCGCCATCGACATGAAGACCCAGCAGATCGCCTGGCAAGTGCCGGTCGGCACCGTTGAAGACACCGGCCCACTGGGTATCCGCATGCACCTGCCGATCAAGGTTGGCCTGCCGACCCTCGGCGGTACACTGTCGACTCAGGGCGGCCTGATCTTTATCGCCGGCACCCAGGACTTCTACCTGCGCGCCTTCAACAGCGGCAACGGTGATGAAGTGTGGAAAGCCCGCCTGCCCGTCGGCAGCCAGGGCGGCCCGATGACCTACGTTTCGCCGAAAACCGGTAAGCAATACATCGTCATCACTGCCGGCGGCGCACGCCAGTCCACTGACCGTGGCGACTACGTGATCGCCTACGCCCTGCCGTAACCACCCTCTGTTCGCGCGGTGCTCCCGCACCGCGCGTTGCGACTACACATGCCGTTTGGAAAATCCTGCATGACCTCCACTTCTCAACGACCGATTGGGCGCCTGGTGCTGGGCCTGGCCTTTGCTGCCGCCCTGCCCGCTCAAGCCGACGACACCACCCTGACCGGCGACTGGGGCGGCCTGCGCCGTGAACTCGACGCGCAAGGCATCCGCTTCACCGGCGACTACAGCGGCGAGACCGCCTATAACGCCGACGGCGGCCTGCACCGTGCGGCGCGCTACTCACAAAACATCAAGCTGGGTGTGCAATTGGACCTGGGCAAGCTCTACGGCTTGACCAACGGCGACCGCATCCAGCTGACCATCAACGACCGGCGCGGCAACAGCGCCTCCGAAGACCTGGTGGGCAACCGCCTGCCGATCCAGGAAAACTACGGTGGCCTCTACACCCGTCTCACCGAATTGAGCTACGAACGCACACTGTTCACCCCCGCGCTGAACATCAAGCTCGGTTACATGGCGATGGGCAATGACCTCGGCGGCCTCGACAGCGGCATTTTGTGTAACTTCATGAACGCCGGTTTCTGCGGCCACCCGCTGAACATGTCGGGTGGCAGCGGCTGGACCAACTACCCGAATGCGCGCCTGGGTGCGCGGGTGAAATACGACTTTTCGCCAAACTGGCAACTGCGCGTGGCGGCGTTCAATGTCGACCCGGACAGTAACGGCAACTCCAGCCGCGCCTGGCGCCTGGACCCCAAACGCACCACCGGCACGGTGGTACCGATCGAGCTGGTCTACAAACATGCGGGCTCGCTGCCGGGTGAATACAAGCTGGGTTACTACTACGACAGCTCCGACGTCAAACGCATCGGCAGCAACAACACCGTGAGCGGTCGCGGCGGCCACTACCTGCTGATTGACCAGGCGGTGTGGGCCTCCCGCTCATCGGCCGGTCGCGCGCTGCATGCCTTCGGCCAATACTCGGCCGCCAGCGAAGCCGCCTCGCCGTTCAGCAAGTGGTATGGCGCAGGCGTGGTGCTGTACAAACCGTTTGAAGGCCGCCCGCGCGACACCGTTGCCCTGGGTTATGGCCGTGCGGTGCCGAACCCGCGCAGCCGCGATGTGCAGGCGTTGGCCGCGTTCAACGCGGGCACGGAGTACCCGAACCTGAACAACGCCGAGCAGCTGATCGAACTCAGTTACGGCTACCAGGCCACGCCGTGGCTGACGTTGCGCCCGGATGTGCAATACATCATCGAGCCGGGGGCGTTTTCGGGGGTGGATATCGATAATGCATTGGTACTGGGCTTGCAGGTCAAAGCGCTGTTCTAAAGGCCGGCACGCGGCAAACAATCACCCAAGGTGTTCCTGAATTACGCGGACACAGGGGCGCCCTGCTGATATTCCCGTGGCGTACACCCAAACTCGCGCCGAAACACGGTGTGCAGGTACTGCGCCGATTTAAAGCCACACCGTGTCGCCACCTCGGCAATCGCCAGGGTCTGATTTTCCAGACCCTTGGCGGCGGCCGCGAGTTTGAAGCGCAGGATCTCATCGTGCACGCTGCAGCCACGCGCCTTGCGAAAGTGTGATTCGAGGGAGGAGCGCGACACACCGACATAGGCCGCCACCTGGGCGGTCTTGATGCCCTGGCAGGCGTATTGGCGGATGAACAACAGCGCCTGCATCACGTACGGGTTGCCCAACGGTTGATGCAAGCTGGACGCCTGCACATTGATCGCATCCGGTGGCACCAGAATCTGCGTGCCCGCGCAGGGTTTGCCGTGCAGCATCTGGTGCAGCAGCGCGGCAGCGGTGCGGCCCATGGTCTCGGTGCCCTGGATGACTGAGCTCAACGGCACCCGCGTCAGCGTGCGGGTCAGCGGGTCATTGTCGATGCCAATCAACGCCACTTGTTCCGGCACCGCGATGCCGGCGGTGAGGCAGGCTTGCAGCAGTTGCCGCGCACGGGCGTCGGTGACGGCGATGATGCCGATGGGCTTGGGCAAACTGTGCAGCCAGGCAATCTGTTGCTCCACGGCGCTGTCCCACAACGGCGCGCTGGTGCCCAGGCCGCGATAGACCTCGACGTGCAGGCCATCACGTTGCAACAAGCTGCGGAAGGCATTCTCGCGTTCCTGGGCCCAGCGATTGGCCTGGGCTTGCGGCAGGCTGAAGCAGGCGAAGCGGCTCAAGCCGGCCTCGATCAAATGCTCGTACGCCATCCGCATCAACGCATGGTTGTCAGTGGCGACATAGGGAATGCCCGTGGGGTAGGCGCGCGCATCCTGATAGGAGCCGCCCACGGCCACCACGGGAAGCTTGATGTCGGCCAGCGCCTCGCCGATCAGCGGGTCGTCGAAGTCGGCAATGATGCCGTCGCCCTGCCAGCGTTCGATGCCTTTGAGGCGACACAAAAAGTCCTCCTCCAGGAACAGATCCCATGACACGCGCGTGCTGCTCAGGTAATTACCGATGCCAGTAATGATGCCGCGGTCGTAAATCTTGCTGCCATTGAACAGCAGGGCAATGCGGTGAACAGGCGGAAGGGTTTTCATTGTTTTTATCCTTAAAGCCGGTCGTCACAGCCTAGACCTCTCTACTCAAAATCGCACCACACCTTGGTGATTTTCATAATCGGCAGGCCCGATGCCGTTGCTAGTATCGAGTCACCGCCAAGAACAATAAGGAAATCGCCATGCCGTACTTCCCCGGTGTCGAGAAGGTTCGCTTCGAAGGCCCCGACAGCGACGCTGCCCTCGCCTTTCGCCACTATGACGCCAGCAAAATCATCCTCGGCAAACCCATGCGCGAGCACCTGCGCATGGCCGCCTGCTATTGGCACACCTTTGTGTGGCCGGGCGCGGATATGTTTGGCGTAGGCACCTTCAAGCGCCCCTGGCAGCGCAGCGGCGACCCGCTGGAACTGGCCATCGGCAAGGCGGAAGCGGCGTTCGAGTTTTTCTCCAAACTGGGCATCGATTACTACAGCTTCCACGACACGGACGTCGCCCCCGAAGGCAGCTCGCTCAAGGAATACCGCAACCATTTTGCGCAAATGGTCGACCACCTGGAGCGCCACCAGGAACAGACCGGCATCCAATTGCTGTGGGGCACCGCCAACTGCTTCAGCAACCCGCGCTTTGCCGCCGGCGCAGCCAGCAACCCGGACCCGGAGGTGTTTGCCTACGCCGCCGCGCAGGTGTTCAGCGCGATGAACGCCACGCTGCGGCTCAAGGGTGCCAACTATGTGCTGTGGGGCGGCCGCGAGGGCTACGAAACCCTGCTGAACACGGACCTGAAACGCGAGCGCGAACAGCTCGGACGCTTTATGCGCATGGTGGTGGAGCACAAGCACAAGATCGGTTTCAAAGGCGACCTGTTGATTGAGCCCAAGCCCCAGGAGCCGACCAAACACCAATACGATTACGACAGCGCCACGGTGTTCGGTTTCCTGCACGAGTACGGCCTGGAACACGAGATCAAAGTGAATATCGAGGCCAACCACGCGACCCTGGCCGGGCACAGTTTTCACCATGAAATTGCCACCGCCGTGTCCCTGGGGATTTTCGGCAGTATCGACGCCAACCGTGGCGACCCGCAGAACGGCTGGGACACCGACCAGTTCCCCAACAGTGTCGAAGAGATGACCCTGGCCACCTATGAAATCCTCAAGGCCGGTGGGTTCAAGAACGGCGGCTACAATTTCGATTCCAAAGTACGCCGCCAGAGCCTGGACGATGTCGACCTGTTCCACGGCCACGTCGCCGCTATGGACGTGCTGGCGCTGGCGCTGGAGCGCGCAGCGGCGATGGTGCAGAACGACCGGCTGCAGCAGTTCAAGGACCAGCGTTATGCCGGTTGGAACCAGCCACTGGGCCAGGCGGTCTTGGCCGGCGAGTTCAGCCTGGCATCGTTGGCCGAGCACGCGTTTGCCCATGAGCTGAACCCGCAGGCTGTGAGTGGCCGTCAGGAGATGCTCGAAGGTGTGGTCAACCGGTTTATCTATCGGTGACATTTGCACGACAAATCTGTGCCCAGGGCGTCGAGAGACGCTCTACAGTTCTACCCGCATCACGCTGTGTCTTTCCAACAACAATAAAAGGACGCACCACCATGAAAGCATTCAAACGCACCCTGCTCGCCACTGCCCTGGCCCTGCTCGCCCTGCCGGTGATGGCCGATTCCGCCCATCCCAAAATCGGCTTCTCGATTGACGACTTGCGCCTGGAACGCTGGTCACGTGACCGTGATTACTTCGTCGCCGCCGCCGAAAAACTCGACGCCAAAGTCTTCGTACAGTCGGCGGATGCCAATGAACAGAAGCAAATCTCGCAGATCGAAAACCTCATCTCCCGAGGCGTCGATGTGATCGTTATCGTGCCGTTCAACGCTACCGTGCTGACCAACGCCGTCGCCGAAGCCAAGAAGGCCGGCATCAAGGTGGTGTCCTATGACCGCCTGATCCTCAACGCCGATATCGACGCCTATATTTCCTTCGATAACGAAAAAGTCGGCGAGATGCAGGCCAACGGCGTGCTGCAAGCGGCGCCCAAAGGCAACTACTTCCTGCTCGGCGGCGCGCCCACCGACAACAACGCCAAGGTGCTGCGCGAAGGCCAGATGAAAGTGCTGCAACCGGCCATCGACAAGGGCGACATCAAGGTTGTCGGCCAGCAGTGGGTCAAGGAATGGAACCCCACCGAAGCCTTGAGCATCGTCGAAAACGCCCTGACCCGAAACAACAACAAAATCGACGCCATCGTCGCCTCCAACGACGCGACCGCCGGCGGCGCGATCCAGGCCCTGGCCGCGCAGAAACTCGCGGGCAAAGTGCCGATTTCCGGCCAGGACGCCGACCTCGCCGCCGTCAAGCGCGTGATCGACGGCACCCAGACCATGACCGTTTACAAGCCACTGAAACTGATTGCCTCGGAAGCGGCGAAACTCTCGGTGCAGCTGGCGCGCAATGAGAAACCCACCTACAGCTCGCAATACGACAACGGCAGCAAGAAGGTCGACACCATCCTGCTCACGCCTACGCCGTTGACCAAGGCCAATATCGATCTGCTGGAGAAAGACGGGTTCTATACCAAAGAGCAGATTGCCGGGCAGTGACCGCCATGGCCGACTACTTGCTGCAAATGAACGGCATCGTCAAAACCTTTGGCGGTGTCAAGGCGCTGAACGGCATCGATATCAAGGTACGGCCGGGGGAATGTGTCGGCCTGTGCGGTGAAAACGGTGCGGGCAAATCCACCTTGATGAAGGTGCTGTCGGCGGTTTACCCCTATGGCACCTGGGACGGTGAAATCCTCTGGGACGGGCAGCCACTCAAGGCCCAGTCGATCAGCGAAACCGAGGCCGCGGGCATCGTCATTATTCACCAGGAATTGACCCTGGTGCCGGACCTGTCGGTGGCCGAAAACATCTTTATGGGCCACGAACTGACCCTCCCCGGCGGGCGCATGAACTACCCGGCGATGCTGCAGCGCGCCGAAGCGTTAATGCGCGAACTCAAGGTGCCGGACATGAACGTGGCGCTGCCGGTTTCACAGTACGGCGGCGGCTACCAGCAACTGGTGGAAATCGCCAAGGCCTTGAACAAACAGGCGCGCCTGTTGATTCTCGACGAGCCCTCCTCGGCCCTGACCCGCTCGGAAATCGAGGTGCTGCTCGACATCATCCGAGGCCTCAAGGCCAAGGGCGTGGCGTGCGTGTACATTTCCCACAAGCTCGATGAAGTCGCGGCGGTGTGCGACACCATCGCGGTGATCCGCGATGGTCAACACATTGCGACCACCGCCATGGCCGATATGGATATCCCGCAGATCATCACGCAAATGGTCGGGCGCGAAATGAGCAACCTCTACCCCACCGAGCCCCACGAGGTGGGCGAGGTGATTTTCGAGGCGCGCAACGTCACCTGCTATGACGTCGATAACCCCAAGCGCAAGCGCGTCGACGCTATTTCCTTCGTGCTCAAGCGCGGCGAAATCCTCGGCATTGCCGGGCTGGTGGGTGCCGGGCGCACGGAGCTGGTATCGGCACTGTTCGGTGCCTACCCCGGCCGCCACACCTGCGAGGTGTGGCTGGACGGCCAACTGATCGACACGCGCACGCCGCTCAAATCGATTCGCGCCGGGCTGTGCATGGTGCCCGAGGACCGCAAGCGCCAAGGCATCATTCCCGACTTCGGGGTGGGCCAGAACATCACCCTGGCGGTGCTCGACCGCTACGCACACCTGACCCGCATCGACGCCGAGGCCGAACTGGGCAGCATCGACCAGCAAATCGCGCGCATGCACCTCAAGACCGCCAGCCCGTTCTTGCCGATCACCAGCCTGTCCGGCGGCAATCAGCAAAAGGCCGTGCTGGCGAAAATGCTCATGGCCAAGCCGCGTGTACTGATCCTCGATGAGCCGACACGCGGGGTCGACGTAGGCGCCAAATATGAGATCTACAAGCTGATGGGCGCACTGGCTGCCGAGGGCGTGTCGATCATCATGGTGTCCTCGGAACTGGCCGAAGTGCTCGGCGTGTCCAACCGCGTGCTGGTGATCGGTGAAGGTCAGTTGCGCGGTGACTTCGTCAACCAGGGCCTGACCCAGGAACAGGTGCTCGCCGCCGCGCTCAGCCAACACAATAACCCTCGGAAGACCGCGTAGATGAATCAGGTCAAACAGCTTTTTACCCGCTACAAAATGCTCGCCCTGGTGATTGCCGTGGCGATCATCTGGCTGTTTTTCAGCTGGCAGACCGACGGCGGCTTTGTGACGCCGCGCAACCTCTCCAACCTGCTGCGGCAGATGTCCATCACCGGGATTCTGGCGTGCGGCATGGTGCTGGTGATCATCAGCGGCGAGATCGATTTGTCGGTGGGCTCGTTGCTCGGGTTGTTGGGCGGCCTGGCGGCGATTCTGGACGTGGTCTATCACCTGCCGCTGCTGGCCAACCTGAGCCTGGTGGCGCTGTGCGGCTTGATGATCGGCCTGGCCAACGGTTACATGACCGCCTACCTGCGCATACCCTCATTCATTGTCGGCCTGGGCGGCATGCTGGCGTTTCGCGGCATCCTGCTGGGCATCACCGGCGGCACCACCATTGCGCCCGTGTCGCCGTCGCTGGTGTATGTGGGCCAAGGGTATCTGCCGCACAACGTCGGCGTGGGGCTCGGCGTGTTGCTCTTTGCCTTGACGCTGTTCCTGACCTGGAAACAACGGCGCAACCGCGCGCTGCATGGCCTGGCCGCCCACGCCCTGGTGCGCGACCTATTGCGCGTGGCGCTGATCGGCGCCGTGCTGGCGGGCTTCGTCACCACCCTCAACAGCTACGACGGTATTCCGGTGCCAGTGCTGCTGTTGCTGGTGCTGCTCGGCGTGTTCAGTTACGTCACCAGCCAGACCGTGTTCGGCCGCCGCGTGTATGCGGTGGGCAGCAACATGGAGGCCACGCGCCTGTCCGGTATCAATGTGCAGGCGGTAAAGCTGTGGATCTTCGGCATCATGGGCGTGATGTGCGCCCTCGCCGGCATGGTCAACACCGCCCGCCTCGCCGCCGGTTCGCCCTCGGCGGGCAACATGGGCGAACTCGACGCCATCGCCGCCTGCTTTATCGGCGGCACCTCCATGCGCGGCGGCTCCGGCACGGTGTATGGCGCGTTACTTGGGGCGTTGGTGATTACCAGCCTGGACAATGGGATGTCGATGCTGGACGTGGACAGTTACTGGCAGATGATTGTGAAAGGCAGCATTCTGGTGCTGGCGGTGTGGGTCGATGTGAGTACCCGGGCCGGGCGGCGCTGACGCAGCGCAATAAAAAAGCCACTCGAATGAGTGGCTTCTTATTGGCGGGTCGATTAACTCAGCACTACATCACGCATTGGCGGGATGTAACCGTAGTCGTAGGCCTCCTGCACAAACGAACGGTCACCCTTCAATACAATCCTCACGGTGGGCGCCTCAGTGCCGCCGATGCGGTAGTCGTCGCCGGTGGTGGGCACGCTGTCGATAAACGACGTCACCAGGCCATTGGGCATCACGCAATGGGAATACGTCTGGAACGGCTGCGACGGTGGGTTGCCAAGCACCAACCCCGAGCCATTCATCGGCGTATAGGGGCCAAACAGATGCTCGCTCACAAAACCGTAGACGCCATCCGGCCCCGTCACGCCGTCCGCGTAGGTGAACTTATGACTGATGGTGAACAGGTAGTACTGGTTGTCCTGGAACACGTAATGCGGGCGTTCGGTTTGATCGTTCACGCCAACCGCCGTCACCAGTGGCGGCAGGATTTCCCATTCTTCACCGCTGAGGTCCTTGGCCACGGCGATGCCAATGCAACCGACCTGATACCGCGCACCGCCGACATCTTCATGGCCAGGCGGCACCAGACCGAGTTCATCCGGGCCCACCGCGTGAGTGCCGCGTTCACCCGCGACATTGCCTTCAAACACCATGTACAACTTGCCGTCGTTGGGGTCGATAAACGGGCTGGGGTCGCGAAAGTTCCACGTCGCGTTCTGCGCTTCGGTCTGGTAATACGTGCCGTCGGCCTCGAACAGCGGTTTGACTTCAGTAAAGCCCTCAAGGGTAACGCCGCTGTCGGAGGTGACCACCCGGCCCCTGACCTTGGCAATGGTGGCCCCCGGGGTTACGCAGGTGTAATACAGGTCGATATCGCCGTGGTTGTTGATCAGGATCGGTGTGCCTGCCCATTCACGGGTAGTCGGCGAAACCCCTTCGGCCATCACGCGGCCGCCGAAGACCCAGTCCTTGCCGGTGCGTGAGTACCAGTAGCAAATGCGCGCATGGCCGTGGCGGTCTTCCCAATCACGCTTGATGTCGTAACGGCCATCGGCGTTGATAAATTGTGGATCATGCGGGCGACGGTCTGCAGTCAAGGTGAAGATAACCGACCAACCATCGACCGATACCACCGTGCCATCCAATTCACGCAATGGCATGGTGTCCCAAATAAACACGGTGTCACTCATGACAGGAAAGTCAGGACTCACTAACGGCTGTGTGGTCGTCGGGTCATTTTCATTAACTTTAAGCGCATCGGCCCGAGTCCAACGCGTGGGTGTGTGATTCGCATGTTTCATGATGATGTCCTTTTACTGACGCTTTAGTGACAAGCGAAGATTAAATAACACTCACAGCCGGCAACTTGATGCCAGCTGAAAAGAGCGAGCGGTTATGCGCTCAATAAGTGCGAAACAAGGTTTAACATGTACGCCTATCGATCACAACATGAAGAATTATTTAAGCCACAAGTGCCATCACTGTATTGATATCCTTGATATAAAAACAGTGGCACTGCGCATGAACAACCTGATCAATAGAAAGTGAGCTACTCAACTACCAAACACCAGCGCTACCGCCTGAGCGCCCGCGTGCTTTTGCGTGAATTCCTTGGCCTGAGCCGCGGTTTTCAAGGTGTAGTTATAGTTGGAACGCGCTGTCCACTTGGCATCAGGCGACTTCTGGTTGGTGATGGCGGGCACACTGTTGGTGTCGGTGAACGTGCCAGTGCCTTTATCGTCCAACATGCCGTTATTCTGGCTGCCCTCGCCGAAGTAATTACTTTCAGAAAGGATATTGGCGTTCTGCGCCAGGGTAAAACCCAAGTGGAAGTTGTTCACGTAGTTGTTATATACGTGGAAATAACCGTAACGCATCAAACCCGGCGCGCGCACTTCCATGTTGTCGAAGCGGTTATGGCACAGGGTAAGGCGCGGGTAACCGTTGAACGCGGGGTTGTTGTCATCGGCCGGGTGGCCGAAGATCAAGCCGTACTTGTGGTTACCAAAAAAGCAGTTGCTGATGGTCGCGTAGTCGGCCTTTTCACCGATATACACCAGTTTATCTTCACTGCCGTCCGTGGTGGACCAGCTGTGGCCGACAAAAGAGCAATGGTCGATCCAGTATTGACTGCCGTAGTTCAGGTACACCTGGATATCGTCATTGGCCTTAATACTTGCCGAATGCTTGAAGATAATGTTTTGCAGAATAATATTCTGCGACTGCGCCGTGGCACGCAGGTGGATGTTCTCCAGCGTGCGGTTCTGGAAGGAGCCGATCAGGGTCTTGTTAGCCCCCATGTTCACTTTGGTCAGGCTTGCCGCCGAGATATTGCTGTTGATCACCAGCACCCGCGGGGTGGTGTCGCCAATATTGGCTTTGAGTTGGTCCAGCGTGGTGATACTGACCACCTGGCCCGCCCAGCCACCGGTGACTTTTGCCGCAAGGGCGAAACCGGTCAAGCCGGTGAGCTTGCTTTCTGGATACGACATGAGATCCCTCTCTTTCATAAAAAGCGGCTCGACGGTGCGAGCCCGCGCATTCAAGTTAATCCGTTAACTTGCACACAGTGTTTGGCGTGGCGGGTGATGCCGAGGTTGGCTGATCAGCGCTTAAACACTGTGTTTATATACAGTATTGGACATTGAGTACGCCGTCAACACGCGATCACACCCAATGAGTAGGAAATCGCCTTTTTTGCTGGTTTTTAAAAGGCCAGCAAGGCGCTTCGCTTTTAATTGCAGGACGTTTCCTAGACAATCCGTGCCGCCTTGCGCCTGTTGGAATCGATGGCTAGTCTGCGCTCCGTCACTGCTCATCAGTGATCGGGTTTAGTCGCTCGGATGGCACAAGGCGCATGGTCACATGAAGTTTTATGGTGGCTGTGCGCAGGGCACCTTCGGGTGCGCCGGATTTACCTTGTGGCCGGTCGACTAACCTGCGTACAGCCGCCACCCATCGTTTAGTCGCGACAGGTGTTGGCTCCTTATTTACACGAGGAGTTACACCATGAATAAAGCCGTCCCCGATCCCCCCCTCAGCTCAGCCAAAGCGCGTGCCGCGTTCAACCGCGCCATCGACCATTACCTGCCCACCCAAGGTGTTCAAATCGAAGACTTGAGCTTCGAAGATGCCCTGCTCTACACCGCCAGCTTGCTCGACAGCGCTTCGGCCACCACGCTCAATTGCAGTGAGATGCTGGCCAGCCCCGAGCGGGCGAAGATTCTGGCGGTGTGGCATTTGCTGGAGATGGCCAAGACCACGGTGGATCGCTCGATCAAATGCCTGAAACCTGAAACGCGGTAAAAAATGTGGGAGCGGGCTTGCGCGCGAATGCAGGGTGCCAGTCGCTACATATGTTGACTGATACGCGCTCGATCAAATGCCTGAAACCTGAAACGCGGTAAAAAATGTGGGAGCGGGCTTGCTCGCGAATGCAGGGTGCCAGTCGCTACATATGTTGACTGATACGCCGCATTCGCGAGCAAGCCCGCTCCCACAGTTGATCTACAGCGTTCTTGGGTTATTTGGACACCGGCATCGCAAACTCCGCGCCCTGCTCGATGCTCTCCGACCAGCGCTGCATGATCGACTTCTGCTTGGTGTAGAAGCGCACGCCTTCAGTGCCGTAGGCATGCATGTCGCCGAACAAACTCTTCTTCCAGCCGCCAAAGCCGTGCCAGGCCATCGGCACCGGGATCGGCACGTTGATGCCGACCATGCCCACTTCGATACGCCGTGCAAATTCGCGGGCGATGTTGCCGTCGCGGGTAAAGCAGCTGACGCCGTTGCCGAATTCGTGGTCGTTGACCAGCTTGATCGCTTCGGCAAAGTCATCCACGCGCACACAGGCCAGCACCGGGCCGAAGATTTCTTCGCGGTAGATGCTCATGTCTTTTGTCACGTGGTCGAACAAGGTGGCGCCGAGCCAGAAGCCATTCTGCAGGCCGGGTTCGCTGGGCACATAGTCGCGCCCGTCGAGCAGCAATTGCGCGCCGGCTTGCACGCCTTGTTCGATATAGCCGCTGATGCGTTGCAGCGCGGCACGCGAGACGATCGGGCCCATCTCGGCCTTCAAGTCGCGGCCGTCGGTGATGCGCAGTTGCTGGGCGCGCTCGGTCAGGGCGGCGATGACTTTGTCACCCACATCGCCGACCAGCACGGCTACGGAGATGGCCATGCAACGTTCGCCGGCACTGCCGTACGCGGCCCCCATCAGCGCGTCGACGGTTTTTTCGATGTCTGCGTCGGGCATCACCACCATGTGGTTTTTGGCGCCGCCCAGGCCTTGGACGCGCTTGCCGTGGCGGGCGCCGGTTTCGTAGATGTATTGCGCAATCGGCGTGGAGCCGACAAAGCTCACGGCCCTGACGTCGGGGTGTTCGATCAGCGCGTCCACCGCCTCCTTGTCGCCCTGCACCACGTTGAACACACCTTTGGGCAGGCCGGCTTCGCGCAGCAGCTCGGCCATGAACAGCGAGGCACTTGGGTCAGTCGGGCTTGGCTTGAGGATGAAGGTGTTACCCGCCGCGATGGCGATCGGGTACATCCACATCGGCACCATCACCGGGAAGTTGAACGGCGTAACGCCGGCCACCACCCCCAAGGGCTGGCGCAGGGTCCAGTTGTCCATGCCACGGGACACCTGGTCGGAATGTTCGCCCTTGAGCAGGTTGGGAATGCCGCAGGCGAATTCAAGGATGTCGATGCCACGGTCCACCTCGCCCTGGGCGTCGGTGAAGACCTTGCCGTGTTCGGCAACAATGATGCGCGCCAGGTCGTCCTTGCGTTCACGCAACAGGTGCAGGTACTCGAACAGTACGCGGGCACGGCGGATCGGCGGTGTGTCAGCCCAGCCGGCGAACGCGGCCTGGGCAGCAGCGACGGCTTCGCACACGGTCTGGCGGCTGGCCAGGGCGACGCGGGCGGTCACGTCGCCGGTGGCCGGGTTGTAGACGTCCTGATAGCGATCATCGCGGCTCACGCGCTCATCGTTGATGTAGTGTTCGATCGTTGCAGTCATGGCCGTGGCCCCTTGGTCGGTAACGTTGGAACACACGATAGGCTTTCGGTTTGTTCCAAACCAGAGCAGAATCCAGAACTGATTGTCCTCATAGGCGAACAATAGCCACATGGAAAAAGCAGAGATCGAAGGGTTGTGGACCCACATTCATTGGCTGTCGGTGCTGGAAGAACACGGCACCTACACCGCTGCCGCCGCACGCCTGGGGGTGAGTAAATCCGCCGTCAGCCAGCGCATCTCGGACCTGGAAAAGGCCACCGGCACGCGGTTGGTCACCCGCACCACGCGCAGCGTACGGCTGACCGATGCCGGGCTGTCGTTGACCCGCGAAGTGCGCAGCGCCTATGAACACATTGCGCGCAGTTTCTCTTCGGTGCGCGACTCGGCCGGGGAGATCCGCGGGCTGGTGCGCCTCACCGCGCCGGTGGCGTTTGCGCGGCAGCAACTGGTGCCGCACCTGCCGGCGTTTTTGCAGCAGTACCCCCAGGTGCGTATCCAGTTGGATGTGTCCGACGCCTTGAGTTCACTGGCGGCCGAAGGTTACGACCTGGCCGTGCGGCACGGCTTCCAGGTGCCGGAAACTCATGTGGCGTGGAAGTTGTGCGACACCACCTCGGTCCTGGTCGCTACACAGGACTACCTGCAACACCACGGAGAACCGCGCGAGCCCGGCGATCTCACGGCACACAACTGCCTCTATTACCCACGGGGCGCCGACCATCCCGCGTGGACATTCGAACGCGGCGGCAAAACGGTCGAACGCGTCACGGTGCCGATCTCCGGGAGTTTTTCCACCAACAACAGCGAAGCGTTGCGTGATTCGGCGCTCAACCACTTGGGCATCGCCCTGCTCCCGGATTTCAGCGCGCATGCCGCGCTCACCAGCGGCAAGTTGGTACAGGTACTCAAGGGGTGGACACTCAAAGGCGCATTTGCCGATGAGATTTACTTGATTCGGCCGTACTCGCCCCATGTACCGAAGTCGGTGAGTACGTTAGTGAGCTATCTAAAAGATAAGTTGTCAGGCGGCTTCAGGTTTACCGGGTGATCCTTACACCTATTCATACGGATTAAGCGGAGTCATTCTCAACAACCCGATATTAATAAACGACTTATAGCCAACGGCAATAACCCACCTAACGAACACCCAGGCGTTGTCATCAACTTGATACGTCTACACGCTGTCGCCAGCGCGTTTTTGACGCCCCACAAAAAGCCATACAACTAATTGTAAAAACTGCACATTTTGCGTTAAACCAGCCTCGTTAAAACCCCCGCTTAAAACTCCTTGATTCGCAAACTTGCAAAACAACCACAACCGGCTAAGTTCATGAATAACGTGAAAGCCATCAGCCATTACGCCTAAAGCCAGCCCACCAGGCGAGGGAGTTTATTGCTCTAAAAACAGCCCCAGACACTGACACGGAACTTAAGTCTTAACACTCAAAAGGGATGCTTTGATGAAGCGCAGCCGGTGGTATCGTGCGTTTTCGAAAAAGGGGCCAGCCGAACATTTTTGGCTGTCATTGTTGTGCTTTTCGGCACTGGTGATTGCCAGCTTTCTGCTGTTTGAACAACAGATTGAAGACTTCCTGGTTCATCTGAACCTGTACCAGCCTTCCACGCCTGCACAGACGCTGAACCTTGCACTGCTGCTGATCGCCCTGCTCGCCCTCGACGTGGTGCTGCCGGTGCCTTCCAGCATGGTCGCATTGCTGGCAGTGGCAGTGCTCGGCAGCGTCGGTGGTTACTTGGTGATTGTTATCGGCCTGTGCCTCGGCGCCGGGCTGGGGTATGCGTTGGGCGCCGGCTATTTTCGGCTGTTGGCCGGGCGCCTCGGCTTGCATCAACGCTCGCCTGGGCAGTTGGGGTATCGGCTGGGCACGCTGTCGTTGATCTGCCTGCGCGGTGTGCCGGTGTTGGCGGAAACCTCGGTGGTGGCCGCCGGGATGCAACGCTATCCGCTGCGGGCGTTTTTGCTGATTACCACCTTGGCCAATGCCGGTCTCGCGCTGGCCTACACGGCCATCGGCACGTTCCTGATCGAACAGAACGCGCTACTGGTGACCCTTCTCGCCAGCATGGTATTGCCGGTGGTGTTTGTTGCCGGCTACAGCCTGCTCAAGCGCAAGCCCGGTGTGGAGCCGCCCCTGCGCGGGCGGTTCGAGGTCAGTTACGACTACCCGGTGATCTTCACCGACCACCTGTTCGAACCGCGCAACCCTTGCCTGCACCGCGTGCTCACCGCGCAACACCACGCCCCGGTGACGGTGATGGTGTTCGCCGATGAGCAACTGCTGCACAGCGCGCCGCAGTTGCGCGAACAGATCGACGCCTATTTCGCCGCCCATGCCGACCTGCATTTGCAAACCGCGCCCCTCGCAGTACCGGCCGGTGAACTGAGCAAAACCTCACAGGTGTTGGAGCAGCTGTACACCGACATGCTGCAACACGGCCTCGACCGGCATTGCTACGTGCTGGCCCTGGGCGGTGGCGCGGTGCTGGATGCGGTGGGCTACGCCTGCGCCACGTTCCACCGGGGCATTCGCCTGATCCGTATTCCCAGCACCGTGCTGGCCCAGAACGACGCCGGCATCGGCGTGAAAAACGGCATCAATGCCTTCGGCCAGAAGAACCTGCTGGGCGCCTTCTACCCCGCCACGGCGGTGATCAATGACTTCCAGTTGCTGACCAGCCTGACCCGCCGCGACCAGATCGCCGGGCTGGCCGAAGCGGTGAAAGTCGCGCTGATCAAGGACCCGGCATTCTTCGAGTGGATGGAACGCCACGCCGACGCCCTCGCCCACTTCGACCACGCGGCAAGCCGCTACGCGATTCGCCGTTGCGCCGAGCTGCACCTTGGGCACATCACCGGCGCCGGCGACCCCTTCGAACGTGGCAACGGCCGGCCCCTGGATTACGGACACTGGGCTGCACACAAACTGGAGAACCTCAGCCACCACCGGTTGCGCCATGGCGAAGCCGTTGCGGTGGGCATGGCCTTGGACGGGCTGTATGCCAATGCACTCGGGCTGTTGAGCGACGTCGACACGCAACGGGTCATGAGCCTATTGCGCAAGCTGGGGTTCAACTTGTGCCCACCGGAGCTGAGCTTGCAGGATGCGCAGGGCCGCTCACCGCTGTTGCTCGGCCTGGAGGAATTTCGCCAGCATTTGGGTGGGCAGCTGTCGATCCCGATGCTCAACGGCATCGGCCAGTCGGTCGACCTGCATGAAATCGACAGCACACAGATGGAAGCTGCCCTGCACCGGTTGTCGAGCCGCAGCGCTGCGCCGCTGGCCCTCGGCGAGGGGTACGCGCAATGAGCCCGATGAAAACCTGGATGACCCTTGGCCGGGTGTCCAACCTGCCCACGGTGTGGACCAACACCCTGGCCGCCGCCCTGCTCGCCAGCAGTGCCGGGGCAATGGCACCGCCGTCGTCACTGGTGTGGGTGCTGCTGTTGATCACGCTGTCGTTGCTGTACCTGGCCGGCATGCTGCTGAACGACTTGCTGGACGCCGACTGGGACCAGCAACACCACAACCCGCGGCCGATCACCCTGGGCCTGGCCAGCCGTCAGCACGTGGGCCTGGCCACGGCGCTGCTGCTGATCCTCGCGGCGGCGGCAGTGCTGGGCCTGAGCCGGCTGATCGCCGAGCCGCACTGGCTGCTTGGCAGCGTGGTGCTGCTGGTGGGCTGCATCTTCGGCTACAACCTGCTGCACAAGAAATACGCGCACAGCGTCTGGCTGATGGGCGCCTGCCGCTCGGCGCTGTACCTCACGGCGGCCGCCAGCCTGGCCGTGCCGCCGGAGCCGATCTGGCTGTGCGCGATCCTGCTCGGGGTGTACATCAGCGGTTTGACCTACCTGGCCCGTCAGGAGCACCGCAACCAACTGATCAGCCGCCTGCCGTTGCTGTTGATGCTGAGCCCGCTGGCCTTGGCGATCTACGCCAACAACGTGTGGTTCTGGCCGGTGCTGCTGCTCTGGCTGGGGTGGTTGGGCTGGCACTACTGGACGTACCTGGCCCACCCGCAACAGCGCAAGGTGCGTGCGTTTATCGGGGCAGGCCTGGCCGCCTTGCCACTGTTTGACGCGCTGGTGCTGGCCGTGGCCAACCAGCCGTTGGGCAGCCTGCTGTGTGTGCTGGTGTTTTTCCTGCTCCCCCACTTTCAGCGTTGGATCAAGCCGACATGAACATGCGCCTGGATCGCCTCACCGAACAACGCCAAGCCTTGCGCCAACAACTGCAGGCGCCCCAATTGCAGTGGTGGCAGCAGGCTCAGGCGCAGCTTGCGCAACAACCGGACGCCACCACCGCGGCGCTGTTGAGCGGCCAGTGCAAGCGTCATCTGCCCGGCCATACCGTCGCGTTGGCACGTGCGTTGGCGTTGGCCCATGCGCTGGAACACACCCCGCAGGACGCACACTTGCCGCTGCTGCGCCAACTGTTCCTGTGGGGCGACGATCAGGAAAAAATCGCCCTGCTGGGCGCCCTCGACTGGCTCGACAGTGACGGGGTGTGCCTGGAACTGGCGTTGCAGGCCGGGCGCACCAGCAACCCGCAGGTGTTCGCCGCCCTCGCCCTCGACACGGCCTACCCGTCACGGCATTACCCGGAGCGCGCCTTTCACCAGTTGGTGTTGAAAGCACTCGGCATGGGCCTCGACATCGGACGCCTGGTCGGCCTGCCGCAGCACCACAGCGTCAGCCTCAACCAACTGGCGCTCGACCTGCTCGATGAACAACTGGCGGCCGCACGCAGCGTGTCCCCAGGTTTGCCCCGAGTGATCGCCTTTGACCTGCTCAGCCCGGCGCAACACCAACGCCTGCGCGGCTTGCGCCTGCCGCCGGAATGGCACGCCTACTTGAATTGATGCACACCGCCTGCCCTTGACGAGGATTCACCATGCTCAAGTACTTCGATCCGCATATTCATATGGTCAGCCGCACCACCGACGACTACCAGAACATGGCCGCCGCCGGGATCACCGGGGTTATCGAACCGGCGTTCTGGCAAGGCCAGGCGCGCACCAGCGTCGGCAGTTTCGTCGACTACTTCGACACGCTGCTGGGCTGGGAACGCTTTCGCGCGAGCATGTTCGGCATCCATCACTTCTGCACCATCGGCCTTAACCCCAAAGAAGCGAATGACCTGTCGATCGCCAATGAAGTGCTGGAAATCCTGCCGCGTTATCTGGTGAAGGACGGCGTGGTGGCGGTGGGCGAAATCGGCTACGACGACATCACCCCCGAAGAGGATCGCTTTCTCGCGGCGCAGCTTGAGCTGGCGAAACAATTCAACCTGCCAGTGCTGGTGCATACGCCGCACCGCGACAAGATCGGTGGCACCAAACGCACACTGGCGGTCATCCGCGAGGTGGGGATTGCCGAGCACCTGGTGATTATTGACCACCTCAACGAACTGACCCTGCCGCTGGTGCTGGACAGCGAGTGCTGGCGCGGCCATTCCATCTACCCCAACACCAAGATGTCGGAGCAGCGCATGGTCGCCCTGCTCATGGAATACGGCACCGAGAAAATGGTGGTCAACAGCGCCGCCGACTGGGGCATCAGCGACCCGCTCAAGGTGCCCAAGACCGGCCAGGCAATGTTGGCGGCGGGCTTTACTGAAGCCCAGGTAGAACAGGTGCTGTTCCACAACCCAGTGGACTTTTTTGCCCAGAGCGGCCAGCTGGACAAAGGCCTGGTCAGCACCCCGCTGCCCATCGACCAACGCAAGCAATGGCAGGAAAACTCGGCCCTGCGCGGCCAGGAACCGGTGGTTAAATGAGCCGCCGCAGCGGCTGGACCGCGCCCCAGGTCGGGTATTGCAGCAATGTGCACCCGACCCGTGACCTGGCCGGGTTACGCGCCTCTATCGAGCAGCACTTTCAGGGTGTGCGACAGCTGCGGGGGCTGCGCGAACAGGACAGCGGCTTGTGGATCTGCGCTCACGCGGCGGCGCAATTACAACAGGCTACAGCGTGCGCGCCATTTCTGGAGTTGCTCGATCGCACCGGCTTGCGCCTGACGTCGCTGAACGGTTTTCCCTATGGCGAATTCCATCAGGGCGCGGTGAAAGCCGCGGTGTATCTACCCAACTGGGCCGACCCGCAGCGGCTGGACTACAGCCTGAACCTGGCGCGCATCCTTGCGCAGGCCTTGCCGGCCGACTGCCACCACGGGGTGATTTCCACGGTGCCGCTGGGTTATGCCGCCACGTGGACCGCGCCAATGCAGGCACGCGCCGACGAGCACCTCAACCAGCTCACTGCCGCACTCGCCAGCCTGCACCGGGAAACCGGCAAGCAGATCGTGTTCTGTCTGGAGATGGAGCCCGATTGCGTGCTGGAGAACACCGCGCAGGCCATCGCGTTCTTCCAGCGCCGGCAGCGCCTGGACCCGAACCATGCTTACCTGGCCCTGTGTTTTGACGTGTGCCACCAGGCGGTGATGTTCGAGGACTGCTACCAATCGCTGGCCAGGCTGCGTCAAGCCCAGGTGCCCGTGGGCAAGATCCAGCTGTCCAACGCGATGATCTGTCGCCTGCCGACTCAGGACGCACTGCGCCGCGAACACGTGCTCAACACCCTGAGCACCTTCACCGAAACCACCTACCTGCATCAGGTAAAAGCCCTCGACCCCTACGGCCGCGTCATCAGCTGGCCGGACCTGCCGGCCGCGCTCGCTGACTGCAACGGGTTGCGCGAACTGCGTATTCATTTCCATATCCCGCTGTTCAGCGAACACTTGCTGTTGCCTGAACTCAGCGGCAGCCAGGCCGCGTTGGCACAGACGTTCGATTACCTGGCGGCCCATGGCGACTTCCGCCCGGTGCTCGAAGTGGAAACCTACAGCTGGGGTGTGTTGCCCGCGCAACTGCGGCCCACCACCGAGCGGGCGCAACTGGAAGGGATCGCCGCCGAGTTGCGCTGGGTCGAGGAGCAACTGCGCCAGCGCAACCTGCTGCTCGCGCTGATGCACGAGGCCTACGCCCATGCGCTCTGAGCAACCGCTGCTGCTGATCAATGTGGTCGGGCTGACGCCGTCGCTGCTGGGTGAGGCAACGCCGCACATCAATGCGCTGCTCAAGACCGCCCAGATGGCCCACTTGCAACCGGTGTTCCCTGCCGTCACCTCAACGGTCCAGGCTTCGATCCTCACCGGCGCACCGCCCTCGCAGCACGGCATCGTCGGCAATGGCTGGTACTTTCGCGACCAGGCCGAAGTGCGTTTCTGGCTGCAACCCAATGCGCTGATCCAGGGTGAAAAGGTCTGGCACACGCTCAAGCGTGAGCTTCCGGGCTTTCGCTGCAGCCAGTTGTTCTGGTGGTACAACATGTACGCCGACGTGGACGCCGCAATCACCCCGCGCCCGCACTACCCGGCGGATGGTCGCAAACAATTCGGCCTGTATTCGTCGCCGCCCGGGCTGCACGAACAGATCGAACGGCAGATTGGCGAGTTTCCGTTTCCAGGGTTCTGGGGCCCGGCGGCAGGTATTGCTTCGAGCCGCTGGATCGTCGATTGCGCGATGGCCGAGTTCCAGATCAACCGGCCCCACCTGCAGTTGATCTACTTGCCGCACCTCGATTACAGCTTGCAGCGCTTGGGGCCCGATCACCCGTCGATTGCTGATGAAGTGCGGGCCATCGACATGCAAGTGGGGCGCCTGCTGACCTTCGCCCAAGCGCAAGGCGCGGCGGTGATGCTGCTGTCTGAATATGGCATTGAGGCCGTCGAGCAGTCGCTGTCGATCAACCGTGTATTGCGCGCCGAAGGCCTGTTGCAGGTGCGCCAGTCCCTGAGCTGGGAATTGCTCGACCCCGGCGCCAGCGCGGCGTTTGCCGTGGCCGACCATCAGGTCGCGCATGTCTACGTGAAGCAGGCGCAGGACATCCCGCGGGTCAAGGCCTTGCTGCAACGCCAGCCCGGCATCGAGCAGGTGCTGGACAAGGCCGAACAACGCGCCTGGCAGCTGGACCACCCGCGCAGCGGCGAGTTGGTGGCCGTGGCCGCCGCCGGTTTCTGGTTCGATTACTACTACTGGCTGGACGATCGCAAAGCACCGGATTTCGCGCGCACCGTGGACATCCACCGCAAGCCCGGTTACGACCCGGTCGAGCTGTTTATCGACCCGGCGATTCGTTTCCCCAGACTGAAAGTGGCGCGCCGCCTGCTGCAAAAAAAGCTCGGCTTTCGCTACTACATGGACCTCATACCCCTGGACACCGCCCTGGTACGCGGCAGCCACGGTCGCTTACCCAGCAGCGCACAGACCGGCCCGCTGCTGATCACCAATTGCGCACTGGCGTTGCCGCAACACCTGGCGGCGACGGCAGTGAAGCAACTGCTCCTGGAACATTTCCTGGGGCGCCCCCACCTCGAACTGGCCACAGCCAAGGAGTTTCCATGCGGCGAGCCTTATCTATAACTGTCCTGAGTGCACTGGCCGGATTGGCCCATGCCCAAGACGCCACCCCTTTCGACTGCACCCAGTTCCTGCAGTTTGGAGGCAACCTCGACAAGACCCGCGCGGCCTTCGTGCAAAGCCGCGACACGCTCGCCTGGAACTGGTTTGCCTGCCTGAACCAGACCGTCTCCGCGCAAAGCCCGGATCGGGTCTGGGAGACCATGAAGCCTTCGGATCAGGTCTACCTGAGCGATGGCGCCCAGCCCCTGCCGTATGCCGAGCGCGAGCCCCTGCCGAACGACGTGATTGCACAGGCACAAAAACTCGGCATGAACCTCAACCGGATGTTTCACAACCTCAATGCCACGCAGCAAGTGGACGGGTTGATCCTGCAGATGGGCGGCCAGGTGCCGGCGGCGCAAAAAGGCCAGCCGGTGCGTTTTCAACTGTTGATGGGCCAGGACACCTTCAACTACATCGTGCAGCAGAACGTCTACAACGTGAATGGCCAGGCCGCGCTGACCAGCGACCTGGCATTCCCCTCCACCGCCTGGGAGTTGAAGGCCGCCTGGCTGTGGATCGGCAACGACCCGACTTATCAGCAGCAACTGGTCAAGGATGGCTACTACATCGCCCAGGCCTACTATCAGCAGGACGGCCAATACCGGGTCGGCTACGCCGCGCTCAGCGGTTTGCATGTGATCAACAAACTGAACCCCGACTGGGTGTGGACCACCTTCGAAAACCGCAACAACAGCAAGTACACGGTGAACAACGCGACGCCTGCAACGCCGATGACCAACAGCACCGGGCCGACAAAGGCGGCGCAGCCGGTGAACACGACGTTTCAGGCCAACTTCCCGGCCCTGGCGCAGTACGAGTTGATCGGCGTGCAGTCCAATACCGTGCCGACGTTGCTCGCCAACTCCCAGCTGGAGTCGGCGTTCCAGAGCGAGTCTTCGTGTTTCGCCTGCCACAGCACTGCCGCGTATTCAGCGAAAAAAGGCTACTTCAATTTCGCCCTCAAACAACAGGGCGGCATCGTGTACCCCACGGCTGAACTGCCGGCCTCCGACTTCGTCGGCTACCACAAACTGGACTTTGTCTGGTCGCTCAAACGCGCCCAGTGGCAACGCTAAGGAGCCTCACATGAGCGTCTTGAATTTCCCGCGTATCTACCTGGGCGGCCATATGTTCTGGAACCCGCCGACCGCCAACAACAACGACATGTACCCGCTCTACGATGCGGTGAAAATGCAGATGAACTGGCCATTTTTGAAGGCCTTCAACATCACCCCGGAAAACGCCGTCAGCACCTTGCTGCCGTGGACCATCGCGCCGCTGTCACCCGCCAGCGTACCGGCGTACGTCATGCAGGTGCCCGGCAATGCCGGGCAGTTGAGCACACCGATGATCCCCGGCGAATGGAACCTGTTCGGCGACAACGCGTGCGGCACCGTCAGCTACAACCAGACCCAATCGGTGGTCACCGGCGGTGAGTTGCCCGACGGTGGCTATGTGAGCCAGGACCCGCTGATCAACCAGAGCTTCCAGTTGCTCGGCAACCCCTTCGGCGGCGCCCCAAGCTCCCCGGCACGCTTCGTGGATGTGAGCCCTTGGCAGAACACCTTCACCGCGCTGTATTTCGACAAGCTGGTGCTGGGCAATGCGCAGTGCGGCCTGACGCTCAACCGCCAGTTCCGCATGCTCGACCGCTTCCTGAACTTCAACTGGGCCAACCTGGGCGGCCTGGCCTATGTCACCACCACCTGGCAAACCTGTTTCCCGAAGGAAAACCTGGAGTGGGTGATCGGCAACTCGGCCTTGCTGCAAAACCTGCAAACGCAAATGGCGCAACAAAATGCCAAGGGCCTGATGTTCCGCTTTTCCACCTACCTGACCTGCTACGACAAGAACGGCATCCTCAACAATTACCCGCCCATCGACACCCACAGCTCCAGTGCGGCAGCCCAGGCCAAGGTGCAGGCCATGTATCAGCAGGGGCTGGACAACGTCAGCGATATTTTCTTCAACCCCGCCTATAGCCGCACCGTGGGCACCCTGGGCCTGTGGTTCGAAGACGAATTCCCCACCGCCCCTGCCGGCAGACGCCTGGTGCCCGCCAGCCCCGTGCCCATCTACAAAACCACGCCGGCGCAATCGACACCGGCGCAACTGGGCGTGATCTCGGCCCAGGCCCATGGCGCGACCTTGTCGCTGGACCTGAGCAACGCCTTCCCGTTCTATCCGATCGACAAAACCGCGGCCATTCCGGTAGCCGCCAAGTACCAGGCGGGCAACTACCAGATTGGCATTCGCCAGAATGGGCAATTCAACCCGCTGGCCAGCTTCGGTTATGACGACTATCAACAGGCGGCGTTCGACAAACGCTCCGGCATCCTCGACCTGACGCTGACGGCGCAAGCACAGACGCAACTGCAAACCGGCACCCTGGAACTGCAACTGCAAGGCGCCGCCGCCGTCACTGCCGCGACCCAGCAGATGTGGACCGCCGAAGTGGTCGAAAGCGCCAGCTTTATCGACGTGGGCGACACCCGGACGCTGCAGGTCATGGTGCAATACGATGGCCTGCCCGCCCCGGCCGGCACCACGTTGTGGGTGGCGGAATACGGCAATGCCTACATGCTGTGCACCACCGATTATTACTTGGCATTCAGCAACCCGGCCAACTTCACGCTGTTCAACAATGACCCGCAAAACCCGGCCAATAACAGCGCGAACCTGCCGCAATTCACGGGCGCATCGACGCTGCTCAGCCAGGTAACCGAGGGCACCGGTCGCCAGCTGATGGCCACGCGGCTCGCGGTGGCAGCGGATCAAATGACGCCGGTGACCTATCAGGCATTTCTACCGACACCCGCCGCTGTCGCCTTGAGCCCGACGCTTAAGTTCGCCAACCCGATTGCCATGCAGGGCACGTTGCAGGACCCGCTGAACAGTGCGGTGCACTACAGCCTGACCAAGATTCAGACCGACGCCAATGGCATCGCCAACCTGACCGTCACGGGCGTGGCACCGGGTTTCCCCACCTTGCGTTTTTTCCTGCAGGAGGGTCAGCAGGCCCCCACCATTCCGTTCAGCTTCCCGCTGCCGACGGCCTTCACCGACTTCCTCGCACCGCTGCGCGTACTGCCGTTGGAGCCACAGCTGCAGCAGGATTTCGTCAATGCGTGGAACCGCATTTATATGAACAAGGACGCGGGCAGCGTGATCTGGGAGACCTTCATCTACCCGTTCATCCTGCAGCCGTACTATTACCTGTACCCGATCATGAGCAAGTTCATGCCGCTCAACTCGTTGACGCGCATCGAGGGCGCCGTCGACCAATTGATTGTGTTGATCAGCAAGGAATACCAGGAACAAAGCACCCTGGCGATGCCTATCACGCGGGACATGCCGCAAAGCCGTCGCGCGGTGCTGGAGCTGTGGGCGCAAGCCCTGGTGAAACGCAATTACCCGCCCGTCCCACTCAGCATGAGCGACTACGACTAAGCCGCACACAGGACCGCCGGGTAGCGAACCAAGCACCCGGCTCCCACAGGAGTGTCATATGAATAGCCACCTTTTGAACCGACTGTTGCTGCTGATTGTGCTGCTCAGCCCCGGCGCATTTGCCGCAGGCGACAGCGGCGCCGTGTACTTCACCAACGGGGTGCACAACAGCGAGGGCTGTAATCAACAGAATGGCAACTGCATTGCCAAACGCGCACCCGGCGACCCGTCCGATCCGTTTTTCCCAGCGCAATGGATCAGCGACTGGACGATGTACCGGGTAATGAACAACTACGAGAAAAACCCGCCGCCCTACAGCAATCCGCCTTCCACCCTCACGCCTGCGGATTACACGGTGTCCAAGGGCACCAGCTACTACGACACCGGCTACATCCCGGCGGACGGCGACGGCTTCGGCGCGATGATGGAGCACTACGAGAAGTACTGCCTCCCGATCTTCCCGATCAAGAACAACAACTACAGCTGCTCGTTCGTGTCCCTGGGCAACAAGGCGTACTTCCTGACTTACCCGCAGGACCGCCCGAAGGACATGCCGGCCTGCTGCATGTTTTCACCGATGAATCATCCGCCACGCCAAAGCTTTATCGAACACTTGCCGTACAGCGCCGCGCGCAGCAAAAACCTCAACGGCAGCGTGCAGGCGTATGCGTTGGACCTGCAATCACCGGCGGGGCCGATCCTGTTCGGGTATGCCTTCAACACACAACAGTCGGGGTCGCCGCCCTACCGTTTGCCCCAGTCATTCTTCTTTTCGGGGGACGCCAGCGTCGCGAATGCGCCCATCGTGAGCCAGAACTACACGAACTTCCGTATCGCCAGGCCCGACCCGAAACAGACCTGGGACCAAGTGGCCGCGATGTGCCCGTCGAACCCGCCGCCTTGCCAGCTGTTCGATCCGCCGGCGTCGCAAAGCAACGGCCGCAAGGCGCAGTGGAACCAGCTCATGCAGCGCAAACCCTGACCCACAAGGACGGATCGCCATGAAAACGTTATTCAGTGTGATGGTATTTGCGCTGGTCAGCCTGTCGGCCCAAGCGCGGGAAGCGCCTCAGCCGTCGACGCAGGCCACGCAGCTCAATTGCCAGCCGCCCAGCAGCGCACCCGCCGCCAATGCGCCGCAGGACCAGTTCGATCAATACAGCTGGCAGATGTTTATCGCCTTGAACTGGCCTGCCCAGGACGGGCAACGCGGCACGCCCAACTGCAACAAACAACCGGGCGACGCCGGCTACACGGTGTGGCAGACCTACAAGACGGTCAGCGAAATCTTCCTGCCGGGAGCCGCCAACCCGGGGCCCTGGAACAGCCCGCTGACCGCCCGCAGCCTGGGCATCATCAACATCGCCGCGCTGAAGAACAGTTCGCTGGTCAACGCCGTCGACCAGGCGGTCGGTGGCTGGTTGATCGATCAGGCGGGTAACCCGACCTACTACGACATCTCGGCCAACCAGGCTTCCTATAACTACATCGTGGGCAACAATTACTACAACGCCAACGTGGTGTCCAAAGCCAGCAACATCAGCTTCCCCAATGGGGTCATCGAGATCAAATCGAGCTGGCGCATCCTTACGCCCAAGGACAACGCCAGCCATTACCTGACGCAGTTCGCGCGCGTGGCCACCTTCAATAACCAGGGCCAACGCACCGGCGTGACCGAGGCTTACCTGGGGTTGGTGGGCCTGCATATCATCACCAAGGTCAATGGCTACCCGCAGTGGATCTGGTCGACCTTCGAGCAAATCGAAAACGTGCCGCCCAAGGCCAAGGTCAACGGCCAGTGGGTCGACCAGCCTGTCGCCGGCACCGCCTATTCCTACTACAACCCACTCGCGCCGGCTGCGACGCTCAACCAGTCACCGTGCAACTGGCAAACCCAGGGCACGCAGTTGGTCTGCGTACCCACACCCGGCACCACGTTCCAGACGCCGAACCCGCTGAACCGCGTGACACCCATCGCCGATGCCACACGCTGGGTGAACGCCAATTACCAGGCCAACCCCGACCTGCAGCGCAGCGTGTTGAAGTACTACCAGCTCATCACCACCCAGCGCCCACTGATGCCGAACAACCCGAGTAACCCGCTGGGCCAACCGACACCGGCGCTGTCGGCCAACGTGACCATGGAAAGCTATATCCAGCCCAACAGCAGTTGCATGAACTGCCACTCCATGGCGACACCGGTGAAGAGCCCGTTCAAATCCGACTTCTCCTACCTGTTCAAATTCGCCAATCCGCCTGTCACCCCACACGCCACGGACAAGGAATAGACCATGAGCATCCTCAACGGACCACGACTGAATTTCTGGGGCGGCATCCGCACGGACGTGAGTTTGCCGAACAACTCACCGACCATTCCCTTCAACGGCAACCCGAACTGGCCGCTGTTCGACCTGACCACCTCGACCCTCGCGCCGGGTGCGCAGTCGTATACCGATGACCAGTTGAACAACATGATCAACGCGCCGGCCGGCAACTACTACACCGCGGGCGGCTGGAACCACTATGGCCAGCATGTGGTGGACATGCAGAACGCCTTGATCAGTTCCCAAGGTGCGCCGGGCAACATCAGCACCACCGGCGACCAGGTCGGCCAGCCCGTGTACCTGCTGGGCTCAGTGGACCCGGTTACCGGACAAGGCCCGGTGTCCGGCCCGATGATGGTCGACCTCGACCCCAGCGCGTCGACCACCACACAGATATTCGTCGGCGGCCTGCAAATCGGCAGCGGTGACAATATCCAGTTGCTGATCCGCTGCAATGCGGTGTGCAGCAGTTTCGACGTGACCGGCCGCGTGCTCGACCCGGCGAAGATGGACGCGCCGGGCTCGTTCCATGCAAGCGGCACGTTCCAGCTGACTTTCCCATTGAGCAGCATTGTCAGCTGGAACAAAAACAGCAGCGGCCTCAAGGCGATTATCCAGGCCCCCGGCGCGACCGGGATTGTGCTGCGCTTCGTGATGTTCGAGATGTGCCCGCAGATGACCACCGCGCAACTGGACGCCGATTATGCGGCGGGCAAATACACACCCAACCCGAGCATCGGCCGCGTGATCGGCACCCTCGCTCCGGCGTTCGCCGGCGAGCCGCTGGGCTGCCAGCCGGGTCGGCAACTGGTCAACCAGGTCACGGGCAATGCCGCCTATGCGGCCCTGGGCAACAATGGTTTGCTGAGCCTCGATATGGTCAACGTCATCCCCAAGCAAACCTTCCGGGCCGTGCGGGATGACATCACCAGCCCGATCGGGCCGAATGCGAATTACGGGCCGGTGACGATTTCGGCCGGCGCTGCCGCGTTGATGACCCTCAACCCAACCGCCAGCCCGTTGGTCAATTACTACGTGTACGGCGGCATCGTCGACGTGACGCTCAATACCAGCCAGCAGCAAGCCGTCAAGACCAGCGCGTTGAACATCACCGCCCCCAACCCGGTGAACGGTCAAAAACTCAACGCGACCGAATCGACCTATCGGGTCTACGCCGATCAGCGCAATGTGTACCTGGAGGATTACCCCAACGGCCTGACCATCACCTTACAGGTCAGCTACCTGGGCGGGCCGGTGCCCAACGCCACCCAGGTCAGCCTGGGGGCCAGCGCACCTGGGGTTTATGATCAAAAGCAATACACCGACTTCCTCAACTTTCCGACGTCACTGACCGTCAATGCCGGCCAACAGACGGTGAGTTTTCCGGTCAGCCTCAAATCCGGCAGCGCCAGCCAGGCAGGTTTTGTCGCGCTGACCTGCACCGCCAACGGCGTGGACGACGGCGCCTTCTTCACCAACTTCCGCAAATATGCCCAGACCGACTTTGGCATTCCCAAGGGCAGCATCATCACCTGGCAGCAGATGTACCCGAACGTGCTGCGCTTTCACTACCTGGCCTTCCCCGCCATGTCGCGCTACATCCCGCTGAACCAACCCGACGCGATCATGGGCGCGAAGAACGCGATTCTCGCGCGCACTTCGGACGCCTACAAAGGCACCACACTGTTCATGCCGGTGGTGCGTTCGATGTCGCCGGCCCAACGGGCGCTGCTGCGCGCCTATCTCACCGGCAGCCCGTGGCAGCCGCCGCAATAGGAGCAACGCCCATGACCCTGCATATCCCGGCGCAGCCCATCGAAAACCTGCGCCCAAGCACACTGATTGCCGAGAACCTGCTCAACCCTCGCGGGGTGTGCGAGCAAGCCGATGGCAGCCTGCTAGTGGCCGAGGCCGGCTCAGGCCTGGCCGACCAGCCGTTCAGCGGCCGCGTCAGTCGGCTGCGTCCCGACCCGTTGCAGCCCGGTGCCTACCTGCCCAGCGAGCCCCTCGCACAAGGCTTTCGCGCCATGAATATGCAGGCGCGCATGCTGCGTGATGAAATCATGGGCTTGTCGGACATCGCCTGTGGCGGCGGCCGTTGCCTGGCCAGCCAGACCGATTATGTCGGCGGCTCGAAACTGCTCGACCTGCAATACAGCCCGCCCGAGCCGGTGTTTCACAGCCGTGGCAATTTGAATGCGCTGTGTTATCACCCGACCCGCGACAGTTGGCTGGCGGTCAAGCCCGATACCAACCAACTGGTGGAATTTCGCGACGGCCAGGACGAGCAGGTGCTGGTGCAACTGCCCGAACTGGACATGGGCCAGGAAGCCGTCCCCGTGACCCTGGTGTATGAACCGCAGACAGACGCGGTGCTGATCAGCCTGTTCTCCGGGGAGCTGCACGGCGACCCGGCACGCAAGGGCATCGACTTTGCCGACTTCGCAGGCCAAGTGGTGCGAGTGCACCCGGCCAGCGGGCAGATTGAGGTGGTGATACGCGGCCTGCAATGGCCCACGGGCCTGGCGCTGTGCCCACAGGGCAACCTGCTGGTGCTGGAGCTATGTAACCACCTGCAACAACCCTTGCCGTCGGACTGGAGCGGTGAGCCTTTGCATGGCGGCTTTACTCGCTTCAGTGGGCGATTGCTGCGCTGCAACCTGCACACCGGGCCGGTCGAAGTATTGGCACGCGGGCTGGATACGCCGTCCAACCTGTGCAGGGTGCACGGCGCGGTGTTAGTGAGCGAAGGCATGGGGCTGGCCGGCCGGCGGATCCCCACACCCGACAACACGGTGGTGCCGTTGAGTGGCCGGTTGCGCCGGGTGCTGCTCTGAACGCCGCCTTATGCAGACAGGACCGCGTCGTCTAAAACCAGAACGGTAGCCGGCCCGGCACGAAACGAGGGATTGTGCCTGGCCGCTTCCACCCTATGGGCTGCCAGGTGATGGGCATCCAGTGCATCCTGGGAGGCCCACGTTTCGATCAGGACAAAATGGTCCGGGTTGCCCGCAACCGGGTGCACATCATATTGCAGGCAGCCATGCTCGGCCCTGACCTTGGGCGCCAGCCCTTCGAATGCGGCCAACTGCTGCGAACCTTTACCGGGCTAGGTCTGGATAATCACGACAAGCCGAGCTTCATCTGACATGAAAACACCGTTGCATAGGTGGGATAGGAAACCCGCACAGTACGCGAGCAAACAGTCGGCGGTAAAAGACATAACCGGCACTTTTATTTCACGGGGTTTTCACAGTTGAGCGCCTAGGCTTAATCCAGCTCCTAAGTGAACACCTTTTAAGCCCGCGCCCCCATCGTGGGCTTTTCTTTGTCCGGTGAACCGTGGCTATAGGCGCTGAAATCACCTTCGCATCATGCACCCACTGCACGTGTTTACCGGCGCTGTCGTCGTAGCCGTCAGGCCTAAGCATATTTTGCTCGCTGGAACACCGGACACGGCGTATTCAAGTATCGCTTGCGGCCAGTCCGCACCCGGCTCGGAGCCTGGCCGCTTCTCATGATGGAAGCCGCCACTGCTCCGGCCCGATCTGATTTGATCTGATCTGATCGTAAGCAACCGCCTACGCAGAGCGACTTTCGTTACGATTTTGTTGTTTTTTTACGCCTTTCCCGTTCTTTCGCTCGTATCGATGGTGAAAAAACCAAACGACCAAAAGCAGGCCTGCCAAGCCAAAAATGAACAGCAACAGCTCTAGTGCGGGACCTTCGTGTGAAAACATTTTTCGTTCCTCATCCTGAAGTCGCGCAACCCGAAACAGGTCACGCACGAAACTATTCGTAACAATTCATACATTTTCAGGTTAGCGGCCAAAATTCCCTGTGGCAACCCTCAATTGCGTTACAACCATTGATCTAGACGGCTTGCTTATCGCAACGACGGAGCCATAAGCGCGCTCAGCGTGCGTCTGGAGTAACCGAACTGACAGAAATTTGTGCTGGACTACGTGGGTGCTTTCAGGTTGGACCAAGTCAACACCACGCGTTTCGCCAGCGACGGGCTTACAGGAATGACCGCAGAGCATTCAGTGCTCGAACACGGAGTTCATCAATGATTCGTAAAGCATTACCCCGCGACGCACAGGCCATTGCTCAGGTGCACATCAGCAGTTGGCAGGACGCGTATCGTGACCTGATGCCTGCCGACTATTTGAACGCGCTGGACGCAACGCTGGCTCAGCGCGAATCATCCTGGGCTCGCTCGATTGAATCAGACGAGTCAAACGTATGGGTCGCGGAACTGAACCAGCAGGTCGTCGGCTGGGTATCCGTCGGCGCCAGCCGTGACGAAGATGCCACTGAAGGCAACACAGGCGAGGTCATGGCCATCTATGTGCTAGCCAGCCATTGGCAAACCGGCGTCGGGCGGGCCTTGTGGAAAGCAGGCTTGCAGTGCTTGATTGAGCAGGGGTATCAGCGCCTGACGCTTTGGGTCTTGACCGAAAATGACAGGGCTATCCGATTTTATCGCAGGGCCGGGTGCGTGGAGGAAACAGGCAGTGAGCGCACGCTTCAGCGCGGCGGCGCAGCACTGGCAGAGGTGAGGTATGGGCTGCACTTACCCGGTTGAGCCAGGCAAATAGAAGGCGTTTTTTGTTACGCGCGCCCAGGCCACATGCCCGTGTGGATCGCACATCGTTGGCAGCAACACGGGTCTGGGCAGGCCCGCGCAGTGCTTGAACAATTATTTCAGGACGGGGTGCATCCACTTTGATCGTTGGCTCGTAGATTCAATACCCTCACTCGGAGGGCATAAGAGCCAAGGAGATACATCATGCACGCTTTTTACAAAAAACTTGCTGCAGCTGCCTGCTTCACGATTCTCTCCGTCACCGCAACGCTCAGCGTTGCCGCCGACACCGTGATGGTCGGAGGCGCAGCGATGTACCCCAGTAAAACCATCGTAGAAAACGCGGTCAACTCTAAGGACCACACAACACTCGTTGCCGCAGTCAAGGCCGCCGGGCTGGTTGATACCCTCAACAGCAAAGGCCCCTTCACCGTATTCGCCCCGACAAACGAAGCCTTTGCCAAACTGCCGGCAGGTACCGTCGACACACTGGTCAAGCCTGAACACAAGGCCGACCTGACTAAAATCCTCACCTACCATGTTGTGCCTGGCACTCACACATCGGCACAGCTGATGGCCGACGCCAAAAAGAACGGAGGCACCGTTGTGCTGAAAACCGTTCAAGGCGAGTCGCTGAATATCAAACTGCACGACGGCAAACTGTGGGTGGTCGATGCCAAGGGCGGCAAAGCCGGTATCAGCATCGCAGACGTGATGCAGTCCAACGGTGTGATCCACGTTGTCGACTCGGTGTTGATGCCTTAAACGCTCGGCATACCCGGCAGGTGCAGCGCTTGCCGGGTGTTGGGACGTGCCTGTCAAGGAAACGGCTCCAGAGGTTTGCAGGCTCTGTACATAGGGCTAAGCCTTCACTCCAGCGCCACAAAAAAAGGCGCTACTAAGAGCGCCTTTTTTACCGCCAACTTACTGCAAGCCAACCTGACGCAGCTCGGGCGTAGCTTCGCCACCGATAGCGATTTTTTTCGGTTTGGCTTCTTCAGGAATCACGCGCAGCAAGTCAATGCTCAACAGTCCATTGCTCATCGAAGCACCGCGAACCTCAATGTGGTCCGCCAACCGGAACGACAATCGGAATGCTCGTTGCGCGATGCCCTGGTGCAGATAAGTTACTTCTTTCCCGGTTTCACGCTTGTCGCCAACGACTGTTAAAACCCCCTTCTCGACCTGGATATCCAGATCCGCTTCAGTGAGCCCAGCTACTGCGATGACAATACGGTATTCGTCATCACCATGCTTTTCCACATTGTGAGGCGGATAGGTATTCGGAGCCTCGCTGCGAAGCGCCGACTCAAACAGGTCATTGAAACGATCGAAGCCCACAGATTGACGGAACAGCGGGGCCAACGAAAGGGTAGTAGCCATCTCTAAATCTCCTGATTAAATCCAAGTGATTAAGTGCGCGACCCGCATTCGGCGTCGCGTGATAAAAATTTATGTGCGACGGGAAAAATTTCAAGAGGGGAGATAAAAAATTTTACAATGCCTAGGCAAAGCCGTGTTTAACGAGGTTCTCGGCAGGTGGCCCCGCTTGTCGGCGCTGATGCCGAATTGACCCTCTGGCCGAGATGTCACTGACCCAATCTGATTCCTTGCGAGCTATTGACTGTGTTGGATTTGAGCATTGAACCGTAAGCCCCTCAATCAAAGGCTCCGTTGAGAACTTCGTAAATAATGCCGGAAGCAATTGCGACAAGAATCAGATCAGTGCCCGCCTGCTGCCATTCATAGCCGTCGTAATGGGGCAGCCTGCCCAGCAGCCGGCCATCCAGCTTCTTGGCAATGCCTGGAGGAAGCGGTTTTCCTCTGGCTAGATTCTTTTGTATTCCGGGTGGCAGCGAAGGGCCTGGCCGCCAATAGTCACGGTAGCCACCGAGCACGCCCAGTACACCACCTCTGTCAATGCTGGGCCCGCGCGCCCAATCACCTTCGCTGGAGCCCTTCCCCTTCTTGCCTTGGTTGCCATGCCCTTGGCCGCCCTCGGCGTTGCCTTTCCCATTGCCCTGCCCCTTGCCATTGCCCGGGTCGGCCAGGGTTGTCATTGAGCCTACGGCCAACGCAAGGCAGGTAACGGTGACTACAAGCGAGCGAGATTTAAACATGACTGTCTTCTCCGGAAGGGAATGCCACCTTGAAAGGTAGACGGTATTGCAGGTTTTAGCTCCGCATAGACGCGGTAACGCCGCAAGTCATCGCCCAGTACCGAGACGGCCGTACCGCGAAGGTACGTGACAACCGGGACATCTCGCTTCTGTCGCACATTTACAACATCGCACACGAGTGAGGTCTCATCGTCCCCCCTGCCGCCGGCGTGCGGAAGAACAAAGAGGTATCGCGAGAATTTAACGCAACCGAAGAAACCTGGAGTGCTGAATGACCTGGGAGTTTTGGTCGTCCGACTTAATAGAGCAGAGACGTTCTCGCAGCGTGCGGGGGCCCTATCCAGTGATCACAGAGGATGGCAGGCAGGTGACCAAGCACCTGCTTCGACTGCGTTTCGATGACGCCGTCTTTGTAGGCAATGGTCGTCATCGGTGTGCTACTCCGCCTTGAACTGGTGAAAGGTTAACGGTATTGATAGTGGTCAAATCACAAGGAAGTCCACATGAGTGAAATGAAACAAGCGGTTCCTCTCCGCCCTAAACTCACAATCGCATTTTGGTCTTTTGCTCTTGGAGTGGCATCAACAATCGCGACAGTTGGGGTTCACTACGGCCGCCAAGACAGCGACCTTATTAATGTCAGAGAACGAGTAGAAGACTTCAAAAAGACAAACGATGGCCTCAATACTTCACTAAACCAATGGATAGCGGCGTACAACAAGCAGGCCGCAACACTCGCAACTTCAGAGGAGAGAGTGCGTCAGTTGGAAAACGATCGGTGTACGCCCATCAAATTGGATGTCGACGATATAAGGTCAGACATCAGCTCGGCAATGAAATACTACCCAGAGCGGGTTGGTTCCCTTGAGGTAATGATGGAGCAATATCAACAGACCTTGCGCGCTTGCTACGCCGCATCAACCAGTCCCACTCATACGCCGTAGTAATCCCGCACCACGATTTGGCGCACTCGAAAACGTGGCGCTGACTAATCAACCTTGCGGCTTGGTAGCTTGTAGTCCGTCACGCGATCGGCAATGGTGCGGATCTTCTCCACACCCAGGAAGCCAAGCCACCCACCGACGAATGTCGCCATGCTCTGGGGTAGCGAGAAGAACTCAAGCCCACTGATTATGGTCAGGGCCAGCCCGCCGCAGATAGCGCCTTCCACAATCATTTGGCGCCGCGTACCACCGCCGTAGGTGATTTGTAGGACGGCCATGGCGCAGGACAACGCAGCCGCATAGAGGATTGGCGAATATTTGCTCAACCACGCAAGCGCAATCGCCCAGGTCTCTGGTTTGTCTGGCATGGTGGGCATCTCAGTTCCTCCCCGTCAGGGAGTTAGGAACACGACAGGCCGTGACCTGCGGAATTTAATCGGCTCACACAGCACTCCTAGCTGGGAGCAACGGGTGTGGTGGAGCCGAAAACGAAAAGGCCCCGCACGATGGTGAGGCCTTGAAAAGTTGCGCGACCTAAGCTGCGCGATATTGCTGGGTAGGCCCGCACTTATACAGACCTGCCGTCATCAGCGGGAGTTGAGCCACAGTGCCGTCGGCGTTGAGATACTCCCAGCACAGATACACGGGAATGTTGTAGCTGTCGCTCAACTGCATATAAACCCCAAGACCCGCAGGAATCATGATGGGCTGAAATACCTCACCCCCCGTATAAATGATCGATAGGGTAAATTGAAAGCGATAGGGTGGTGGAGTCAGACCAACACTTACGGTGTTTTGGGCCCAGGTACGAATGTCATAAAAATAATTCCATTCCCGTTTTTTTGTGGCGGGAACAACGTCGCTACCTGACTGGCGCTACCACTGAACTTTAGGTCGTTTTTGAAGTGTTTGCCGAGTACTCGTACAGTCATTTTGTCACCTATTGAGTCGAATGATTTGGTGCGGAGATTTCCGCTTTCATATCGCTCAAAGGCGATTGCTCGAGGCGCGTGGCCTTCACATGATTCAAGGTCCCACATCGGGAACATTTGATCTGGAGCTCTGTAAACCCTTTCCGTACGGGCGATAAGTCTTTTGCAGTTACCGCATCTGAATTCTTTCAACATCTGCAAATTCCTTTTGCTGAATCGCCCTTTCCGTGAGCAATAAAAAACCCGACGCGATGGCCGGGCTCGTTGACATGAAACTCGTCAGTTATCGGGATGCTCGCTCGCCACCGAATCGGCAGCGTCCAGATCCGACATATCCTCTTCGAGGGAGGCATCGTCATTCTGAGGCGGCCGGATCTCGTGTTCATCCCGGCGAGGGTCGTGACCCGCTTCATTGTCCGTGCCGCGTGTCACTTCCTGCTGCGAAATATTGCCTGGGGCATTCTTATCAATATCCATGCTGCCTCTCCGTTCAAACGCTCGGAATATCCGTGCTTAAACATGGTAGTCGGCAGGTTGCAGTGAGTGCCGAACACTGGACGAACGGCGAAAAGCAAAAAGCCCCGTTCCAGGCGGGGCTTAATGAAAACTTTAGTCGTCTGAGGCTTGCGGGACTGGGGCCTCGTCGATGCTAATGCAGTGCTCGATGTCGGTTATTTTCTCCAGCGCAAGCTCGGCCGTTGAATAAGCCCCGAACATTCGGCCCTGATAAAAAACAACCCACGCAAACTGAATATTCGCTTCACCAGCCTGCCCTACAACCAACTTCTTGAACCGTTCCGCCAAGTCGTCGACATGCATCTGTGCCATGCCACGCAAAACCATGACGCTCTCCCAGTTTATAGTCGGAAGCTCTATTTTCGACCTTGCACAAACTGAGCGCAATAAAAAACCCGGCACAATGGCCGAGCGCTCTGAGTTCTTGCGATAGCACAACCTATATGGCCGGTGATGACATTTGTATAGCGGTTATTTCAAATCCCGCGCCAGCTGTGCCTCGGTCCGCGGTTACCTTTCCAGCACTCCATCGCAAGGCCATCGTGTCCTACGGCGACGCTTGAGGCGCAGCAAAACCGCTATTCAACTCCGTGTACGACCACATCTCACCTCGATTTATGAAGAGGTGAAGATACCGCTCCAATCTATGAATTTGATAGCCGCTTTAGTGGCAAGGAGCCGGGCATGCCTGAAGAAAAGTATCCGCTCGCTGTCGAGAGCATTGGCGGTGACACCTACATAGTGATGAGTCGCGGGCACCACGACGTGCGCGAGTTCATGGTCGAGGTCGTCAAGGATTAGGGCGACTGGAATCTCGGCGGCGCACAGCACGTCTGGATCAAAACCACACCAGCGAAAGGCGGTTGGAGCTACAACATCGTTGACCGAGCGACTCGCGGAGCGTGGCCGGCAACCTACTGCTGGGAATATGGCGAAGGGTATGAACAATAGCGCGAGGTGACGCCATGATCTCCGCCCTCCGGTTCGCCTACGTCTTCATCTACAAACCGACTCGCAGAAGGTGAATTATGCGGCGTTGCGGAAACTGTCTGAAATGATGCAGAAACGATCAGACCCCAAGCTGATGGCTGCATCAAACCCCAGAAACGCAAAAGCCCCGCTTTCGCGAGGCTTTTGTGTAAATCTTGGCGGGAAACCAGGGATTCGAACCCTGGAGACGCTATTAACGTCCGCCGGTTTTCAAGACCGCTATACAAATGCAAGCGGACTGCGGCCTTGACTGTCTTCGGCGTTCCATTACTCGCAGTCACCGAGCAAGCTGCAGGCCGCATTCTACAAGGGGTCAGTTGGGAGTTTTGGAACTGTTCTTGAGCTCTCCAAGTGTACTCACGAACAGCACCATCTCCGATGGGGTGGGTGTGCAACTGGCATCGCAAGTTGAGGCTAGGACGATGACGCATGTCATACCTTGAACCGTGCCACCAGGTGATTCAACTCAATCGCCAGGTTGGCCATCTCAGCGCAGGCGCTGGCGGTCTGACTTGCGCCCGCCGAACTCTGGACCGACAGTTCGCGGATGCTGGTCAGGTTCTGGTCGGCTTCGCGGGCCACCTGCGCCTGCTCTTCTGAGGCGGTGGCGATCAGCAGGTTGCGCTCGTTGATCTGGGTGATGGTCCCGGCGATCTGCTTGAGCGAAAGGTCGGCGTTCTGCGCCACCGAGATTGAGCTGCTGGCCATCTGGGCGCTGACGTTCATGGCGCTCACCGCCTGGGTCGAGTCGGCCTGAATCGCGCTGATCATCTGTTCGATTTCCTGGGTCGACTGCTGGGTGCGGTGGGCCAGGGCCCGCACTTCATCGGCCACCACGGCAAAGCCACGGCCTTGCTCGCCGGCGCGGGCGGCTTCAATGGCCGCGTTCAGCGCCAGCAGGTTGGTCTGCTCGGCAATCGCGCGAATCACCTCGACTACCTTGCTGATGTCCTGGGCCCTACCGGACAAGGCCTTGACCTGCTCACCAGTGCTGGACACGTTGCTGGCCAGGCTTTCGATGGCTTTTAGTGTCTGTGCCACATTCTCGATACCCGAGCGGGTGAATTCCATAGACTCGCGGGAAGATTGCGCGGCGGCTTCGGCATTGCGTGCCACCTCGTCCACCGCGGCGCTCATTTCGGTCACTGCAGTGGCGGCCTGATTGACCTCATCGTTCTGCCGCACTAGTCCGCGGCTGGCATCCTCGGTCACTGCGGTCATTTCTTCCGAGGCCGAAGCTAGTTGGGTAGACGAGTCGGCGATACGGGCGATGGTTTCTCGTAGGTTGCTCTGCATTCTCGCAAGGGCGGCCAGCAGGCGACCGGCCTCATCGCGGCCACTTATCCCGATCTCCTGGGACAGGTCGCTGCCGGCAATGCGCTCGGCGACGGCCAGGGCTTCGCTGATGGGAGACGTGATGCTGCGGGTCAGCACCGCAGCTAGCACTACGGTGAGTATCACGGTGACCGCCAGCAGGCCGATCACCAGCGATACTCCGTTGCTGTATGTCGAGGCTGCATCCAGGCCTGCACGCTTGGCGCCCTCGTCGTTAAAGTCCGTTAACTTTGTAAGCTTGTCCTGGAGTGTATTGGTCATCGGGCTAATGCGAGTATTGATGAGGACGATGGCTGCGGCGTTGTCACCGCTTCGCAGCAACGGCTCCAGCTCATCCAACAGCTTGAAATACTGCTGCACATCGCTGGCCACTGGCTGGTAGAGCTCACGCTCTGCCGGCCCAATAACCAAGGGCTCGTAATTGCTGATGGTGTTATGCAGTGTGCTGCGATAGCCGCTCAAAGAGGCGATACGGGTTTGACGCTGTTGTTCGTCGGTGGTCACGGTGATGCGGATGCTTTCGAGACGCAGGCGCAAGATACCTGACTGCATCTTGCCGATCTCACGGATGCTCGCCATCCAATTAGTCTCCACATCTTGTTCCGATTCTCGAAGCTTGCCCATTTGCATGACCGCCACGATGCCCAGAGCAAAAACTACTAGGACAATGAGCGAGAAGAAGGTGGCAGACCGTGGAGCAAGATTCATCGTCCTGACGTTCATTTATTATATCTCTTAGGAAGGTCGGTACTTCGCAACAGTCCATCCAGAGCAGGCTAGCCGCCTATAAGGAACAGGGCAAAATCGGAGGAAGGTTTGGGGGCTCTTTGGTGACCGCTTGTCTCTCACTCAAAACCTGTGGACGCAGATTGATCAGCAGCTAGCCCCTCTAGTCAAATAGTGGCTTATTGATAGCATTACAACCATCAGATCATCCCGATTCTAGGGTAGGAATACTGGAAGGTCGGATAGGAAAATCCCTACCCCAACGTGGCCGTCACAAGGTGACCAAGGTTAATTTGCTGGCGATCAACCAAAGCTAGTCGGCTTGATAGTTCAGCGGTGACTCTTCATCTCGCACCATTAACCAAGGCAGGACCGATATCGGAAACATTGTTGAATGGCAGACAATAAAAAAACCGCTACACATTGATCTACTCGACTTTAAGAGTGGAAGCCGGGGTCGGAATCGACCCGGCTTCGGCAGATTTGCAATCCGCAAGAGAAGCGTAAGTAGGCGGCGGCTTAAAGCCAGATTCACTTACGCAACCGAGGCGAATTTTGTGCATCGGAGACCACGTAGAATGCTGGTTACGCTTTTATTATAGAGGCTATTTTTACCCCTCCCCGGCGTCCTGCCGACGAACACCAAACCACCTAAATCGCATCAACTGCTATCTTGTTCACTTCCAGGAGGAACACCGATGCCGAATTCAGACCTGATCCCTTCCCTGCTCTCTAAGCTCTACGAAAACCAGTTGGCACTTGAAGCCTCCATTATGGAGCTATCGAACTGGGTGGAGCAGCGCGGTTCCTCCGAAGTAGCAGAGAACGTGCGCGGTGCCCTGCACGCCATCGAAGATAACGATGAGTTCATCAAGCTGACCATCGCCGTCCTTATGACACCGACCTGACCACCTCTCGTCACCTCAAATCGTGCAACGGCAAAATCTCGATTACTGTATGCACATACAGCATTCGGATTGACCCACCATGCACATCGACGAAGACACCTCAGCGTGGCTTGGCTGCCCTACGCCCCTGGAAATGTACAAGCACCAGTGCTCTCTGCTAGAGGACGAACTCAGCGAAACTCAGGCGCTGCTGCGTAAGGCCCGGAAGAACATCGCCGGGCTGGTCCAGATGAATGACGCGCTGGCCACCGGCAAGGCCGAGGCGCAGGCAGTCCTGAAGAAGGCGCTGGCCGAGATCGGAGAGCTCAAAGAGCGATGCTCAGAACCAGCCATCCTGGGCATGAAGCTCGTCGCCGAACAGCGCGACTACCTGCTCAGGGAGAATCAGCGAATCCTGCTGGAGCTTAGCGTTCTCAGTGGGCCACAGCCCTGACATACGCCTGGCACGCACGCAACGCGATCAGTCCGTTATCCCCATCGTCGGTGATGGCGATAATTCGTTGCGCATGCGCTGGGTCAAGTTGGGCTCGACGGGCTGCATGAACCACGCCGACGGCGCCGGGGGCGGTAGGCACGTTGCAGCCACTGGTTGGATCCTCGGCAAGGAGGACTGACAGCCGGACATCAGCAGTAGCAAGCTGGTCACGCAGGCGAGCCTGGTTGCGCTGGGCATCGGATAATTCCTTGGTGTGTTGTTGGTCCTGGGTGGCGAGCTGATGCTCGGTGGCCATGCGCATGTCTTGCTCGGCCTGCTGCTGACGCCAGGCCTCACTGGTGATTGCGTCAAGGTCTTTCTGATGCGCTGCACCTTGCTCCGTGAGCTGCTCGGCGAGTTGCTTGCCAAGGCGCCAACCCTGCGCCTGCCAGGCAGTGCCAGCAGATACCGCCATCAGTACCAGGATCAGCAGCACCATCCCGGCCAGCTTCTGCACCGGCGTCACGCCAGCACCTTCAGCGCCTTTTCGTACAGCGCATGTCGATCGTCCTGGCCGGTGAGCCCGCCGTTGATACGCCGGGTGATCTTCGCGAAGTCGCCCTGATCCGCCAGCGTGTTCAGCCCGCGCGTTGACCAGAACCAGGCAGCCGACATCGCGGCGTGCTGCGGCTGCTCGAGCAGTTCCGGATTGTTGACCAGGTCCAGGCCCAGGGCTTCGCCGCACGCCGAGTAGTTTGCCCGGCCGGTGATCTGGATCAGGCCCCGGCCACGGAACTTGGAACCATCCCCCTTCACAGTGTTGCCCAGATCGGCACGACCTTCGTACGTGAGCTGCTGCGCCGTGGGGCCCCAGATCTCGCGCACGTAGCGCAGCTGGCCGGACTCATGCCCGACTTGGGCGATGAATGCCGCGACCCGCGCCGTGCCCACGATTCCGTAGCGGTTCATGGCGGTGTTCAGTGCAGGAACAAAAACGCCGGCTTGGCGGCCGGCGTTCGGGAGGATCTGAAGCAGTTGCTGCTCAGTGATCGGCATACTTTTCTCCAGGCGAAAAAAAACCGCTCAACGCGGTATCGTTTGCAGTAGGCAGGCTTATGCCTGAACAGCCTTCAGCGCAGCGACCTCCGCGCGCAGCTCCTTGATTGCGCCCATCAAATCGGTGATTAGCGCCATTGGCTCGAGCTGCTGAACCCGTGGACTGCCGTCATCGCCTACACCGTCTTTCTCACCGGTCACGGCAAGCGGGTTCACCAACTGCGCCTCATGCGCGATCAGGCCTTGGTAAACGACGTCATCCCCTTTGAACACATCGCCGAAAGATTTTCGCTGGTAGGTGACGATCCGGTAAGCATCGATACGATCAAGGTAGGAGGCTTTTGGCGCATCCTTGATGTATTTCTTGAAACGGTAGTCAGAGCCGAACAGTGTCATGGTGCCTACGTAAGTGGCATCGATATAGACGTCAACGTTGGAGCCTGTCCAGTTGAAGTTGTAAGACGTTGGGCTGTACGCACCGTTAACTCCGGTTCGGCAGCGAATGCCACGAACAGGCAAGGCCACATTGACCTCATTGGTCACGCTAAGCGTGCCGAAAGCGCCGACTGTTGCGCTCACTGTCGGCATTTTTAGTACACCATCTGATGAGTAGGTCATTGATGGACCTGTTTGGGTATTAGCACCGTTTACTGTACGCCAAGTGAAACCACCGTCACCATTGCCTTTGTTTACAATGAAATGCCCCTCCCCCAGCCCGGCAGCATTCCAGCCCATATACAAACCTTGGACGTTGTACCGGCCTGATGCCAACTGAACGCCTACTTCGCTGAATATTGCGCGGCCATCAGTAACACCTGTGCCGCCCTTGTTAATGGGAAGGCCTGCAGGAATAGGTCCGCTCGGTGCGCCGAGGGCCGTGTAAATCTCGGTGGTCATGGCATTAATTTTTACGCCAGTGCTGCGAGTGGTATCCCCGCCAACCCCCGTCGGGGTTGCACCAAGGTTAATCTCTTGTCTAGCCATAACACTCTCCTAAAAACCAAAGCTGACCCTTGCGAATTCAGCCATCTAAAAACTCAGCTACTGAAACCAAAACCATAACTTCAACTTATTCGCTTAGCGAATAGCAAGTTGAGAAATAGCGCATCATTCCTAAAGTCGCCGATATTTGATAGAGTCAAAAGTATCCTATTATTTGGGTAGTCCCAGCCGCACGTTACTTTTGACCATGTGTCTTGTCCTGGAATATCCATGGCGATATTATTAATCATCATGTAATCCCCTGAAGAAAAGTTTACAGGCGTAGAGAATATATAGGTGTAACGCCCTGGCGATGGATTGGTGAGAGATATCAGGGTCCAACTAGCCGCCACCAGAGTGAACTGCGCGCACGGCGTGCCGCTATCAAAAAGAAGCTTTGACGCTCCATCCCACAGTCGCATCCCGTAGGTTGCGGTTTCCATTGATGCGTAGGCCGCCAGAAAGTATGTTCCTGGCGAGTTTGCCGGGTGAGCGTTTGAGAACCCTGTCCAGTTTCCAGGTGTCCCGATAAGCCTGATGTATTGGAACGATGCGGTGTTGTCGGGCCGAACAAAGATGAGTGGAGGCTCGTTAGATGTGATCGGGCTTGGAAAGAATGCCCCGGCGTTATACCTTGCTGAATAAAGGATAACCAGCCTGGAAAACTCCGAGTCCAAAGTAACTACGTCGGATGTATTTGTGAACTTTAGACCGTATGTCATCGGTATCTCATCACTAATAGTCGCTGAGTTCCTACGCCGAATGCGCCTGACGTCGGAAGGGCCCTGTTTGCAAACCAGACAATGACCCCGCCCTGCACAATCTGTGCGTCGAACATTGAGTTCCTTGCATCCTGCCCACTCGGGTCTCCCGAGAACGATATGTTAGGCACGCATACCGCCGTGTAGCTTTCCAGGGTTACCTCAGGGATTGATATAAAGACGTTCCGTGTCGAGTTTGGTCTCTCAGGGTTTCTTGTCACTAGGGTCGAGTAAACGACCCTTACCGTGAATGAGTTCTCGTCAAGCTGGAGAGCCCCATTAGCCCCCCAAATCCTAATCCCTGTCGTCATTCGCTTAGATCACCTATCTGAACTCTCTTAACTCCATTTACATCCCAGAAGCGTAGAGATCTATTAGTCATCATTGAGCGGCCCTGCCCAGGTACGACACCGTTAATTTCAAAAGTACCGTCGAAGAAAAGCTTCCATCCACTGGTGCCTGCAACGTAATTATTGGACTGGATGTAGTTTCCGATCTTGGCGTTGGTGATGGTGCCGTCTTGGATGAATGCCGCCTTGATGAACGTCTGCCCACCCTGTATCGCGAACGGCACGATACCGGCCTGCCCGATGGCGAACCGGTCGGCGTCGATGATGAACTGCGACTGCAGGCCGCCCGGCCCGTTCTCCAACCCAAGCCCGATACCCGCGTACTTGTAGAGGCCGGTCGCGGCTTCGTACTGCAACCGCACAGTCCAATTTGCCGTGACCTTGCCGTCTACGGTTTGAATGGCCGTGGCATTGGTCTCAATGGCCAAGGTGTTACCACCCACCGAGGTCTTCAGCGTCTCGATGCTGGAGGCGAGCACGCCCTCGCCGCTGATCCTTGCGGTTTGCTCGGCGGCTACTGCCGCGGCGTTCGCCGCCACCTTCACCTCGACGGACTCGGTTTTCTGCCCCTGGACGAGATCCCCCTCGATCAATGCTGACTGAGTGGACCAGACCCCAACGTAGGCCGCTTCGGAACCCATCAGCGCGCTATCGTCGCCCTGCATCGGTGGATTGACCTGCAGATATATGCCGTCGACCCGCTGCGCCGTAGTGGTGACCTTCCCGTCGAGCGTGGTTACCGAGGTCTTGAGCGTGCTCAGGCCGCTGGCCGTAGCATTCACGCCGGTGACTGGATTGTTTACCGTCGTTCTCACCGCATTCAACTGCGACGCCTGGGCGCTGATGTCCTGACCGTGCTGATTGATCGTCGCCGAGTTCTGCTGAACCTGCGTCACCAGGGCGTTTACCGTCTGCGTCACCGTGCCGATGTCAGTCCAGTAGGTTGCGTTCGGCGGCGGGTTGTTTGCCGGTACCGGGCCGTTTGCCTGGTACAGGTGCTGCCCTACGCGAACGATGTCGTTCAAGGCGTAGGCCTTGCCGGGAACGTACTCCAGCGCGTCCACGATCTGATCAATCAGGCCTTCCAGTTCCTGCTTGGCCGTGTTGATTCGGCTGTTCACCGAACCCGGGCCATTGCCGTCGACAAGGTTGATACGGTCGTTGAGCGTCTTCCCAAGCGACGTTTCGTTGATCTGGCCCTTGATCTGTTCAAGGATCGGCCCAGCGTCCGAACTGGCCTGGCCCATCACACCATTCACCACCGGGTAGACCGGACCTATGTTGCCGGTGCGGTCCACAAGGCGCGCCCAAAAGAACAACGTTGCGCCCGCCAGCAGCTGCTGCATGCGGTAGTCGGCCTGCGGGTAGGCCAGGTCGGCCAGCTTGGTTGCCGCCTGCAAGTTGTTCGCAGGGCCATACCAGAGTTCGGTGCGTTGCGTGTCCTCGGCGCCAGCAGGGAAGCCCCACTTGATGCTGATCCCGAAGAGCTCGCTGGTAGTGCGCAGGAACGATACCGCCGGCGGCAGGCCGACCTTGCCTTGCAAATTGGTCAGGTTCGAGCTCTTCCAGATCGACGATATTTCGAAGGCGCTCACCGACCGCACACGGGCCATATAGGCGCCCGAGTAAATACCGGTGACGTCGACACTCGTCGAGCCTGTGCGCTGTACCTTGATCCAGTTGCCGCTGTCCTTGCGCCACTCCACGTCATAGGCGACCGCGCCGTTAACAGCAGGCCACGAGATGTTCATGGTGCTGATCGCAATACCCTGGTTCACGGCGTAACTCGACGTCAGCGTGACGCTGGCCGGCGGCGGAACAACGGTGACCGGGATAACGCTGATTGGACGTTCTTCCAGGCGCGCGCCGGTGTCGATGTGCGCGAACTTGCTTGGGTCGTACTGCACCGCCGAGATCTCGAACACGCCAGGCTCTGGCCGGGCCACGCTCACGACCCGATACAGCGGGATCGCCAAGTCGTCGGCATCCAGCGCCCACACCAGTTCAGCTTCGGGCGTAAGGGAATAAGCCACGGTCACCGTGACTTTCCGGCCACTCACCAGTTGCACGGTCCGCCCCTCACACTTGCCATCAGGCAGGTTTAGGATGAGCCGGTCGCCGGGCTGGGCCTGGGTGTCGCGGTCCAGGGTTATGACCCTGCCGCTCACAGCCGAGATGCGCCCGCCCACCGGCCGCCCGGCCAGCAGTTCGTCCGCGATCGGGATCACGTAGCCAGGCAGCGGAATGCGCCCGTCGAGGCCGACCTTGAAGGTGACCGCCCGATCCTTGGAGTTTGTGAGCAGCGCCCACTTACCGCGGCGCTGAGCCTCGGATTCGCGGGTGCAGCCGATTGCGCTGATCTCGAGCGGATTGTCGCCGTAACGCCGCTGCAGCTTTTGGTCGGTCACCGCCGTGACATCGGTGTCGTAGTTGTTCAACGGGTTGTCGTAACTGACCAGCGCTCTGGTATAGCGGGTGCGCTCCGATGCGCTGGAGTAGGTGAACCTGCCGTCAATGACGTTCGCACGGGTATAAGCGAAGTCAAAGTCGGTCGCGCGCGGCATGTCCGCCAGCGTGAAGACTTGGCCCTGAGCCCAGTAGGTCATGCCACGGTAAATAGCCGAGATATCGCGCAGCAGCGACCAGGCATCAGACTTGCTTTGCAGATTCAGGTTGCAGATGAAGCGAGGCTCCTGGCCACCCTTCCCGTCCGGCACCAACTGGTCGCAGTACTGCGAGATCCGATACAGCTCCCACTTGTCCACCATCCACGGCTTTATGCGGCGGCCAAGGCCGAAGCGGTCGGCAGTGGTGATGTCGTAGGTCATCCAGACAGCGTTGTCGGTCCAGGCTTGCTTGAAGGTGCCATCCCAAACGCCCGAGTATGCGCGCGACACCGGGTCGTAGTTGCTCGGCACCTGCATCTTCTTGAGCTTGGTCTCAACGGTAACGGCCGGAATGCTGCGGAACTGCTCGGCCGAGAATTCGATGTAGAGAAGCGCGGTATTCGGGTAACGAATCTTGGCGTCGATCACCTCTGTGAAGCCGGCAATCTGCATCGTGTCGGAGATTTTGTTGTTGTTTTGGTTGGCCGTCAGGCGAGTGATGCGCATCAGCCATCCGGTGGTTGCCTTGGGCAGATCGATCCGACGGGTGCGCTCGTAAAGGCTCGTGGTCTTTCCCGACACGGCCTCATTCAGAACCTCCTGATAAGCGCCGCCATCAGTAGCCAGCTCGACCTTGTAGCCGATCGCGTAACCGTTGATGTTGCCGCCGGCATCCACCGACTGGAGCGCCGGCCAGGCGAAGCGAACGCGCACAGCCGAAAGCTGCGTATTGGTGATCGCTCTTACCCACGGGGTGCCGCTGCGCAACTCAGTGCTGATCGTGGTCTCGTTCTCGACCGACGGAATGCCCTGGATGTACGACTGATCCACAGCACCGGTGCGCCACTCCCACTTCACGTTCGGGAAATTCATGTTGCCCTGGGGGTCTTGCAGCGGCGTGTTGTCGAGGTAAATGTCCTTGCCCGTGGGCGTGCCTTCGAATTCACCCTCGCCCACCGCGATCAGAATTTTGGCGATGGCAACGGAGCGCAAGCTATCCGGGGCTTCCGTTGGCGTCTTTGGTTTATCTTCGCCGCCCTTGGCGCCGTGGATATCAATCTCGCGTGCTGCGCCCATGCTTTCCTCCAGGCAATAAAAAACCGCCTCATGGGCGGCTGCGGTACTGTAGGTCTTGGTTACATCTGGTCTTCGGCGTAAATGGCAGCACTGATGATTGCCCCACCTACTCGCCGCTTGCCGTAGCAAAGCGGGACCGGGTTACCGGAAGCAGTGGTGTTCTTGGCGCTACCGAAGGCGTAGCCGGGCGTGTTCTCTGGTGCGGCGCTGGTCTTGAGGCCTCCGGCCTGTGGGCTGAGCATCTGGATGACGCCGCCGGCGACAAGGCCGATGCCTGCCCCAATTAACGGGGTGCCGAACGGAGTTGCCGAGAAAATAACCCCCACGACAATCAAGATCGCGCCGACGATGGTCTGAAGAATACCGCCGCGCTTGCTGCCTACGACCACGGGCGCAATGCGGATGTCGCCGGCACCGTTGTAGCTCAGCTCCTTCTCCCCGATATTGCGCTTATCGCGAAACACCGCGAACTCAAGGCCGCGCGACTTGGCATTCGAAAGAAACCGCTCGAATCCAGGTATCTGCACGCATAGCGCTTTGATCGCCTCCGCCGGCGATTTCACCGCGAGCCTGAAGGACTTTCCGAACTGTCGGAGCTGCCCATGCAGGCGAATTGTCGTCATGGGTTGGTAGTTGATCGCTGATGCCTGCATCGCTTTCTCCGGGCAATAAAAAACCGCCCGGAGGCGGCTTGATGATTTTCGATTTCAGTTGTATTCGACGTAGGGGCCAAGGTAGTAACCCGACATATCGCCGCTGATTCTGTACAGACTTTCTTTGCCGGCCTGGACATTCGCGGAGATAGTTTTAATCGCCGCGCCTGCGCACAGGCCAGAGCCAGCCAGACCTGTTCCAAGGTTCGTGGAGCCGGCAGGAAGGTAAAAGGTGGCCTTCTGGCCGGTGCCAATCTTCGCCGCCTTGCGCCCATCGACGTAGACCACGATATCGCAACCCGACCCGACTGCGCCGGAGTCCCGCACAACTGTTATTTTCCCGCTATCCACGCCGGGTTTGGATTGGAAGGCGTAAACCTCATCGGCAGGCACCGGCTTGGCGTCTCGCACTGAAATCGCCGTGGAGGCGCAGCCCGCCAGCATCACCACCGCTACCGCCGCTATCAAAATCCGCATGATCACTCCCTGAAACTAAACCAAAGCGTCACAGGCTACGCTTCGAGCGGTAGTAAAGGAACAAGCCGGCCGGTATTGCTATTGCCAGCATCGCGCACAAAATGCTTGCACCCTCATCAAGCTTGGCCCATCCAACAATCGCCAGAATTTCCCCCAGGATCCACGCCAAAACCCATTCCGTCTTCGAGTATTCACGTGGATTTGCTGGTTCTACCTTCCCGGCTTTCGACTTGTAAAGCGTCGAACTCGAAATACCGGTTCCAGGAATTCCCGTGGTGACGCGAGTGCCGCGCTTGCTGAGATTTACAGTTGCACCCTTCACGCCCAGAGAGGTGCTGATACCGCTCTTGCTAAGGTTGATCTTCACGCCAGGGGCGATTTTGATGCTCTTCCTGATTCTAAGGGCCATACTCAGTTCCATTGAGAAAAGAGCAACTTTAGCACCAAAATGCCACTACCAAGAATGACGCTCTGTCGGAACCTGTCCAGGCATCCAGCGTGGATGGAATGACAGTGGCCAACGCCGCGACGAAAAGATAGCATTGCGCCACCTTACCGCTCCCACCTCAGAATTTGAATGGATTAAATAAATGGACTTATTCTCTATACCTCCAACAGTTTATGTTGCTTTAGGCGCAATTATTGCTGCGCTTCTAGCTGGCTTCTTCTCCTATGTGAACTTAGTTAGCGCGAAAGAAAATAAAGTTTCAGAGTTCAGATTGGCTTGGATTGATGGCTTACGAGAAGAGGTATCAGCATTCACCGCCGCGATACAGGTTTTAGCTAAACACGAAGAAACCTTTATGGACCTACGACAAAATACATGGCCCAATGTTAGCGAATACGACCTGGAAGTAAAATGGATTGAAAAATCTGAATCTCTGTTTTCGAAATGTATTGAAAACATGTCAAAAATTCAGCTACGCCTCAACCCGGACCATGTAAAACTTTTAAAGGGCCACGAATCAAACTTAATGGACGCTCTAAAACTCTCCAGAGATTGCTTCAATAATAGTGATTATGCCGGCGCACTGAATGGGTGCGAAGCTATTAGAGACACGGCCGCCCCCTTGCTGAAGCAAACTTGGGAAACAGTAAAGTTAGGTGAGCTGGGCTATAGGAAAATCAGAAAATATGCGTTATTCACTGTAGCTGGCGGCTTCTACCTAATATTTACAATATCCATAATACTCGGCGCCTACGCAATGCTAGCTAGAACACCAACGAAAGAAGGTATCGATGCGAGCCAAGCGACTCACTCAAACTCAGCCCACAGCTCTGAGCAGCAAGCTAACACTAAATAATTTATGAACCTCAAACATCCAGCAGCGTGACTAATTCAAGCTCGCCCATCAAGCGAATCTATTAAAAACGTAAAATTTATTTGGTTTGCCTTAATATCAGCCTAGCTCTATCTGACCAAGGGCCGCCGTAGACAATGATCTCGGACGGCCTGCCGTACAGGTGGTGCAACAGGAACGGGCCTGGGCCGAAAACACCTGAATCCTCACCAGGCAGTGACGGATCGGTGCCAAGGTAAATACCAGCGTGATTCGGATGAACTGTCCGGCCAACCTGCATTACGATCATGTCACCGCGTTGCGGTCGATCAACGCGCACAAAGCCGGCTGCCAAGTAATGTTGCTCATACAGGCTGGCGTTCTCCGCACTCTCCCACCAACCATCAGTGCGCTGGAAGGCCTCGAACTCAATCCCCCATTCCCGCTTATACCAATCTGCGCAGACCTGCCAGCAGTCCCATGCAGCGTGTACGAACGGCCGTTTGAGCAGCGGCGTGCTGCCCGTGGGAGTTATCGTGCGCATGTCGCCCTCGGGCCAAGACAGGATGTGCCATGGCAAAGCCGTGGCCTCACACATGGCCAAGTCATGCGGTGAGGGCCTGCTGGTGGCGTCCGGGTGCGAGTGGACTATGCCGATCACCTCGCCCAAGTCTTCCGCCGCGGCGTAGTCCTCAGGATCGAGCCGGAACTCTTCGTTCGGCTCCGCGGCGACGTTTTGGCACGGGAGGTACTTCTGCGCCCGCCCAACGGCCAGCAGCAGTCCGCAGCACTCTTTCGGGTACTGCGCCGCCGCGTGCGCCTGGATGGCTGCAACAATGTGCTTGCGCATGGTCAGCTCCGGGCAATCAGGGAGACGGCGGGGAATCCGCCGAAGGAGAGTTCGTTGTTCTCGCCGAATCGCAACTTGCAGGACGACAGGCAGCCCTTGCACTGATCCTTGGCCGGATCATCCGTGGGGTTGTCTTCATCGTCGAACATGGCCGTGCCGGTGTAGCCGCAGTCCGGCCCTCGGTAACCATTGGTCATGGCCCAGTGGCAGAACGTCGTCATCTGGCGCCCGGGAAGTCCATGGTTGTCGATCTCACCCGGGGACGACAGCTCCCAGACCACCGCCTCGCCGTCCTCGCTGGTTTTCTGGTCGATGTACCAGATCTCCAGCGCCTCCTGGGTCGGATTGGCGGTTGGGTTGCCCTCGGGGAAATTGGCGGCGTCTAGGTACTGGGCCAGCGTCTCGCGGACAGTCAGCTTGAACTTGAGCATATCCTCGAAGGCCAGGCACAACGCCGTGACGCGCCCGTTGACGTTGGCGGCAGCGAAAGTCGGCCGAGAGGCGGTGCCGTCGCTGCTCGAGGAGATACCCTCAATCTGCACCGGCCAGGCCGCGTACTCCTGGCCCTGCCAGATAATCGACTTGGCGGGCAGTTCCTCTTCTGAGCCCTCGTAGGCCAGCAATTCCTCTGGCGTGTGCGGGATAGCATGACCGTGGAAGCGCAGGTAATCGGCGCCGTATTCGGTACCGTCAATTTCGAACAGGCGAATCTCGCCGCCGGGCTCCAGTTTCTGGATGTCCGTGATCAGTGCCATGGGTGGTTATCTCAGGGATGAAAGGTTTGCTGGAAAGTCGCGGTGATGGCGTAGACCTGGCCGCCGCGGTGCACTGGCTTGTAGCCGTTGCACTTGTAGAGACCAAGCTCGCCGAGGGGCGGCGTCCAGAGAAAGCCTTTTGCCCCTTTATGCCTGTCGAGGAACTTCCTGATCTCCAGGATTCGCGCGCCCATACCGGTAAACGTCACCGGCCAGGATTCCGACTGATTGTTCAGTCCATCCTCGACCGACTGCTCATAGCCATCGCCGAACTTTTTGGTCCGGACGCGCTGGGTAATCTCCCCTTCCGCGCCCTTCTCCGTCGCCCATGTAAATCGTTCGATTGCCATCAGCGCCCCTTGATTGCTTTGTTGATGACGCCGCCTTGCCCCATGTCCTTGTTGCGCATCTGCTGGTACTTCTGCTCAACGAACGCGGCCAGCTCTTTGCCGAACAGGTCGTAGCCAGGTGCGTCTGCACTCGATGAGGCGTTGCCGTCGCCATCGATGTGCACCTCGACATTGATCTGCGTTCCTCCGGCCCCACCACCACCCATTGCCATTACGCCAAGCTTGCCGCTGGAAGTTCGAGTCAGCGGCATGATCGCCTCTGCTCCAGCCTCCCCCATAACGCCGGTTTTGCCGTTGGCCATGCCAAAAGCTGTGGGTTTACTGACGACCGAGTTGGTGAAAGCGCCGCCTTCGGCGAACATCTGCACACCGCCCGACCAGGCGCCACCTGAGGCTTGTGGGAAGTACGAACCGGAATAGCCGCCAGCCGAGGCCCCAAGGTTAGAAGACGCGGCACCAGCAGACCCGGCCGCCAGTCCGTTGCCGCCGGCCGCGCTACCACCGAGGTAACTCGCTGCCGAGCCCACCAGGCTGCTCAGCAATGCTGAACTCGCCTGGCGTGTTGCAATGCGAGCCATATCAGCGAGAACCGACTTCGTGAAGTCAGCAAACGAGAACTTACCAGTCGTGGCGAAGTTGACGACGGCGTCTTCCATGGAGCTGAAGGCTTTGCCGAACAGGCTTTTCGTCTGCCCAGCGACGTTTCGTGCCGAGTCCAGGTAGTTATTCCACGCTGCTGTCGCACCTTTGGTCCAATCGCCCTGGGCATTCTCCACGTCCGCGTAGTTCTGTCGGATCTGGTCAGTGGCAGCCTTGTTCGCGTCGGCGAGCGCCTGCGACTTACGCTTGAACTCTTCCTCCGACATGTTCCGCGACGGGTCAGACTTTTGGTTGGCCAGCTCCAGCGACTGCTGAGCAAACCGGTCCTGCTGGCTGTTCAGCTCGCCGCTGAGTGCGTTCTGGCGGTCACCCTGACCCACGCCGAGAACCGCGCGCTGGCCGGCAAGCTCCAGGGCTCGCTGTTGCTGGCCCAGAGCCTGCACGTAGGTGCTGATCGCGCGCTCTTGCTTGGCCAGGCGCCCGGTCTCGTTGGTCGCCAGGACTTCAAGCTGACTGTCAGCGTCCTTCTGCGCTTTGACCATCCCTGCGCGCGCGTCAGCGATCTTCTGGTCCAGCTGGATGCTCTGCGCGGCAGTGGTGGACTTCTTGCCCTTGGCGTCCTCCAGAGCGGATATCTCGGCCTCGTAGGCCGCCGTTACCTGGTCGCGCTCATTACCAATCAGGGCTTGGCGCCGTAACAGGTAGTCTGCCTCTGAAATAAGCCCAAACTTTTGCGCCGCGTCCAACTGCTTCTGGTAGTTTTTGTAGTCGGTAGCGATGGCCGCGAGGTTGTTCTTCGCGTCATTGAAGCCGGTCAGATCCACGCTGCCGGCAGCAACCGCGGGGTCTTTGTTCTTGTCCTTAATGTTTTGGATCGTCTTAGCCACATAATCTGGCTGGACGAGCGGACTGTCCGGGTTTGCTTTGCGGAGATTTTCGACGGACCGCTGGTAATCTTTGATCAGCTTATTGCGCTTCTCTGCATTGGTCAGGTTTGAATCGCTGATTGCCTTGAGCTTCTGCTCGGCATCAATCCCTTCTTGCTGAACACGCACCTGATCCTCTTGGGCTTTGGTTCGCTGACCGCCAACAAAGACCATAAGCTGAAGCTGATACAGTTCCTTCTCAGAAGCCGCGAGTTTCTTTTGGGCGTCAGTGTCATCCGGGTCAGCTTTGAGCACGCTTCGAGCGTAAGCCGCACTTTGGGTGAGTTCAGCGATCCTTTTGGCCGGCCCTTCATCGCGACCAATATTTTTTATCGCGTCGAGGGACTTCTTGGCCTCATCCGTGATGCCTTTCCACGCCCTTTCGATAGTGCCGAGATTCTGAGTGATCTCACCAGCCCTGCCCTTTACGGTGTCGGCGTAAGTGTCGGTCAAAAGCTTCGCTGCACCAATGGTGTCGCCCTGCTCCTTAAGCGCAACAATCTGTGAGTAAACCGAGGCGGTCAGGAAGTGATACTGATCATTCAGAGACTTCGCAGCAGCAACTGGGTCCTCAGCAATCTTGACGAACTCCGCTACCGTCGCGTCTACAGACTTCCCCGTCGCTTTCTCCATCGCCAAGGCGGCTTCTGAAATTTCAACGAAGCTCGCACCCGCAATCTTTCCATTGCCTGCCAGCGTCGACAGCACCTCTGCGGCCTGGCCAGTAGTACCGACCGTTGCGCTGATCTGACGCGCCATATCGCTCAGTTGGCCCGCACTCACACCGGCATAATTGCCTGTGAGGATCAGCGCCTTGTTGTAGTTATCTTGCTCCTCACTGCCTTGATGGTAGGCGTATGCAAGACCGCCTACGGCGGCGGTAGCCAGAGCCAGCGGTGTCAGGATGGCAAGCAAGCCAACAGCCCCTGCGCCCGCGCCAGCGCCCAACTGAGCCACGGCGCGAACACCACTACCCCAGTCGCCCGAAGACAATGCATTGCCCAACTGAACAACGTTTTCCTGAGCTTGCCGAGTGCCCAGGCGCAGCTTATCGAAACCGGTATTGGTTTTTTCGAGCTTTGCGTAATCCTTATCGATATTGCTCAGGGCTTTGTTGTAATCCTCCTGGCTCAAGCGCCCAGCATCCAGATGTTTGCCCAGTTGCTCTACCTGGGTATCCAGCTTGGCCAGGGCCGCGCGAGCCGGGTCGATGGCACCCAACAGACTGTTGAGGGCCTTCTGCTCATCCATGGCCGACTTGGCCAAGGCCACCTGCTGCTTGTCGAGCTGAGCCGAGATCTTCGCTGCCTCGGCCTCGCCATAGGCGCCGGTCTTGGTCAGCTTGGCGAGAGCGTCGCGCTGCTTTGCCAGGTCCTGGGTGGTTTTGGCGCTGGTAGACAGCGACTTTTCCAGCGCCTGCATTTCGTTCATCAGCGAAACGGCAGACTGCTCGGCCCGGCCTCCGGCCTTGGCCATATCATCCAGGCTCGTTTTAGCCTGGATTGCATCGGCCGAGTCGATCTTGACGCCGAGTTCTGCAATGTTCATCGACTCACCTTGAATAAGTGCCCGTGGTTACGGGCTGTTTTCCCTTTCCTCCGCCATGACGCGCAGGGCTTCGCCTTCCAGCACCTGAATGTCAGGGAAGATTTCAGCGAGTTTCTTTTTCTTGATGCCGAGGAACCCGGCTACGTCGAGGATGCAGGTGTAGTCGAGACCGATCGCGCCGCCGGCGCCCACCCGCCACTGAGTCGACATCCGGTTGAACAGGAAGAACGCCGGCCAGTTGCAGGGCCATACCTCGGTCACCTCCTCAAGGTCACCCGGGGAAAGCCCAAACAGACCCATCAGTTCAGCAGGTGCCGCCGGCGCGTAGAGTGCGCGGGCGGCGTCTGTCAGTTTCCCAGGCGGGCCTGGCTGAATGCGTTCTGGTAGGCGTTCACAACTGCCTCAGCAGCGCCCTGGCAGGACTTCACCAATGCCAGGATGCTCTTATCGTCGAACTTGTCATCGAAGCCCCAGCCGACCACCAGGTCCTTGATTTGCTGCGCTTGCTGCTCAGTGTCAGCGGCTACGATTTCGGAAAGCGTAGGCTTATCGCCGAGGGCGGCCTGTGCCTCGTCACGCTTCAGGGTCCATTCATCGAACAAGGCGGCAAGCCCTGGACGATCCCGATACTTGAAGGTGAACTCGATCTTCTCGGGCTCGCCCCCAACGATAGGGATCGACACGAAGGCCTTGAACGTCGGGTTCTGGGCGATTCTGATCTTTGCCATGGGTTATGCCACCGCAGTCAGGTAACGGGTCGGTTCGCCCTGCAGCGCCAGGTTCACGGTCCGGGTCAGCAAGTTGCTGCGAGACACAGTCGGCTGGTTGGAGAACGAGGTGAAGGCGCCGTAGAACAGCGTGTCGTTGCCCGGCAGGTTCAGGCGCGCGGCCTGAATGGTCTGGCTGGCATCCGCCGCACGCAGGATGGCGTTGAACGCCTGCCCCGGGTCATCAGCGATGGTCAGCGCCAGGCTCGCGGCAGCCTTGTCAGTTGGCATTTGGCGGCCCTGCTTGTCTTCCAGGAACACCACGTCCAGATAGTTCTGGGTGCCACCGGCGAAAGCCACATCGGTGATTTGCGGAATCTGCACCCAGGCCAGCACCTTCTTCAGCGAGCCGATGCCAGAGCCCGCCGGGTAAACCTGCAGGTCAGTGGTGTCAATTCCTTCCAGGGTGACGGCGGTAGCAGTAGCAGCTTTGACGCGGACAACCCGATTGCCCAGGCGAGTCCAGCCGGAAGTGACGATCACGATATCGCCAGCAGCGAGCGTGCCGCCAGTTACGGTGGCCACGGCCTCAGCCGCGTTGCTCAGCGCCGAAAATGGGATGTCCGGGCCATAGGTGGCGCCGTGCTGGAAGGTGCCGCCGTCCGGAATTTTGTAGCCCATGGGTATTTCCTCTTTGCAGATATGAAAAAACCCGCTCGATGGCGGGTTCGTGGGGTTGCCCAATGGGCGGGATCAGTTGGTGTCGGCTCGGTACAAGAACGAAACTGGAACGGTATAAGTTGAATCGCCTGTGATGCCGGGCGCTGGGTCAACTGGCGACATGATCACCACGGTGACCAAGCCCTTCGTGTCCCTGGCATATAGCGGGAACAGGTCAACCAGTTCGGTGGTGATTGGGTTGGTCTTGGTCTTGCCAGTACCCGCCGGCGCGATAATGCTGACCTGAAACACGCCGGTGTACAGCCGGTGATCGCCGCCGAGCGTGTTGCTTGCGGTATCCCCAGGGATGGTGAAGGCTCGCAGGTAGGTCTCGCCATCCGCCGGCGTGTAGGCCGTGTTCTCGAACACGATCTTCAGCTTTTCCGACCTTGCAGCGTTCCAGACGATGAGCTTGGCCTCGTAGATCGAAGCGATGATTGCGTGACTCATACCTGGTTGTTCCTGATAGCCTCCAACACGATCTGCTGAAAGCGAGCCACGGTGACCCGAACCATGCCGCCGGGGGCCTGGGTGGAATGGCCGAACTCCAGCGGAATGGCATAGGGCAAGTTATTAATGATGTAGGCCATCTGGCCGGCGCTGAAGTCGCTCATCGCGGCCACCAGCGCCGCAGTGGTTTCGGCGCCGCTCGGGTCTACCTCGTCAAAGGTGACGTTCTCGACCACGCTGAGCGATATGTGCCAGTTCGCACGGAACCGGCCGCCGACGTAGCCTTCAGGCGCCTTGATGTCCATGCCGTCGTTGAGCTTACGGCCTTTCTTCAAGCTGCCGCCTTTCGTGAGGTTGGCCGGATCACTGCGCAGCGCGCTGTTGTGGTCGTCGACGGCCTTGTTGTACTGCGTCGCCACGGCATTCTGCGCCCAGATCTCCGGGTTACCCACGGGAGACATGCGAATCAGGCTGCTGCCGACCTCGATGATGATCTCGCGCACACTGGCGTCGATTGCCTCACTGGTTTGGGCGGCGAACTCAGCCAGGCTCAGGGCGAAGCTGCCGGACTGAGTCGCCATGTCACTTCCTCAGCTGAGCTGTCCAGGTGGCATCTGCCGGATCCGCAGACACGTTCATCACCCGGAGCCCGTTGACGATATCGCCAATGGCCGGAGAAGCAGGTACCGCTGTCGGCACTCCGGCCTCAGACACGAATAGTTCGTTTTGCAGCACCAGCAGCTTTTTGTCGGTGGTCTGGATGAGGGAACCGTCGATTTCCTTGGAAAGGTAAATGCCCAGAACGCCGCGCCCCACGTACGTTACGGTGGTCTCCGGCGTCTCGCCGCCCAGGTCGGGGTCATACTCGCCCGCTACCTTGCGCACGCCTGTCACCGGCTTGACCGCGTCGGCCAGGCCGTCAGGGTCGTCGAACGCGTCGGCCATTTCAGCCTGAATTTCTTCACGCATGCCCATGATCAGATCCTTTTCAGCATCATCACGCCGGAGCGCTTAATCCAAGGTGCCAGCAGCGCCAGGGCGAAGTTGACGCCCGCCGACTGATCGGTAGAGCCTGCCACGTAGGTCTTGCTCACGGACGTACCGGACTGAGCCGATACAGTCTTGCTCTGCACTTCCTTCTGCGTGGACGTGTACAACTTGCCCGCCGCCGCCTCTTTGGCGACCTGGGTGCCGGCTGTTTTGATCTCGGCCGGAACCGGATCGGGAACAGCCCGCTTAATCTTGGCGGTGAGCCAGGCATTGGCCATGGTCACAGCAAGGACCGGATCACCGGTGCCAGCCCAGTCAGGACCCAGCGAGGCATCAACATCGGCAACGGTGATGAAGTCGGTCATGTGTTTGTCCTTATTCCGCTGGCACCAGGGCCTGCAGGTCTTCTTTCTTCGCGGTCGCGTCGAAGGTAATGCCCTTCGCGGCCAGCCACTCTTTCAGCTCGGGGACCTTCATTTTCAGAGGGTCGGTTTCAGGGGTTTCCTGCTCCTTGCCGTCGGAAACCTTGATTCCGGCGGCCTGGTAAGCATCGAAGATATCCGGTGCATCGCCATCGACGACCACCTCAGTGGCGGAACCGATGACACCGAAGAATTCGCTCAGCAGGCGGTAGCACACGCCGCGCTCTTTGCCCGGCTTGTCCGTGTAGATTACTTTCATGAGTCACCTCAAAAGCATCCCGGCGCCATAAGGGCGCCAGGTTGTGTGGGCCGAATTACGGCGTGGTGGTACCGCTGATCACAGCGGCGAACGGGACCTGCTTGCGGCTGAAGACGCGCTGCCAGTTCGCGGCAGTGGCGTATTGGGTGGCGGTCGGGCTGAGGTTCTGAGCCTCGGAGCCCTTCCAGCTGAAGCCGGCGGGCTGGAGGATGTAGGTCTTTCGCTCCCACAGCACTTCGGCACCACCACCATTGCCGCCGCCCGGCTTACGCTCGAGCTCTACTGGCACCTTGGGAGTGCCTTCGCCGTAACCGAAAGCGCCTTGGCCGAAGAACACCGACAAGTACTTGCCAGCGCCATACACCAGGGCATCGTCCATGAACACTGGCTTGCCGAGGTAGGTGGCCAGGATGATCTTGCCGTCGGAGTCGCGCAGGTACTCGATGAGGTCCTGCTTGACCATCTGGTTCATCACGACCGAATGCACGCCGATGGCGCCGAACTGGTCGGCGGCATCGCCGGCGGTGAAGGCAGAGTCCTGGAAGGCGTTCGCACTGATGGTTGCGCCCGCGTCGATGACCATGTCACCACCGTTGTTCGCAATGTTCGAGGCGATGATGCCTCGAGCTGCGCCCAGGGTGTAGCGCTGCCACTGGCGGGTCCAGTAGGTGCCGAAACGGTTACGAATCTGCTGCTGCGGCTCAGTGTTCGCCAGTTCAGCGGTCAAGTCGGTTACGCCGTAGCCTTTGTTGAGGTACAGGACGCGGGCACGCATGCTGTCCTGGGTGACTTTGCCGACTTCGCCCTGGTCGTTCGGGTCGTCGTTGCTGATGTTGGGTGCTTCATCAGCGTTGAGATCCTGCCAGTAGCTGATCTCGGCGGTACCCTGACTGCCGGAGGCGATCGCATCCAGCACAGGGGAGCGAGTCACGATGCCCGACTCATAAACAGCGGTTTTTTCCGGGCTGTTAACCGGTGCCAGGGAAGCGTAGTAGTCGCCGACGAAGATGTCGGTCAGTTGGGTAGTTGCCATGGATTAGGTTCCTTTGGTGGCCTGGATTTTCTTGAAGAGCTCAGGGTTGTCACGGGCGATCGCAGCGCGCTCGGTTTCCGTGTACTCGCCCCACTTTTTCGTGGCCTTGCCACCTTGATCGCCGGTCGGACCGGCACCCTGAGCCCTTGGCCACAGGTGTGTTGCTGTTTCACGCAGAGATTCCGCCCATTCGAACGGCGACAGCGGGGTTTTCCCGTCCTTCCCGTAAACGACCTCGCCGTCACGGTCGGTGGCAATCGCCTCGCCGTCTTCACTGAGTTTGAAAGTGCCCCGGGCGCGCAGGATGATGTCCTCGGCAGCCTCAGGGAGCGCGCCAGCCTTGATGGCCGCAGCGCGGATGGAGTCGGCCAGCACCTTGTCGCTGTACTTGGCAGCGAACTGCTCAGCCTTGTCCGCACGAGCCTTTTCAGCGGCCAGCTTAGTGTCATAGTCAGTGCGTAGGCGCTCGGTACGGCGGGTGATGACCTCGTCCAGCTTGCCCTCAGCAATCAGCTTGGTCTCTTCATCCTGGCCAACCTTGGTCAGCAGGCCCTTCACGGCTGCGATGTCCAGGCCTTCGAACTGGGTCTTGAAGCCGTCCAACTCGGTCTTGGTGGCCCGGAGCGAGCCAAGCAGCTCGGTGTTTTTGTTCTTAAGGCCCACGGTTGCAGCCTCAACGGCTGAAGCAATGGCGGTCTGAACTGCCGGGTCTTCAAGATCAATCTGGTTTTCGTCTGCCACTTGGTGCACCCCTTGGGTTTGGTCGGCCCGCTTTGCAGGCATAAAAAAACCCCGGCATGGCCGAGGTTGGTATGAAGCAGGTTTTAGGTTCAGTCGCTCAAGGTGAGCAGATTCTTGTCTATGGAAGCTTTGAATTCATGGAGTGTCGTGCTTACAACAAACTGCAAGCCCGCGGTTTTGCCGTGGCAGTGTTGGTGCACGTAACCACTAATCTGCCGATCAAAACCAGGCGCCAAATGCAAGGAAATGCTGTCGCCGTATGTCATCGCCGCTGGCAATGGATCACTACCCCACCAGAACTGGCTGATATGAAGGTAATTTCTCGCATGCGGCGACTGCACGGAGAGACTTGTCACTTTGACTGGGCGCTTGCCATCAGACGTGATCCCGAGTGCAATAAACCAACCTCCCTCACCAGTATCCGCGATGGCAGAGCGAACAGAAACGCGTAGGTTCTCGACGTCATCTCTACGCTGCTTATCAGCCAGCCAAAGGGTAGTGAGAACTGCTGCCAGCGCGCCAATGCCGGCAACCCATCCGCCAAGCATTGATAGGACGGGCACGGTCTCTGTAATGAACTTGTCGTGGTTGTTGCTAAGGCCAAAAGATAGCCCGAGCAAAAAAACGAAGCCAATAACGGTGGTGAATACTACGAGCAAAAATGCCCATCGCAGCAGTTTGAACATCAGCTACTCCTTAGCGACTAAATGCAATCCCCGCATTATCAGGTAGTCGGCGAACTGTGTCCTGCTCGGCGCGTACGGCGGCGGCCGCATTCGCAGGCCTGGCGTATCTCGGTTGAGCCGCGTGCGCCGGCCATTCGGCTCAGTGCAATGCGTCGGCTCCTCGATCAGGAAGCGCTGTTCGGCAGCGTATAGCTCGACCGCCAGCCGCACCTGGCCCCATTCAAGCTCAAAGGGCACGAAAGTCTCGGAGAGCGTCTGGTATTCGATCTTGCAGTCACGCCGGGGCCAAGCCATCGCCTGCTCAGGATTGGCTTTTCGACCCTTCCACTGGCGGCCATTGATGTCGGCCGCAGCGCGCAGCAGCAGTTCGACCTGGTCAGCCTCAGCTTCAGGTATCCGGAACCCGTAGTAGTCGCTGTAGAAGGTCAGCTTCTCCAGCGGCACAAAGCTATTCGCCTCTGGCCTACCCTTCCCGTCCTCAACGATGATCTGCATGCGCTATCTCAACCTAGTTGAGCGCCGAGTGTAACGCCTGCTCGGGTGAACATGTCAGGCTCTGCTTCCCTCAACTGCGCCAGCGTCAGCGGCTTGAACGATTTGTCGAGCTGCAACTTGGCGAACTTCTCCGGCGTCAGGCCACCATCACGGAACAACTTACCCCGGACCGGCCCAAGGGCATGATCCTGGAAGCTCGCCGGCTGCGTTGCCAGCCACTCGTAATAATTCAGGCCTGCGTCGACCTGGGCCCCACCGTTATCGCCCACCGAGGCGCGCGTGGCGTCCTTGGCGAACATCTCCGAAAGCCTAGTGGTCGGCACCGTAGTTGACCGGCAGTTGATGTGCGCCGGTGGCAGAGGACCTTTCCCCAGGTCGAAACGCATCCCATCCAGGCCCTTGCATTGCTGCGAGGTCTTGCGGTCGAGAGTCGACACCCAACGATAGCCCAGCACCACGTCACTATTGGCCTTCAGCGTCTCCATTCGCGCTGTAGTGGCCACATGCTGGATTGCCGTTTGTACCACGGCGGCAGCGTTGCGGTTGCTCACCGCCAAGACGCCGTCCGTGAAGTTCTGCGCCGCAGTACCGCGAATCGCCTGAATGATCTGGGCGTTGGTCTGGCCCTGTCCGAAGCCGAGCCGGATGGTGTTCGTGACGCGCATCGTCTCGGTCCGCGTCCAGCCGCTGACGAAGCTCTTCAGCAGCTTCCCGCCGTCGATGCCCTTTACCTGAAGCGGATAGGAGAACACCGCCGCACGGATCACCGTGTTGGTCGGCACCACCGCATCGATGGAGAGTGCATTGCTCAGGCTTTTAGCCTCGAAGGTTGACTCGTACAGCGCGATATCGACCAGATCAGCCTGCACCAGGTCACCGTAGGCCTTGTAGATCTCCAGCAGCTTGCCGTCCACCCGGGCCAGGAACTGCTCAAGACGGTCCCGGCTGTAGGTAGTCAGCTCCTTGCGAGTCAGTTGATCCCGCACCAGTTTGTCGATCTGGCGCAGGTACTTCTCGAACTTCTTGACCTCGCCTGCCTTAAGCCGCTCCAGCATTACCGAGTGGCGGGTCGTCTGCTCCAGCAGTTGGTTGTCCGCCTGCGCCAGGTTTGTCGATGGCATCGTCTTTGTCCAAGTTGATGCCGGCCGACTCGCGTTCGTCGCTGATCAGGTCGGCTTCTTCGTCGTAGGGGCGCTCCGGCAACTTGCCGGTGGTGAGGTACTGCCAGTAGGTGTCGGCGCTGATCGTGCCAGCCATCACACCCTTGAGCAGTTCGGCGAGCACCTGGGCGTCGACCACAGGGGTCACGAATTCAGGGTTCACCTTGAACTTGACCTGTTTAGGGTCGTATCCCTTCCACTCGGCGGCATAGCGCAGCCCCTGCTCCACCGCCTCGGCCACTGTGATGACGATGCTGTGCAGCGTTGCGTGCTGGTCGTTCTGGCGTGTTTTGCGCGCCTCGCCCGACTCAGTCCCTGCAACGTCCATGACCTTGGCACCAGCTTCAAGCGCGGCATTCTTCTGGTCATCCATGGCCTTGCGCACGGCTTCGATGCCGGCGCCCTGGAACTCCAGGTAACCGCAGGAACCGGAAGGCCCAAGATCCCATGCCGCCGAAGGGCCGGTGACGCTCAACTCCACCGCCTCATCCAGGCCAGAGACCCACGGCTGCGGGTGGCTGGTCTGATGCAGCGACGTGAAGTAGTCAGCGCTCAACTGGTAGGACTTCAGCGCGGCCCGCGCCATGGTCAGCAGCGGCACCTCGTCGACGTCCGGCGAGTTGTCTGTCGATCCGCAGTAGATCACCGGCAGGTAGGGCAAGCCTTTGACCAGGCGGTTATCCGTCCCGGTAGTGCCCAGCGGCCGCTCGTCGTCGATCAACTCGCCGGCCTCATTGCGTACGGCGGTGTAGCAAACCCGGTCGAGCATGAAGAACTCACGGAACACCGCGTCGCAGTCATGGCTGTAGCGATCGCCGCCCTTCTTGCGGAATTCGCGGAACACCGACAGGACCAGGTCCTGCCGGCCGCCTTGGTCAGCGGTGTCCCAGTTGATGGCGTTGCGCGTGGCGTACGTCGAGAAATACGGTTCGCCGCTATCATCAATGTTCACCACCAGTGGCACCCGGCCGTGCGAGATAGCCTGGCGCACCATGCGGAAGAACAACTGCTTCAGCCCAAAGCCGTCAGATGTAGCGTTGTCCTCCAGCCCTTTCAGTCCGGCAGGCAGCTCGATCTCCGGAATCAGCCGCGAGACAAGCCCCATCATCGACCGAAGCGAATCACGCACCCAGTGTTCGTACTGAGCCCGGTTCGTGTAGTTCTCGTATAGGTACTTGTTGCCCGCGCCATCCAGCTTTTCCGCTTCCACCATGCCGCTCGGCTTGGGCAGATTGCGCTCGTTGCGCTTCACCGCGCACTCACCCTCGAGCGCGTCGTCCATCATCTCCCACTCGGCGATGTGCGCGTCGTAGTCGGGGTTTGTCGATTGCACTGGCATCAGGCCAAGCCTCCAATTCGGCGTGTTCCGCCTGTGCGTTTGATGCACGGCCACTCGACGTCGATGCAATACCCAATCGCCGTGGTGATGTGCTGGTATTCGTTTTTCTGGTCTTCCTGGAAGGTCGAGCCCATTTGAAGTTGAACCGTACTCAAACCCTTGTGGCACCAGGGAGCGGTGACCGGGTTGATGAACAGGCTGGTTTCGCCTGAGGCGGTCAGGATCTTCGCCCGGACGGCGTTCTGCCGATCCTTGATGGACGGGTGCGCCGGCTTGACCTTGCGCGTGTACGTCCAGCCATTAGCCTTGAGCACGCCCTCGATGTCGGTGTAGTCAGACGCGTGACCGTGCTTCTCGCCCGCCTTGCCCGCCGGGTCGCCGTAGATCAGGACGTGTTTGTTTTTGTGATCCTTGAACTTGTCCACGAACTCAGCAGCCGACTGCTTCGATACCGCACTGATCAGCACGATCTCATCCAGCAGATAGAGGTCTTTGCCATCGTTGCGCCGGACACCGATCGCAGATGACAGAGGCGTGAAGTTCTGGTCATGCATCCACATCAGCTGCTCATGCGGCTCAATGGCTGCATCCGTAGTGTTCGCCTTGCTGTAGTCCTCGTAGATCCGGCCAGAAGCCGTTTCGAAAGAGGCTTCGAATTCCTGCTTGAACTGCTTGGCCGACATGGCCCGCTTCATTGCGTCCATCACGTCAGCCGGAAGAATCTCGGCCGACTTCCAGTGGAACACCCGGAAATTCGGGTCGTTGCCCGACTCTGCCTGCATGCAAAGATCGTAGTAGTGGTTCAGGCCGTCAGGTACACCGAGCAGCCAGCACCAGGCCCTGTAATCCGGCATGGTCGGGTTGACGGTGTTCAGCGCCGGGAGAATGTTTGCCTCCCAGGCATCCGGCTTGATGTCGGCAAACTCGTCGATGCCGCCACCAGTCCACGGGATACCCTCGATCCGCTGCGGTTTATCCAGGCCAATGACGTGAATCTCGCTACCATTGTCCAGGTAGATGATCAGGTCCGACTCGGACGGCCGGCGACTGTGCATACAGCAAAGCGTGAAAGCTTTCAGGTCATCCCAGAAGATCTTCTTAGCCTGGGCGTGCGTTGGTGCGGCGGCGAAGTACATGCCGCTGTACGCCGATGCCTGCTTTACAACGAACCGCTTGAACCGCTCGGTCTTGCCGCTACGTCGTCCAGCTGGCACCAATGGGAAACGAATGCCTTCCGATACGGCCACCACCAAGGCGAGCTGCACCGGATGATCCTTGAGTGGGTACCAACGAGACAGCTGGCGATCCAGCATCAGGTTGCCGGTGTTCGCAATCATGACGGCAACCTCGCGATCAGGTCAGCCAGCAGTTGGGCATTGGAGTTGCCACCGCCCTTCTCTATCAGCTTGAGCTCGGCCTTACGCTTCTCGATCTCAAGACGTTTGATTTCTTCATCCAAAGACTTGTCAGGCTCAACGCGACGATTGACGTAGACGTCTCCCGTCTCCTTGGCAGCCTGCTCCAATAGCTGGGCCGTTAACGCCATATTCTTTGAGTTCTCGGCCTTCTCAGCCATACGCCCAAGAGTTCGGAGCCGATGGGCTCTATTGGCTATAGGTATCTCTGCTGTTTCTTCACGGAACCGCTTGCGAGTGTCTTCGAACAGAGTCCGCCACTTGGCTGCCAGATTGGCTCCAGCGCGCTTTGTTGGGTCGTGCTGCTCGACCTGCTGGCGGGTCACATCGATGCCGAATTCTTGCTTAACGCTTTGTGAGACGAGAGTGGGAGTATCGAAACACGCCAAAGCCTGAACGATGAAGGCTTTCACATCGTTTTTCAGGGCTGCCATAGATTGGGTTCCGTCTCATGCCTGTCTCACATTCAGGCCAGCTTGAGCAGACAGGTTCCGCAAGCCCTCGATATATTCAGTTTCCCCACCTCGGCGGGTTTGTTTGCAGCGTCCACCAGCACCTGAACGTCAGGGCTCGCACCATAGCGACGGACCACACCGACGAACTCTTCGACGTCGTGGCCGCGCATCTCAAGCTTGGGCGCTCCTTCCTTGGTAAAGGCTGGCTGGCCGTACTTATCAGTGGCGTGGGCGATGTGATAAAGCTCGTGTTCCACCAGGGCGCAGAAGTCGGTGTCGCTGCACTCGGCGCAGTAGTCAGCAGCCAAGGTGATGATGAAGGCCGGCACGTCGCCAAACCAATCACGCATCTGTTGCTCCATCCGGGCTTTCTGCCAGCCACCGGCGCGGAACGCTACCTGTTCGGCCTGGCCCAGGACTGTTCTGCCCTGTTTCTCGAAGCTCGACGACGCCCACATGACCCGGATGTCTGCATCCAGTAGATGGGCATGGTCTTCGTTGTGGATGCTGCCGGTGCCGGCGATGATCTCGGCTTGGAGCCATTCCCATACCTCGGGAGCGGGGATCAGGCGGGCATCTACGACAGATAAATCGGACAGTTCAAGCAGTGATGATGGAGGACCCGGTCTAAACATTTAGCGTCACCACTTGAAACAATCTCAATATGCCACCACCTATTCCTTGAACTCAAAAAAGGAATTTCAAAGCGATGCCGAAAATGATCTGCTTAGCTAAAAATAGTTGGCCGCCTACCGCTACGGTTCTGAATTTTTCAGACGAGGACGTACCGGTGATTTTGATTCTGGATGCCAAAGCAGCTGTGAAAGTCGCTATGGACCAGTTTCACGCAAATGAGAGCAGGCCAAAACGTCTAGCTACGAACTACCAAACACTCTCAACTACAGGGACGCTTTATATTCCAATGCTGCACGTCAATTTCGACGGCACAGTTGAATTCAGTGACGGCAGGCACCGCTCCTTGACGCTGGACTCTATGGGGTTCGCAACCGTGCCTGTGCTGACCAGCCTGAAGAATGCAAACACGATTCAACATCTGTGGGGCTCCATCGCTACTGCCAACACTGAATACGACTTTCCTGACCCACACGTAACAAAATTCATCGGCATTTAATCAAAAGGATCATCGCCACGTTTTTAAGCATTCGAGAACGTGGCGCGGATTAATCAACCTTGCGGCTTGGCAACTTAAAGTCCGTCACACGATCGGCAATGGCGCGGATCTTCTCCACACCTAGGAAGCCAACCCAGCCACCGGCAAAAGTCGCCATGCTCTGGGGCAGGCCGAAGAAGTCCAGGCCGCTGATGATGGTTAACGTAAGGCCGCCACAGATCGCCCCCTCCACCAGCATCTGGCGCCGCGTACCGCCGCCGTAGGTGATGCGCAGGACGGCCATGGCGCAGGACAGCGCAGCCGCATAGAGGATTGGCGAATGCTGGCTCAACCACGCAAGCGCTATTGCCCATGTGTCTGGTTTGTCTGGCATGTTGGACATCTCGGTTCCTCCCCGTCAGGGAGTTGGGAGTACAGCAGGCCATGACCTGCAGATTTGAATCAGCCCCAACAGCACTCCCAGCTTGGAGCAATGGGTGTGGCGAGGCCGAAAACGAAAAGGCCCCGATCATGTCGAGGCCCTGAATAGGTGTGCGCATCTTTCCGCGCTGTCTGCCGATGCCACCCTGGAAGTCAGTTGTGAACAGGATGCACGGGCTGCCGGTATTTTCCCGTAGCGCTGCACTACTGGCTTATCAGCGTCCAGGCATCCCCCGAAGGGCCACCCTGGCTGTGGCGAGCCTGAATCAGAAATGAAAAAGCCCAGCGCGACGGCTGGGCTCTATTACGCAAGCAGATAGAAGATCATGGAGTCCAGTAAGCAATCTTGCCGCCTGCACCAACAGCTACAAAATTGCCGTTGCCGTAGGCGACGCTCCGGATATCGGTTCCTGCGAAAGTGTTGGCTTGCTGAACCCAACCGATCCCATCCTCGGAAACGGCTGTCTTGCCGCCGTCGCCGACAGCTACATACTTGCCATTACCGTAAGCAATGTCGCGGATGATGGTTCCACCGAAACTGGTATCTGCAACAGCAGTCCAGTTAAGCCCATCGGGTGAATATGCCATCTTGCCATCCGCACCAACGATAAACATTTTCCCGTTGCAAAGCTTCATGGAAAGGATGGTGCTGGTGCCGAAGGTGCTGGTTACGGTCGAGAATGATTGCGAATCACGCGTCGCCATCTTCACAGCGCTAAGCAGCTTCCCATTCGATCCCGCAACCAACACAAAAACGCCAATGACGTTGACGCAGTGCACAGTCTCGCCAGAAGTGAAGGTCGTAGTGCGCTCCACCTGGCCTGACCAATCGCCATAACGGGAAAAGACTTTACCGTTAGACCCAACCAGTATCCAGGTCGCGTCGCTGCCGGAAATTGGCTGATAATAAGCAATGCCTTGCAAGTCTCCGGACACGCGAACAGTTGCCGTAATGTTTGTCCAAGCCCTTTCAGGGCGTGCTGTGCTGCCGTAGGCCACATTGCCGGATTGAGAAAGGGCTTGAAGCTGTGTCCCAATACCGTTCCAGTACAGATCGTTGAGGACCTTTCCGCTATCAGAGGTGACGACGTCCTTAAACTTGGACCAAGCTGTACCCGTCGCGCCTCCGCTGACAAGCTGAGTGGTTGTGGGAAGACCGTTGCCACCAGCCGCATAAAACTTGCCGTCCCCAAAAACCACTCGCCTAAGCATGCCGGTGTTATCCACCGGTTGCACTTGGGTCCAAAGATCTTGCAAGGTTTGAGACGCCGAATTTGCGTTTTCCATTTTAAACTCCGTTACTTAGCTGATTTAAGTTCAGGCCTCTGTATTGGGCGTATGGCGCTCATGGGCGATTGCTCGAGGCTCGCGGCCTTCACATGATTCAACGTCCCGCACCGGGAACATTTGATCTGGAGCTCTGTAAACCCACCCGTGCGGGCGAGAAGTCGGTTGCAGTTACCGCATCTGAATTCTTTCAACATCTGCAAATTCCTTTTGCTGAATCGCCCTTTCCGTGGGCAATAAAAAACCCGCTCAGCGCTAACTGGCGGGTTTTTGAATTGGGCGCACCGGACAAACAGTGCAATACAACTTTATGAGCAGCTCTGAAATCGTCAGAGGGCTCGAATGGTCATCGCCGGCAGGTTGTTGATGTAGAGGGCTGTTAAAGCATTTGCTGCCATGTTGCTCGCAGAAACCTTCAAAAATTTCACCATACAATCACCTCCTTTTTGTCCGGACTGCTTCGTTTGATTGGGGGTATTGACTACCGCTTGCAGGAACCACGTGAAAAAAACCACTGCACCACAACCCAACATCAACAGCCAGCCGACGCCGCTTAGCGCTCGGTATGCGATTCTTACTCGCGCAGAACCACAGAATGGCTATAGATTAGCTCAATGGATCAGATCAGGTCAAGCAGTATTTGCCATTAAAAGGCCTTCTCGCTCCAAAATGTACTGAGCCTCGACCAGGGCCAGGTCCACGCCGCTCTCCAACGCCTTGCGGATCTCCCGCCTCCATCGCTCCTGGGTCTTGATCGGATGCGGCTCATCAGACCAGTTGTCCATTTCGTACCAGCCGGCCGGCAGCACATTGGTGGAACGCTTCCCGTCCACGCCTGGCAGCCGAGGCAAAGCCCATGTCACCACGGCGCAGTGCAGGAACCGTTCAGGCGCTGGCGATCGCACAGACCGGGTCAACTCTGCAATTGCGTCGTGCTTGCGCTCCTGGTGCGTCGAATACTTCGCCACTAGCACCCGCCAGTTTGCCGGGGTCAGTGTCTTGTGCAGTCGGCCGAACACCCAGCAGTCTTGGAGAAACGCCGCCTCCTTGCCGACGATCTCCCCCTTCTGCTTGGCGCACTGCACCTTCGGCTCAAAGTCGCAGCCGCCGGCGGAACTGATGGTCTCGGCCGCAAGGGCGCGAACTACTGCTGAAACAACGTTGCGATAGGTCATGCGGCTTCCCCTTTTTTCAGCTCTCTGGTCTTTGCCCGGTAGTCGGCGGTCATCGCCTTCAATTCATCAACGGTGTACTTCTTGGCCTGGTGAGGACCTTCCAGCCAATCAACCGCCTCGGCGCCGATACGCTTCACCAACTCAATCCGGTAATTCACGATGTTCCCGGAAAGCCGGGTATTGCACGGCGAACACTGGCGGTGGCAGTTCATCGGCTCGAAGCGCAATGCCGGATTGCTCCCCACGGTCCGGTAATGGCCAGCGTCATACTTGCCCTGGTGGTGCCGGCCGCAGCTGACGCACGGCAGTGCCGCGTCACGGGCGCGCACCCAGGCATTGAAGGCCTGCTGTGTGTCTTTGAGGTAGTCCGCCCTGCTCTTCAGCTTTTCCTTACGGACCTTGATCTCGCGGCGCTCGACCTGGGCAAGCGACTTGCGCGCCTTCGCCTGGTTCACGTCTTTGATGGCCAACCCGCATTTCGGACTGCACACGGCTTGGCCCAGGCGCTGCGGCGTGAAGCTGATGCCGCATGCCGGGTTCTTGCACTTCTTCGGTTTGGGTTGCTTGGCGATCATGCAGCCTCCTTGCTGAGTAGATCAGTGAAAACCACACCTTGGCCTGTGAAATAGGCAGCGATGCGGTCGGTGTAATTGATGCCCTGAGCGCGGTTGAACAGGCTGGTCACAGGGAAGCCGTCCGGCCCGAACAAGTGGCACTCGCCCATCATGGCCAGCTTCGTTTCATACGGTAGATGACGCATGACCCGGTACCACTCGGCCTGAAAGCCAGCATCCTCGTTCAACAGGATCTGCACGCCGAAGTGCAGCTTGCAGTAGCGCCGGGCGTCGGCCGGGTCGCCGATCTGGGTCATTTCGGCGATGCGCTTGTACATCCCAAACCACAGCCGGTTTTGGTCAAGCGTTCGGTCCTTGCCCGGGCGCAGGGTCACCACGACAAACTTCTTGTCTTTGTACATGGCGCTGATTTTGGTAATGACTTCGGAGAGCTTGGCCTGGCAGTTGACTGAGATTTTGTCGGACATCAGAAACCCTCCGTCCCGCGCTGCGATTCCCACTCAAATGGAATGACGATCACCCCGCCCTCCCGCAGCCGGTCAATGCAGCGCTCGCCGATAGCCCCTGGCAGCGACTGCCCATCCAGGTTGGAAACGATCACCGTCGGACGCAGTTCTTCGTACCGGCCATTGATGATCGCGAACAGGGTCGTCAACTCGAAATCGCTGGGCTTCTCCTTGCTGACCCCGATCTCGTCCAGGATGAGCAGCGTGGGGCTGATCAGGCTCGACAGAATCTGGCTCTCGCTCTGGTCGCTGGAGCGGTCGTAGGTGGCGCGGATGGCCTGCAACACGGCGCCGATGGTTCGGTATACGGCCGTCGCGCTGGACTTGGCCATGATCTCGTTGGCGATCGCCACGGACAGGTGCGTTTTGCCGGTACCGGGCTTGCCAAGCAGAAAAAGACAGCGGCCCGTCTCGGCAATCTGGGCGAACTCAGCGGCATACCGACGGCAGGTGTTCAGCGCCTTGCGTTGCTCCGCGGTGGTGGCGACGTATCCATCCAGCGTCTTGCTGGCGAAGCGCTTGGGAATCAGCGCGGCACCGAGCTTGCGTTCCATGGCCATGCGGAGCTCCATCGCCTTGTTGACCAACTCCGCAGCTTCGGCCTTCTCGCGAATGATCCGGCCGCACTCAGGGCAACCGCTCTTCAGCTCCTTGCCCAGCACCGGGAAAACCTTCTGGTCGTAGTGGCCGTGGGTCTCGCACTCGGCGGGCTGGATGCGGGTACCAGGCGGCAGTTCAGGAGTCTGCTGGGCGGGCTCAGATCGCATAGGAACCGTCCTCACGCTGAATCAGGCCATCGGTGTAGTTGCGCTCGGCAAACCCGGTGTGGCGTGACTGAGGAGCTGGTGCCGGTGCGGACTCAGCCAAGCGCTTGATCACCCAGGAAGCCTTGAAACCCTGCCATCCCGAATTCAGCGCTTCGGTGATTGCGTCGTCTGCAGTGATCCCGGCCTCGGCGCACTTGGCCAGTTCGGTGTTCACGGTTGACCAGACGGTGGCGGTCACTGCGGCGCGCTTGGCCTTGCGCTGTGTCAGCCAGTCGGCCAGCAGTTGCTCAGGGACGTTGTGCGGGTTGTCGGCAAGCAGTTGAGTCATGCCGAACGGTGCCTTGCGGTCAGGCTTCGGCGGTTCGACTGGCTCTTGGGGCGGATTAATCTCTTTCGAAGAAAGAGTTAATAGGGGTTCTTTCTTTGTATAAAGAAGGGAGTCGTCGGTTTTGGTCTGTTTCGCAGCTGAGCCGATTCGGACTACTTGAGCCGAATCAGACGATATGGTCTGTTTCGGCTCTACTACGAAGATCCACTCTTTTGGGTCGCAAACGCCAATGTCACCGCGCGCACCACCCTCTCGGTACAGCACGCGACGGCGCAGCAGGCCGGAGATAGCCTTCGACACCGTGTCAGGGTGGATGTGGGTTGCTTTGGCGATATCGACCGCCGGGATGCGATGGGCGCCCGTGCTGAAGTTCAAGGTGGCCTTCGCCACGTACAGAACGATCTTCATTTCGCGCGCCGACAAATCGATGGCCATCAAGCCATCCATCATCTGGTTGTCCATTCGGGTGAACCCCCGAGGGTTGTGTATCGGAAAAATGTTTGGCATGATTTCTCTCGCATAAAGCTGTTGAAGAAGCCGACCTCGTACGTCGGCTTTTTTGTGCCTGGAATTCAGGCGATGGATTTCAGTGGCCGGGGCGCAGAGAGCAGTTGCTCCGCACGGCGCCCCAACTCCCCCGCCTTCGCTTCAACCTGGCGGCACTGCCTGGCAAACGCCGGCAAGTGCGGCAGATCCAGTTCGCACATCACCTGGTCGTCGAACACTTCGCTCCCGGTGTCGATCACATCGCCCAAGGCGCGGATCAGTGCACCGAAGCTTTTGTTCGCGCATTGATCGCTGGTCATCTGGCGGGCGCCGGTCAGGCCGTGACGGCTCGCCAGTTCGTTTACGCAGTGGTCCCGGAATTCAGGCTCAAGGGCGTTGACCCACGACTCTTCCAGCCACGACGGTATTTCCTGATCGCCGGACAGCCAGCGCTGAACACGTTTGAGCCAGCGGCCGGTAGCCTTCACAAACACATTTACGTCGGCGGTCAGTTCCGTAGAGTTGAAGTCAGGAACGTCTTTCTTCTGGGCTCGATCCGGGATCGACAGGTGCAGCCCGCGACTCAACGACTGGGCGAAGTCGTCCTGGCTCAAGCTGGTGCGGGCGATCTGGTTTTGGGCATGAGCGACCAGCACCTGATCACGGGTTTGTACGGTGTGTCTGGAACTGGACGTTTGCATGGGGACTGCTCTCTTCTAATCTGGCTTCAATGGAACGGCGGGCAGGGATGTCACTTAGGCGGCCATCTCGGCCCATGGAAACGACGGACAAAGGGATTCTTTTTTGAAAGCACCTCCGGTCAACGCCTCCGCTCGCTTGGCAACCACTGGAGACATGCCGTGCTTCCCGCGAACCCAACCGGAAACGGTGCTTTGATCAACCTTGAGCTTTTCAGCGGTGACCTCCTGAGTGCCAATGAAGGCAACGAGGTCTTTGTAAATACTGTTCATATCGCCCCTCCATACGGGAATACCCATATAGTAGATTATGGGAATGCCGATTTGCAAGGATATGGGAGCACCCGTAATACTCGCGGAATGGAATTCAAAGACCGTTTAAAGACAGCGCGCCGGCACGCCAAGCTCAATCAGGGCGAATTGGCCGCTAAAGCTGGTATCACGCAGACGTCGATTTCTGACCTTGAGCGTGGAAAATCAAAAGCCACCGCGCACGTCGTGAAGATCGCCGATGCATGCGGGGTGAGCGCCAAATGGCTTTCCGATGAGATCGGGCCAATGCTGGCCCCGGGGTCGAGTGCCGGCTTTGCTGAATCGAACATCTCGGTTGCTGCCCAGCCCACCAAATCATTCCGCTACCCAGTAATCAGCTGGGTTGCTGCCGGCGCCTGGGCGGAAGCCGTTGAACCCTACCCGGCCGGTTTCTCGGACAGTTATGAGTTCTCGGAGTACGACTCCAAGGGCACAGCGTTCTGGCTGAAGGTGAAAGGCGACTCAATGACAGCGCCCGCCGGCCAGAGCATCACCGAGGGCACGCTGATCCTGGTGGACACTGAGGCTGAAGTCGCGCCAGGTAAGCTGGTCGTGGCCAAGCTGCCGGACAGCAACGAAGCCACATTCAAGAAGCTGGTCAGCGACGGCGGACGGCTGTTCCTGAAACCGCTGAACCCGAGCTACCCAATCGAGGCCGTCGACGAGCACTGCCGGATCGTGGGCGTGGTTGTGCAGGCGCTGCAGAAGTTTTACTGATGCCTTCAGCCCTTGGAAAACCTTCGACCTCATGGCGAGAGCAAAGCTTTTGGAGCAAGGTGTGGACCTATACTCTGCTGGCGCTCATGGTGGTTTTCACAACCGAAGCTGGCATTTGGCCGGACGACAGTTCATCCAATCGCAAGCGGGTTTTCAGCCCTGGCTTCGTTGTGCTCTGCACCATCGTGGCGGTGGTTGAGCTGATAGCGCTGAATCACTTCTACGACTCGCGCGCATAAGGCGAAGTCGTTAAGTACTGCGCGGGGAAAATCAGGGAGTCGGCCGGGATCACAAATAGCCTTAATAAATTCTTGCAAGCATTCTGAACAATCATGCTTGCATAGATCTAGTCACCGATATAGCATGCAAGCATATACCTAGCGAGGTGCTTGCATGTCTGAGAAAGATAAGTCGAAAGCTATCGGGGGTAAAGCCAGGGCTGAAGCGCTTACTCCCGCCGCACGCAAAGAAATAGCAAAGAAAGCAGCCGCGGCTCGATGGGGAGAGCGCCCTATGCGTGCAACGCACAAGGGAAGTTTTCGTGACGAATTTGGCTTTGATGTCGAATGCTATGTTCTGGATGACGATCAAAAAACTGCAGTTATTAGTCAGCGAGGCATGGGCGAAGCTCTGGGTCTTGGCGAAGGGGGAAGCAGGCTCCCAGTTTTTATTCGGGGACAAAAAATCTCTCCATACGTTGGGCACGAACTAAAAGAAAAACTATCAAATCCCGTTATTTTTCAAGGCGTGACGACGGGCACGGGAGTGCCATCTCCAACCATTTATGGCTATGACGTAACGATTCTAATTGATATTTGCAACGCAATAGTTAGTGCCGAATCCGATGGAAAACTACTTAAAAGCCAGGCTCATATTGCAAAGCAGGCCCGAATTATTCTTGGTGCCTCCGGCAAAGCGGGTATTCAGGGGCTTGTATATGCTTTGGCCGGCTATGATCGAACCAGAGAAGAAATCGTTGCAGCTTTCAAGAGCTTCGTGCAGGAGGAGGCGAGGAAATACGAGCAAGAATTCCCCAATGAGCTTTACCTAGTTTGGCATCGGCTCTACAAGATCCCCGTGCCTGCTCGCGGAAAGCCCTGGAAGCTTATGCACCTTACACGTAAACATATTTACTACCCTCTCGCTCAAAGCAGCGGCAAAGTACTTGATCTGCTCAGAGCGCTTAGGGATCGAGACCCAAAGAAAAAGAAACTTTTCCAGTTTCTAAATGAAATTGGTGTTAGAGCGCTGAGAATTCATATGGGTCGGATTCTTGAGATGGCCGAGTCCTCTTCGACCGCGGCCGAATACGAGGCAAAGTTCGCTAAGCGGTTTGGCAACCAGCAGGAATTGGACCTGTCTTTATCTGAATAACAGCAGCCCGGCCCAGCGCCGGGCTTCTTGTATCTGAGAGCAGACCAAGCATGAATACGTTTGGTTCATAGAGCAGTTTTCAAGGTGGGCCGCTCGAGGCGCTCCCACCCAAATAGATCATCTAAGAGTGCTTGCTAGAAACTCGCCCGCTTTGCGAATCAGTTTTCTCCATTCCTCCTCTGTTATAAGGCCGGCACGCTCCATCTCATCGGCTCTCGTGAGCAATATAAAATACTTGTCCTCGACGTCCTGTTCATTTACAGCCTGATATAGAAGATCCCTCCAGGCTTTTACAGCCGAACGACGAATCTCGTTACGCATTTTAGCGCCTGATGATATTCATTAGATGACACCGGTGGCTCAAGCTACTCAAGGAGTCCACGGTAGATCAGACGCGTGATGGCAATACGACATCACAAAGCATCGCAAATTTTTTGTCGGTAGGAGCCTGGACTGTTCAGCTTCAGCTAGGGCACGAGACTGCGTTAAGGATGGGCCCAGCGTCGGGCTTCTTGTTTCTGCCAAGCGCCCTGCCCTGCTATGGTGGCCCCTCTGATCGCAATGGAAGCATCGAAGAATGAAAGCATGGAAGATCCTGGCGGCCTCGCTGCTGGCACCAATTAGCACTCAGGCCGTATCGGGTGATGGCGCCAACCCAATTGCTGCAGCGATATTTCTCACAATCTCCGCGCCAACCATTTTAATTGGGGCGACCACATCCCTCACGACCGAGCCGCCAAAGGTTTTCAAGTCAGCCAAGACCGACGCCCTTGCCTACATAGGTTCGGATGGCGAGATTCGCGGCGCCCAGTTTGAGCAGGCGTCCAGATACTACCGCTCGACCAGCGCACCGCCGCTGATGTCAGACAGGCAATTGGCCCGGTCGATCGCGACATCCTACTGAGAGATTGGCTGGGAATTTCCATATCTACTTGGATTGACAACTCCGACGAAGTCTACGACGAGCTCAGCGGTGCGCAAAGATGGCCTCTAGGACGCGTGACAATTTTTTCATTTCACCTACGCTCACAACTGCAGGCATTGCTCATTAACTGAGGAAAGGAAAATGAAGGTATTGACCCGGCTTTTCTGTGCATCTATTGGTGCGTCCTTAGTATTAACTGTTCCGGCGCGCGCGGATTATGTTCTCTATTTAGCAGGTATGCCGCTTACCTGCGCTAACTACGCCGGAACCCCCGTAGATTTTAGCTTCGACACATCTCTCGCTGACGTCGGTATGGCATTTACCGGAGCGACGCCGCCAAGAGTTGTGTTTAATCCTATAGTCATGAATAGTTATTCACCGCTGATGCAACTTTTTTGGTGGGGCCATGAATGCGCGCATCACAACGTCGGGGGGAACGAGAGTGCAGCAGATTGTTTCGCTATCAAAAGCATGAAAAATCGCGGCATGAGTCCCGTAGGTCTTAATGAGCTACAGGCTCAGGTGTTAGCACTTGCTGGAGACGGGAGCGGACATTTACCAGGGCCTCTCAGGGCTATGCATTTCGCCGCATGCTACTACTCGTTGTGACAAACAAAGCCACGAATTCAACCCATGAGTGTCATCCCACCTGATTCAAGCCTTTGACATCAATTTCAAGCCCGCCAAACGCGGGCTTTTTCATGCCTAACGGAATGCATTTAGCATGAAATATGCATTTGTGCATGAAACTTCCTGCCACCCTCTTGCCAAGATATGTAAGCACACAATACTGTTCATGAATACAGTATTCGCAAGGAGCGAAGCATGAACCAGGCACCCTACTCCGTATCAAAACCACGAAATTCCTACGAGCTTGTTGGCCGCCGCCTGCAAGGCTTGATCGCCTCTCCGCGGGTACAGCGGATTCAGTTGATCGAGGTTTCCAGGCGCGACGATGAAAGCCCTGAAGCCTGGCACCAGGTCATCCAGGATATCGGCGACACCGCCGGCATAAGGATCGAGCATCTGGATGACGGCGCCGTCAGGATCGGATGGCGCGAGTACTGCGATTCCTAAATGAGCCCGCCAGTGAGCGGGCTTTTTATCACCTCTCATAAAATATATGGGAATACCCATTGACGACAAATATGGGATTACCTATATTTATATCCATCGAGACGCTACTGCGAATCGCCAGCAGCTAAACCTGCGCCGCTCTTTAGCGAAACCCCTTGCCGGATCACCACCGGCCCAGATTCAAAGGCAGCGATGAACTGGCCGAAACGGTTCAGAGGGTTGGCAACTGACCCGGGCGTGCAGCGTAAAGCGCCAAGAACAGTTATCCAGCGGGAGAACAAGCCGAAAGGCCCGCGGCTGGAAGAACAATCAGAAGAAAGCCGGAGGCCGACGCCAGTAGCGGGTCACGGCGGAAAGCATCACTGGAGCGCCTTGGCGACAGGGCGTTCTGGGATGACAACCGGAGGGCAACACAATGCTCAACATGGCAACCATGGCAGCTGACGAATGTCGCGAAGACTCATCTGATCTGACTTATCGCGATTGGCTGAACAGGGCTGGAAATTGGCTCGGGCATTACGTCGTAGATGGATCGCAGGAAGAAAGTGACCTCTTCGATCTGTATGCGGATGGTTGCATGCCGTGCGAGGCAGTGACTGAGCTGCGTGCGCATCAAGCAATGATCGCAGCATGACGGACCTTTTCACTGATGCACTTGGTTACCCGCGCTCATCAGTGAATATCGCTCAAACTCGCGCTCAGTCCTCAATGTAATCAGACTTTGGCTTCGGCCAGTTATTTTTTAGATCATTGAAGACTTGGTCTACCCAAGAATCGTCAGATGCAGCCATCAATCCAACGTAGCCATTACCAGCACACCACGTTTCGAATCTGAATAGGAGGTTGTCGGTGTTTTGATTTCCAACATCCGTCGTTGAGATAAATGCAATACCAGCAAGCGTAACTCGAAGCTGCACATGGTCGGAGTCATCTACCGACGCAATCAGCTGTTTGACTGTTTGACGAGTCAGTGCGCCTGGAACCTTCAAATCGATCTGCATGGCCGTCAATCCTTCCTTGGGTGAGCAGTGAGTATCTTCCTATCTTGGGCATTTGTTCAATATGCAAAGCTTTCGTGCTGAGGCGCAGGCCATATCGGATTGTGATTTGAAACGCAGGCCGAGCGGTTCCCTCGGACAGCCGGTACGCCGGAGTAAGTCCACAGCCAAATGCGGACAAAACAGCGGCCTATAACCGCCCACCTGCATCACCGCAACACAGCAGATGAATGCGCAGGGGTTTCCTGTCGCGCCGGGGGCTTGTCTCCGGCCATCTGCACCTGTTCCTCACCTCTACCCGTCAGCACTCCTCCCCCGCGCCCATCGGCAACCAGCGGGAGGCATGAGTGTTGACGAATACAGGTGAACCCACGAATGGAGAGAGTCATGCCTGAGCAACGAGCGCCATATCCACGGTCTGCGGATAACGCTGACCAGATGAACCTGCCCGAGGGCAAGACCTGCGGCGACTGCGTGCATTGCAAACGCTGCACCGCGATGTTCAGCCATATCCCGGCGGACGAATCGTGCGACTGGAGCCCATCGCGCTTTCGTGAAGCTGTTCTGGTTGCAGTCTCCGCCTAACCCCAAACACTGGAGATCGCCATGCATAACTGTACTGAAACTCAAGCGGTGTGCCGAGGGTGCGGCCTCAAGCTGCGCGGCTCGCCATCGTGGAAAGGCGGCCTCGCCTATCACCCCGAGCCTGGCGGAACTGTCCACCGCTGCCACTACGGTGGCTGGGTTTGCTCACGCCGTTGCGACATTCGCGCCTGCGTCGAGCTGGAAGGAACAATGCCAGGTTGTGGCTCGGTAAACGGCTACGACCGTCTATCGCCATACGCAAAAAAGAGCATCGAGTGCAATTGGCCGGAGGCAGCATGAACCAAAGTCAGCACGCTTACTGCGACGTAGCGCTCGCAATGAACCAGCGCCGCAATATGTCCTTGGCCCTTTGTCTTGGGCTGGTCGGCTCCAGTGCACCGAAGACCTCGCCGCTGTTTCGGGTGATCCCGGCCGGCAATGAGTTCTTCCACGTTGTAGATTCCGCCACCGGCAAGGTGAAAGGGTTTCGCCGCAACCACAACGAAGCCTGCGCCCTCGCCCGGAGCCTGGAGACTCGCCATGCCAACCAGCTACGCGGATAGCGCCCAGGCCAGGGAATCCGACAGGCGCTGGGATTTGCCGAACTTCGGGAAGAAACAGCACGTCGACCTGTTCCATGAATACACGGCGGACAACCTGTCTGAGCGTGAGGCGCGCCGACTCAAGGAGCGGGCAAGCCTGAAGTTGCGCATCGGCGCAGCCATTGCGCAGATGGAGTTGGTTTGCCCGGCAGCAGGCGGTATCGAATGAACATCGCGCAGCGAGACCACCAGAACGCCGTGAGCTGGATCGAGGGCGAGATCGACAACATGATTCGCGACCTGGGCAAGGCCAATGCCAGCGCGGCGGCAACATCATGCGTCACCTTGGCCTTCATGCTGCGGGTCATTGACGACGCAGAGCATCGTTATTTCCGGGCGCGCATCGACAAAATCTACGCCAACTACAACGCCTCCACCTCTACCGCCGTTTGACGGCGCAACCACACCACAAACACTTTCAATGCTGCGCCAGGCGCGGCGAGGGATCGTCATGTCCACAAATCCTAAAAAAGCTCCCGCAAAAGAATCGCTTGAAATGAGCGAAGCCGAAGATGCGCAAAAGGCCGTATCCCCTGCGGTGGCGGTTACCGACATCGCTGAATATCGGCCGCACGAAGAACAAATCGTTCGCTTGGAAACAACCTACGCCAAGCTGGTCGTGGACTGCTCAACGAGTGAGGGCCTGGCAAATGCGAAAGAGGTTCGCGTAGATATACGCGACGTGCGCTATGCCCTGGCAAACACCACCAAGACAGCGTTGGTTCCATATCAGCAAAAGGTCAAAGAGGCTCAGGTCCGCGTCAACCAGGTCAAGGAGTTCGGTGAAACCCTCAGGGCTCGTGTCCTCGTACTTGAAGAACCAATTGACGAAGCGATCAAGGCCGAGGAGAAGCGCGTCGCCGACGCTAAGGCTGAGAAAGAGCGCCTGGAGCAGGAGCGAATCGAAGCCATCCGGGCAAAAATTACTCGTTTCAGTTCTGTTGCTGCCGCATACGCCAGCCGCAGCGCTGCCGACGTCGCAACGGTTCTGCAAAGTGTCAAGGAATCGGTGATCCTGCCCGAAGAATATGGCGAATTTGAAGCCGAAGGCACCATCGCTCGCGACAACGCCATTGAGCAATTGGAAGCGCTACACAAGGCTGCCATTGATCGAGAGGAAGCTGCTGCCAAGCTGCTGGCCCAGCAGAAAGAACTGGACGAGCTGCGCGAGAAGCAACGACTCGCCGACGCAGAGGCTGAATACCTGCGCAAGCAGCGCGCCGAGGAAGACCGTCTGCGCTTGAAGAAGCAGCAGGACGAACTGGACCAGCAGCGCCGCGACATGGAAGAACAACAACGCAAGCACCGTGAACAGCAGGAAGAGCAACAGCGCCAGCAGCGAGAACGTGAAGCGCAGTATCAGCGTGATCAGGAAGAGCTGGCCCGTCTGCGTGCCCAGGCTGCTGCGCCCGCCCCAGCAGCTACTGTTGTTGGGGCTCCAGTGATTGCTGACCCAGCACAAACGCTTGTAGCGGCAGTTGATCCGGCCCCAGCGGCAGACGCATTCGCTGACTCGAACATTCCAAGCGCCAGCGAAGTGGTCGAGGTCGTAGCCATGGCCTTCTGCGTCACCAATGACGAGGCCTCTGCCTGGCTGCGCGCCATGTCGTTCTAACGAACCCTTAAACCACCCCGGAGGCCGACCAAAGTCGTCGGCTATGGAGTTAGTAATGAGCGCCCAAACCCAGATTTCTACCGTACCAATGGACACCAGCCCGACTGGGCTGATCCTCAATCGCGACAGCATGCAGTCGATGACTGAGCTCGCGGGCATCATGGCAGGGGGCAAAACCACCCTGCCGAAGCACTTTCACGGCAACACCGCTGACTGCATGGCAGTGATCATGCAGTCCATGCAGTGGGGAATGAACCCATTCCAAGTGGCGCAGAAGACCTTCATCGTTAACGGCGGCCAACTGAGCTATGAAGCCCAACTGGTCAACGCGGTCATCACCACCCGGGCCCCGACCCTTGATCGAATCCACTACGAGTGGTTTGGCGACTGGGACAAAATCATTGGCAATTTCCGCGAGATCGAGAGCAAAAAACAAACGGATGACCACGGGCAGCCAAAAAAGTATCGCGTCCCAAACTGGAACATTAATGACGAGAAAGGATTGGGCGTCCGAGTTTGGGCCACGTTCGTGGGCGAGGATACACCGCGCGAACTGACCACCTTGATGACTCAGGCACGAACCCGGAACTCGACGCTGTGGGCAGACGATCCGAAGCAGCAGATCGCCTACCTGGCCCTCAAAAAATGGGCTCGCCTGTACTGCCCTGACGTGATTCTGGGCGTGTACACACGCGAAGAGCTGGACGACGGCTATACGCTTCCGGAAACAGACGTTACCCCTAGATCTACCAGCGAAAAGCCTGCTGACGTGGGTGCCGCCTCAGTACCACAGGGCGACACAACAGATGCGACCTCCGACCTTTTTGAGCAGCTGAAAAAAATCGCTCAAGAGCAGGGCATTGAAGGGTATGAAAAAGCTTGGAAAGCCCTGAAACCACAGCAGCGCGGCGCCATTGGCGTGACCCGTCACGGCGAACTGAAGGCCATTGCACAAACCATTGACGCCGAATTCACAACTGTCAGCGATAGCGCCGACGCTGCTGCCGGCGTCGAGAGTCAGGACGATGCTCAATGAACGCCTCTGTAGACCTTCAGCGCACCGAGCAGTGGCACCAGGACCGCAGCGGGCGACTCACCGCCAGCCGATTCAAGGATGTTATTGCATGGGCCGACCGTGACAAACACGGCAAACGCAAGCCGCTTGCGGCCCGTACCACTTACATGCGCGAGCTGGCTTTTGAGCGCCTGGCCAACCGATCGAAACATTCGGTAAGCAGCAAGTCGATGGCCTGGGGAACCGAGGTTGAGCAGTCGAGCCACGACTTCTACGAAATCCTGACTGGTAATAGTGTCATCAAGTCGGGCTTCGTAGTTCATCCAAAATACGACTGGCTGGGCTGTTCGCCGGACGGCTTGATTGGCGAGGACGGGGGTATTGAGTCGAAATGCCCATTCAATGAGGCCGTCCACGTCCGCACCTGGCTCGAAGGCATGCCCGATGAACATAAGCCGCAGGTTCAGGGCTGCATGTTCGTCACGGGCCGGGAGTGGTGGGATTTCCTATCATTCGATCCACGTCAGGATGAAGACTGCCGACTGTATATCGAAACCATTGAGCGCGATGAGGAGTACATCGCGATGCTTCATCAAGAGCTGGTCCAGTTCAATCTGGAACTTGGCAGGATGGTTGATGAAGTCGCGGACAAAGCCCGGGCGCAAGCCCATCGCCTAGGAGCCTGATCATGATCAGCAACCACCTCAGCATGATCGAGGAACTGCGACCGGTCTCGGATGAGCTGGCCGCCCAGATCGCCGAGTTCGTAGCAGCTGGCGGCGAAATCGAAGTGGCCGAACCTCCACCGCCACCGAAGCCAGTGGTGTATGTGCCCCAGGAGCCCCCGGCGCCGAAGCCATTTGTTCGTCGTCGGGTTGAAGCACCTCCCCTGCCCCTCGACAAGAATGACATCCGCACCCGGGCACGCCTCAAGCTTGTTGAGCAGATACGCCAGCTCGGCGTCACGCACACCCAGACCGAAGTCGCCGCTGCACTTGGTGTAAGCCGACGGCTAATCTATAACCACGCTGCCCGCTATGACATCACCTTCCAGCCTCCAACCCGGGGCGGCGCACGCAACCTGGTGCACAACACCGTCGACAAGGAGCGCGACGCGAAGTATGTCGAGCGGATCAGGGCATTCATGGAGCTGGGCATCAGCCGGCGCCAGTGCTGCGGGAAGCTCGCCATCAGCAATAAGGCCTTCGAGCGGATCATCGCGGCCCACGGCATCGACTATCCCAAAGCGCGCCAAGGCAGAACCTCATGCGCCGCATAGCCCGCATCCAGCAACGCAAACGCCAAACCTGGCTCGCACTGCCGGCCAGAGGAATAGCAGAGGTAGGGCATGGCCAAGAATCCAGCCGAACGCAAGCGCGACCAGCGCGAAAGGGACAAGTTGACCAAGGCGGAAAAGGAAGCCGCCCTACTGTCACGCCAGATCGTCACGAAGCTTTATCACAACGATGACGCGGCGCTGAAACGGGTCATGGCCAGGACGAATATCGGCGAAGAGCAGGACCTGATTTCCCGTTTCATTCGCGGCGCTGACCGTATGACCGACGAGCAGTTGGCAGACCACATTCGCATTACGTGACATCTCACCGTGACTTACTAAAACGACACCCAATGGATGCCGTCTTTCATATTTAACAGCCGCTCAACTATACGATAAGCAGCAGTCCGTAGGTGTTATCAGAGGTCGGAGTGCAACTTCTTAACTTCATCTTTTGGAATTATTGCGAGAATAGAGCCATCAGCGGCCAATAGAACATATTGATGCCCTTGGTCCGTGACTTTTACGGCCTTGTCGTAGACCTGAATGTTGCCTTCGTAATCTTCTACAGCTACAGCCATTTTCATTTCTCCTTGAACCGGCTCCATGCCGGGCCAGAACAGATACCCCATATAAAACCAAAACGCCATTATACCTTTGTTGCATCCGGTAACGGAGGGCGGCGCCTACCTGAGGTAAACGCAATGCCCATTCTCCACAGCGTAATCCACAAGATCGACAAGAAGCCCGACGGCACCCCGGCTGCGCTGCACCTGGCCAGCGCCGAGCAGGAAGATAGTGGCGCCCGCGACGATCTGATGAGCCAACTCAACGAAAGCTACAACGCCACAACCGGAAAGGCCTGGGGCTTCTTCCATGCTGAATCGGGCGTTCACCCGCTGAGCGGCTGGCTTTCCAAATACATGGCCGGCGGATCCAACTTCCTCGAATTCAGCACCGACGCCGTAGAGCACCTGATCAGGCTAATGGAAGAATCGAACCTCAGCACCGGAGGGCACGCCCTCTTCTGCCACTACCAGCAAGGCCTGACCGAATACCTGGTCATCGCCCTGGTGCAGGAAACCGAAGCGGTGACCATGACCAAAGAGCTGCACCTGATGACGGTGAAGCGTCTAGACCTGGATCACATCCGCCTGGCGGCACGCATCAATATCAGCGAGTGGCAGAACAACCCGCAGTCGAAGCAGTACATCTCGTACCTCAAGGGCAAACAGGGCCGCAGGATCAATGAGTACTTCCACGACTTTATCGGTTGCCAGGAAGGGATCGATGGCCCAAGCGAAACCCGGACCTTGCTCAAGGCGTTCAGCGACTTTGTTGAACGTGAGGATCTACCAGAAGAGTCGGCACGCGAGAAGACGCACGCGCTGGTCAGCTACTCCATGGCCCAGGCCAAGGTGGGCCAGCCGATCACCCTCGACGAGCTGTCAGAGCTGATCGACGAAGATCGGCCGAAGAACTTCTACGACTTCATCAAGGCAAAGGACTACGGGCTTTCCGAGACCCTGCCGCCGGACAAGAAGACGCTCAACAAATTCCGGCGTTTCACCGGCCGGGCTGAAGGCATGTCGATCAGCTTCGAAGCGCACCTTCTGGGTGACAAGATCAAGTTTGACGAAGAAGGCGGCACACTGACACTGCGCGGCCTGCCAACGCAGCTCACCGAACAGCTCAAGCGCGCAACGGCCTGAGGCCCAAAGTAGCGCCGCTCTCTGGAAGGAAAGCGGCGCCTGCTTATGCCTTAGCTCGTACGGAAGCGACAGCCGCCTCAACCTCATTCCATGCATTGCTGACGTGTGGATGCTCTGCTTGACGATACTTCGAGTTGTCGATGATTAAGGATTTAGCTTTCTGGCTGATCTTTACCAGGTCCAAATCTAGATCTTGAGCCGCGCCCAACACTGCGACAAGGGCCTGCTCTAAAGCTATTTCACGATCTGTAGCCATTTTCATCTCTCCTTGATCCGGCTCCATGCCGGTCACCCGTAATACCCCATATCAACGAATCACGCCAGCCGGCGAGGATCACCTATGTCTCACCCGCTTGCTCAGATTGCATAAAAAACGCCCCGAAAGGGGCGTTCATTTACTCTTACTTTTGCCCATTGGCGACACTTCGACCACGATCAAAACCCCAGTCAATGGCTTCTTGGACAGTCATGCCTTGAGCATTATCGGTGTAATCCTCGAGGACGGGCTTTCCTTCGGCGGTGTGAACTCCAACAAAAAGCTGGATCTGCCCGCTGCTTAGCTGCCGGCCGCACGCCTCAATAAATACCCCGTTCGGCAGCGTTTCCTCCTTGCTCGAGTAGGGCACGCGTGCAGCTGCCCAATCGAAATACGCTTTTGTTCTTTGACGTGTAATCGGCGCCATTGCCCTACCCCTGGCTCAAAGTTGAACGACGAGTAAGGCACATCATTTCAGTTATCGCCAATCAGCGAGGCCCCTATGTCCGCACAACAGATAGACGAAAAGAAGCTCGATCGCGCGATCCGCAAGATCAAGCACTGCCTGGCCCTGGCACAAAGTGCCAACGAAAACGAGGCTGCAACCGCACTCCGGCAGGCCCAGGCATTGATGCGCGAGTACCGGCTGACTGAGATAGATGTGAAGCTGAGCGACGTCGGTGAGGTTGAGTCGTCCCTGTTCCGCGCCAAGCGACGACCAGCGTGGGATCAGCAGCTGAGCATCGCTGTAGCAGACGCATTCAACTGCACAACCCTGCGGCGCCGTACTTGGTGCTCCGCAAAAGACCAAATTATTGAGTGCGCAACATTCGTCGGCGTGTCTCCCGCCCAAAACATCGCCCTGTACGCGTATGAGGCGCTGCACACCAAGCTTACTCAGGCGCGCAAGGAGTACTGCTCGGGCGTCAGGTCTGGAGTTCATCGCAGCCAGTATTCGGCAGAAACTGCCGGCGATCACTTTGCACTGGCGTGGGTCTGGGAGGTGCAGTCGAAGCTAAAAGCTCTTGTGCCTCAAGGCGAAGATGATCCGCTCGGGAGTCCCGCCACCGGCCAAGACCTCGTCGCGATTCAGGCGCAGGACAAGGCATTGATCAGCGAATATCTCGCTACTCAGGAAATCGGGAAATCCAGGAAAGGTAAGGCGGTAGAGCTGGATCTAAACGCCCAAATCGCCGGGATGCTTGCTGGTAGCAAGGTTGACCTGCACGCCGGCATCGCACGCGGCGGCGAGGACACCATTGCGCTATCCGTAATCGCCTGAGCCCCTCCCCTCCACCGACCCGGCATGGACCAGCTTGAGATTACGATCCAATATCGCGTCTGAACGAATACAGGATGTTGTTTTTTTCGTCAGCAACAATCCATTCCTTGCCGACGGAATCGATCTTACCGACGAGCAAACTGTTTGCCGCATACAACTCATCGTCGATGACTTGGAAGCGCAGAACACCCTTTTCGTCTAACACCGAACCATCAGACCGAATTGGCCCTACGGCCGGCGCGATAGGCCAGCGCCCTGCATAGAGGGTGAATCCACCCTTCTTGAATTCCTCAATCATCCCTATCACTCCGGTTGGCTAAAGGACGAACTGTAGCTGATCCGAGAAATGTCACCACTCCACCGCCCGGGCGTGGCCCGGCACGGACTCACCATGCCTACCGAAAACCGCAAGCCCGACATCCGAAGCATCGTTACCGACTCGCTCGTCGGTATGATCGCCGCTGTTACTCGGACTACGCCGCCGGCGAACGAGCCGCTGCCGTCATTCATCCAGGCACCTGTTGATCGAGCAGTTGACCGCATCAGGTCGTTCCTGCTGCCAGGTGTAACCCTCCAGGCCGCCCGCGCCAACCGCGTCTACGTGGCCGGGCCGATGACGGGCATCGAGGACTTCAACTACCCGGCCTTCAATGCCGTGGCCGACCAGCTGCGCGCCCAAGGCTACGAAGTCGAGAACCCCGCAGACCACGGCATCGTCGAGGGTGCCCAGTGGGCCGACTACATGGCCTACGACCTGACGCGCCTGGGCCTTTGCGGAATGATCGCCCTGCTGCCGGATTGGGAGAAGTCGCAAGGCGCCCGCCTGGAAGTCCTGATCGCCGAACGCCTCGGCATGACGGTTGTGAATGCCCATGATTTGTTAACGAAGAACACTGAAGGGTCAAGAGCTAAAAGTGACCATCCCCCCCTTCAGAGTGCTTTCACCTAGATAGATGATCAACAGGCTTTCGATTTTAGCGTCTGCCCCATCGGTTTTTTTGAACTCGGAGAACCAGGAGTCAACAGAATCGCAGATGTCCCTGCAAAAATGTGCGACATCCAACTGCAAAACATCATCTACTCTATTGCAGTGTCCAGTTGTAGTCGTGAAGTGAAAGCTTGAAAGCACCGACTTTACTCTCTGACCGGTCAGGTCTGCCTCTCCCTGATGAAGCATTGCGCACCTAAGTGCCCAGCAGGCATCCCCATCCATAAAAACTTTTCGCAGTTTAGTTGAGGGATGAACATATGAGTATTTTTCGCCTACGTATCGATTAAACCACGCTGCATATTTCTTCCCATTAGTTTTGTCATTATCTGCCTGAAGCCTAGAGCATATATCAGGCAAGGTTAGTGACATAAATAATGCGGCGTACCAGTTTTCATCGGATATAGATTTTAAAATCGCATTAGTGAACCGCTCCATTGCCTCACCATAATTTTTAGAATTGAGCGGCAATCGTAGCTCAACCACGAGAACTAATCCCTCCCCCTTCAAAGTCAGCCGCTATAGCGGCAAGGACTCAGCGTTAGCAGGGAAGAAATTCGCCTAACCACTCTCGGGCAATCGGGACCGCGTACTCAAGCAGCTCAAGCGGAATATCCGGTACGAACAAAGTCACCTCAAATCGAAGCGTTTCATCATTTCGAAAGATCTCAAACAACGGTCCGCTGTTACCTTTCCAACACTCCATCGCAAGGCCATCGTGCCCTTCGACAACGCTTGAGGCACAGCAAAACCTGTATTCAACTCCGTGTACGAACACATCTCACCTCCAGTTCTAAGGAGGCAACGATACCTCTCCCCTCTATGAATTTGATAGCCGCTATAGCGGCAAGGACGAAGTCATGCCTGAAGAAAAGAGAATCCCCGACGAAACCTGGTCAGCCAACGAAGAGCTGTTCAATTGCGACAGTCTTGGTGAGCTGCTGGACGAGAACGACGACCTTGAAGTAGGGGCAAGCGTTTGGAAGGGAGAGAAATTCCCGGTAAACACCGCTGGCTATGTTGATGCTGGCGACATCATTGAAATGCTCGGCGAGCGCGCCCATGACGATGTGGGTGAATTCGCGGAGGACTGGCCGGATGTTCCTGATGAGGCCCGACAGGAGCTCGACGCACTTCTGTCCGCATGGATAAGCAAGCATTGCCCCGCGACGTTCTACCGCGTGCGCAATGTCGTCGAATACCAGATCACCGCAGATGATATGGCGGATCGGGTGAGGCTATGAATGCCAACTGCAAATAGTCGGGAAACCGTCAGTTCGCCGCGTTGAACATAGGGGCTCATCACACTAGGAGTACCTCATGAAAAAATTTGCAGAAGCAGTCATCGCCATTGCACCCGTGTCCAACCGCAAGTCAAGAAATCGCTTCTTCCGCGACTACGACAGATGGACTAACCACCTGCTTATGCGGCGCCTCATCAACCTTCACGAGCGTCAGGATCTGCGTAAGGAAATCGCAGAGGCCTATTTAGCCTCCTTGATGTAACAACCCCCACTACATCCTGCCGCCTAGCGGCAGGCCCACCTTCTGCCGCCCAGCGCGGCAAGGACACCCCATGAACATAATTAAGACAGCGCGGCCCGCGGTGGCCAGCGGGAGGTAGATATGCAACCAGAAATCCTTTCGGAGGATGAACTGGCCGAGCTGACCGGCTACAAACACCGTGCCCATCAACGAAAGTGGCTGAAAGACCGCAATTGGGTATTCATCGAAAGCCGCGGCGGTAGGCCCCTAGTGGGCCGGATGTTCGCCCGCATGAAGCTGGGCATGACCAACGCCACAATCGTAGATCAAACCCCGCCGCCGGCGCGGCCGACTTGGACGCCTGATTTTTCCAGAGTGAACTGATATGCGCCCCCGTAATACGGAAAACAGGGACTTGCCGCCGGGCATGGTGCGGCGCAAGCGCCCGCGCAAGAACGGCAAAGTATGGGTCGGGTACTACTACCGCGACTCCACCGGAAAGGAAATCCCCTTGGGCGGCGACTTGAGCAAGGCCCGTTTGAAATGGGCTGAGCTGGAGGCGAAGGAAAAACCAGCCGACCTGACCACGATGAAAGGGATCTTCGACAGGTACGAACGCGACGTTATCCCAAAAAAGGGAGAGCGGACCCAGAAGGACAACCTGGCCGAACTTAAACAGCTTCGGCCCATATTTGACGGGGCGCCCATCGACTCGATAACGCCTGCCAACATTGCAGGTTATCGCGATGCACGCTCGGCAAAGGTCAGGGCGAATAGGGAAATCGCCCTGCTTTCTCACGTTTTCAACATGGCGCGGGAATGGGGACTTACCGAGCGGGAGAACCCGTGCCAAGGCATCAGGAAGAACAAAGAAACGCCACGCGACTACTACGCAAACGCGATGGTGTGGGATGCGGTGTATGGGATGGCAGAGCCTGAACTTAAGGAAGCGATGGATCTTGGTTATTTGACCGGGCAGCGGCCCGCTGACGTGATAATCATGCGCAGCGACGATACCGAGGGCGACTACTTCCTGGTGACGCAGGGCAAGACTGGACTGAAGCTCAGGATCTTAATGCGCACTGACGCCGGGGAAAACAGCCTGGGTAAACTTATAAGGGAGATTTCAGAAAGGAATGCACACCACTCCTCCAAGTACCTATTGGTCAACAAGCATGGAAAGAGAATGACGAAGGGCATGTTGCGCTTGCGCTGGGACAAGGCAAGGGAGAAGGCGCAGCAGAAAGCGATCGACCAGGGTGACCCATTGCTGGCTGCGAAGATTGGCGGGTTTCAATTCCGTGATATCCGGCCTAAAGCGGCGTCGGAAATCGTCGACATTGGCGATGCGAGCTTGCTGCTCGGCCATAGTAAACAGGAGATCACAAAGCGGGTTTATCGGAGGATTGGCGCGACCGCCAAGCCCTCCAAATAGGCAAAGTTTCGGAACTCCTACCCGAAAGTTTCGGAACTCCTGCTGTTTGTCCAACTTCGCCGACCAAACCCCAGAAACGCAAAAGCCCCGCTTTCGCGAGGCTTTTGTGTAAATCTTGGCGGGAAACCAGGGATTCGAACCCTGGAGACGCTATTAACGTCCGCCGGTTTTCAAGACCGGTGCATTCAACCACTCTGCCAATTTCCCTTTTGCATCACAGGATTATAGTAGCCCATCCCGTGTCAGCGGGCGCCATAATACCCGAATGAAACACACTGTCAAACTCTTGCCATGGCTTGTTACAGAGCGTCTGTTATGATCCTTGCGACTGAATGTTTCAAAACTGAAGGAGTGTCGCCATGCGCGAACAGAATTACGCAGTGAATGGTAACGCGCAGGCTGAGCAGCTTGAAGTCAGCCGCGTGTTGCGCAACACCTACGGCTTGCTCGCCCTTACCCTCGCATTCAGCGGCGTAATGGCGTATGTAGCGCAGCAAATGCGCGTTGGCTACCCGAATATCTTTGTCGTGCTGATCGGCTTCTACGGCCTGTTCTTCCTGACCAACAAACTGCGCGACTCGGCCTGGGGCCTGGTGTCGGCGTTTGCCTTGACCGGTTTCATGGGCTTTATCCTCGGCCCGATCCTTAACCGTTACCTCGGCATGGCCGGCGGCGCGGAAGTGGTCAGCTCGGCATTTGCCATGACTGCCCTGGTGTTTGGCGGCCTGTCGGCCTACGTGCTGATCAGCCGTAAGGACATGAGCTTCCTGGGTGGTTTCATCACCGCAGGCTTCTTCGTGTTGCTGGCGGCCGTTGTCGCCGGCATGTTCTTCCAGATCAGCGGTCTGCAGTTGGCGATCAGCGCCGGTTTCGTGCTGTTCTCCTCCGTGTGCATCCTGTTCCAGACCAGCGCGATCATCCACGGCGGTGAGCGCAACTACATCATGGCAACCATCAGCCTGTATGTATCGATCTACAACCTGTTCATCAGCCTGTTGCAGATCTTCGGCATCATGAGCCGTGATGACTGATTACTAGCGGCATAAAAAAGGCCCCGCATCGAACGATGCGGGGCCTTTTTGTTGTTAATGTCCCGTCCTGAATAAGGTTTACACCTTCTGACCGATCTTCAGGAGGATTCAATGGATACGGGAAAAAGGCGGAGCCAGCGCGATTACACGCTAGCTTTTAAATTGTCAGTCGTAGATCAAGTCGAAAAAGGCGAGTTGAGTTATAAAGAGGCTCAACGGCGCTTTGGCATTCAAGGCCGGTCCACGGTGCTGGTTTGGTTACGCAAGCACGGCCGACAGGACTGGAGCCAAGGCGCCTCAATCCGAGCGCCGCGGAGCAGGCCGATGACCGACCCCAACCTCCCGCTGACACCCGAACAGCGGATCAAAGAGCTTGAAGAACAATTGGCGCTGAGCAATCAGAAGGCCCAGTTCTTTGAAGCTGTCGTGAACGTCTTGAAAAATGATTACGGTGTGTCCATCGTAAAAAAGCGACCCGGCAAGTCCTCTCGCAAGGGCAAATCCAAGACCTGAGCATTACCAGGGCTTGCCTGTTTATGGGCATTTCGCGCCAAGCGTATTACAAGCGCAACCGAGCCTTTGATGCGAGAGTTTGCCAAGACCAGCAGGTAGTGGAATTCGTTCTGGAAAAGCGTCGTCGCCAGCCGAGGCTTGGGACGCGCAAACTACACCACCTGATGGTAATTGAAGCCGCAGCGGCGCTACGTGTCGGTCGAGACCGCCTGTTTTCCATCTTGCGTGAGGCGCGAGAGCTGGTCCCTCGCAAACGTGCTTATCATAAAACCACGCATAGCCATCATCGCTTCCGCCGTCACCCCAACCTACTCAAAGCTGGCCCGGAACAAGTTGTAGCCAGCAGACCTGAGCAGGTTTGGGTCGCAGACATTACCTATCTCCCAACGCGGGAAAGTGTCGCTTACGTCAGCCTGATAACAGACGCGTACTCCCGCAAAATCGTGGGTCATCATGTGCACGGCAGCCTGCATACGGAGTCGGTGGTCAGGGCACTGCAGAAGGCTGTTAGTCAGCGAAAATCCAATCAACCGCTCATTCATCATTCAGATCGCGGAGCCCAGTATTGCTCCGATTTATACCAACGGATGCATGCCCGGCACGGAATCAGGTGCTCAATGACTGACGGCTATGATTGCTATCAGAACGCGATGGCGGAGAGGATAAATGGGATTTTGAAGACTGAGTTTTTGCTGCATCGTCCCAAAGACCTGGCGGATGCAGTGAAAATGGTGGATGAATCGGTGCAAATCTACAATCGGGAGCGGCCGCACTTATCCCTGAAATACAAAACGCCCGATGCGGTGCATCGGGCGTTTTGAGACTGAAACAGGTGTAAACCTATTTCAGGACTAGACATAACGCGTCAGTACTGGTTAGGTTCCATCTCCAGGTCAACCTTGAAGCGTTCAGCAATGTCCTGCTGAATACGCAGCGCCAGGTTGGCAATGTCGTGCCCTGTAGCAGCGCCATAGTTGACCAATACGAGCGCCTGCAGCTTGTGCACGCCCGCATCGCCGTCACGAAAGCCCTTCCAGCCAGCCTTGTCGATCAGCCAGCCGGCGGCGAGCTTCATCTGCCCGTCAGCCTGCGGGTACGCCACCAGGTCCGGATACAACGCCTGCAACTCTGCGGCCAAGGTTTGCGACACCAGCGGGTTCTTGAAGAAACTGCCCGCATTGCCCAGCTCTGCCGGGTCCGGCAGTTTTTCGCGGCGGATGCTGCAAATGGCACGGCTCACGTCACTGGGCGTCGCCTCGGTGATGCCCTGCCCGGCCAGGCGCTGCTGTACCGGGCCGTAGTCGAGTTTCAAGTGACTGGCACGGCTCAAGGCAAAGCGCACACGCAGGATCAGCCAGCGCCCTGTCTCGTGCTTGAACAGACTGTCGCGGTAAGCAAAGTTGCACGCTTCGAGGCTGAAATCGCGCAACTCGCCGGTTTGGCGATCCAATGCGGTCAGGCCGGCAAAAACGTCCTTGATCTCCACACCGTAGGCGCCGATGTTCTGCATCGGCGCAGCACCGACGGTGCCGGGGATCAGGCTGAGGTTTTCCAGGCCGCAGAAACCGTGTTCCAGGGTCCACAGCACAAACGGATGCCAGGCTTCACCGGCTTCGGCCTCGACCACCACGTGCACGCCATCATCTTGCAGCACGCGAATGCCCTGGGTTGCCATGCGCAGCACCAACGCCGGGATATCCTGGGTCAACAACACATTGCTGCCACCACCAATCACCAACAGCGGCAACGCCTGTGCGGCAGCGTAGGTCAAGGCTTCACGCACATCGGCATCGCTATGGGCCTCGGCGAACAACTGGGCGCGCACGTCAATGCCGAAGCTGTTGAATGGCTTGAGCGATACCTGCGCAAGCACTTGCAAGGTCATAACCGCCCCTTCAATTCGATCACCAATAAATCACAGGCTCGCTCGATCAGGTCCAGAACCCGCTCAAAGCCTTGCTCGCCTTCGTAGTAAGGGTCTGGCACTTCATCCACCTCGGCGTCATACCGGCGCAGGAACAAGTCCAGCTCCGCCTTGCCTGGCCCGGGGTGCAGCGCCTTGAGATTGCGCAGGTTGCTGTGGTCCATGGCCAGGATCAGGTCATAGCGCGCAAAGTCAGCGCGGGAAACCTGCTGGGCACGCTGAGCGGACAAGTCGTAGCCCCGCGCCAGTGCCGCGCGCTGGCTACGCTTGTCCGGTGGGTTGCCGACATGCCATTCACCGGTTCCGGCGGACGCCACCTCAACCTGGTCTGCCAACCCCGCCTCGCGCAATTTGTGGCGCAGGACGCCCTCAGCGGTGGGCGAACGGCAGATATTGCCCAGGCAGACGAACAAGACCTCCATCAGGCCCCCAGCAGGCGACGAACGCGCTCAAGGTCTTCCGGGGTGTCGACACCGGCAGGTGGCGCTTCGAAGGCGTCTGCCACATGAATGCGCACGCCGTGCCACAGGGCGCGTAGCTGTTCCAGGGACTCGGTGTTCTCCAGCCAGCACGGGCCCCAGCTGACGAAGTCATGCAGGAAACCGGCGCGATAGGCATAGATGCCGATATGGCGGCGATACGGCACGCCGTCCGGCAACACGTCAGGGTTGCTGGCGAAGGCGTCTCGCGCCCACGGCAATGTCGAGCGGCTGAACGTCAGCGCAAGGCCATTGATGTCGCTGACCACCTTCACCACGTTCGGGTTGAACAGGGTGGCGATGTCTTCGATCGGTTCGGCCAGGGTCGCCATGCGCGCCTCGCCATGGGCAGCCAGGTTGGCGGCGACCTGATCGATCACGCTCGGCGGGATCAAGGGCTCGTCACCTTGCACATTGACCACGATCGCATCGGCGGCCAGGCCGAGTTGCGTCGCGACTTCGGCCAGGCGATCAGTGCCGGAGTTATGGTCTTCGCGGGTTAATAACGCTTCGGCGCCGAAACCCTTACAGGCCTCGATGATGCGCGGGTCATCGGTGGCGACCACAACCCGTTCGGCGCTGCTTTTACAGGCCTGTTCCCACACCAGCTGGATCATCGGCTTGTTGCCGATCAATTGCAGCGGCTTGCCCGGCAGGCGCGTCGATGCATAGCGTGATGGGATGACGACGGTAAAGGCTGTGGTCATTTATCCAGGCGCTCATCGGTGGTCAGGGTGCGGGCTTCGCTTTCGAGCATTACCGGGATGCCATCACGGATCGGGTAAGCCAGGCCAGCCCCCTTGCTGATCAGCTCGGTTTTGTCGGCGCTGAGCTTTAGCGGGCCTTTGCAGATCGGGCAAGCGAGGATGTCGAGCAGTTTGGTGTCCATGAGTATTTCCTGGAAGAAGCGATTTAAGGCAAGAGTCGGGCGGGCAGCAGGCGCATCAGTTGCGTGTCGAACCAGGCCACAAACGCCGGTGACGGCACTGCATCCACCGCAAGGTACCACCAGTCGGGCTGGGCGAAGGCGCGGCACTTCACCGCGTCCTTTTCGGTCATGACCAGCGGTAACGACGGCGTAAAATTCAGGACCTCTGCGCTGTAGGGCGCATGGTCGGCAAACGCATGGGGTATCGGCTGCCAGTGTAGCGTTTCAAGGGTATTGAAGAAACGTTGCGGGTTACCGATGCCGGCGACCGCATGAACCTGCTGGCCAAGCGGAAAATGATCGACCGGGCGGCGCTCGCCGGTGCTCAAGTTGATCAACGCCGTCGGTAACAGACGAAAGGCAAAACCATCCTGAGGGTCGGAGCCTGCACCGTTGTACAACAGCGCATCGACGCTGTGCAGGCGTTCCACTGGCTCACGCAACGGCCCGGCCGGCAGGCAACGGCGGTTACCCAGGCCACGGGCGGCGTCGATCAGCACCAATTCCAGGTCGCGAGCCAGGCGGTAGTGCTGCAGGCCGTCGTCAGAGAGAATCAGGTCAAGGTGCTCGCTGGCCAGCAGCGCTTGCACCGCGCGGCTACGGTCAGGATCAATCATCAGCGGCACACCGCAGCGCTGCACGATCAGCAGCGGTTCATCCCCGGCTACCGCTGCGCTGTGGCTGGCCTCGACCCGCCAGGGCAACTGTGGCGGCTTTGCACCGTAACCGCGACTGACCACCCCAACACGCAAGCCACTGCGCTGACAGTGCTGGATCAGCCACAGGATCAACGGCGTCTTGCCCGTGCCACCTACGGTAATATTCCCCACCACCACCACAGGCACCGGTGATTGGTAGATCTCCCCCTCGCCGGCCACGAAGCGCGCGCGCTTGCGCTGCACCACACGGCGATATAAGCACTCCAACGGCCGCAGCAGCATGAGTGCCGGATGCCCTTCGTACCAGGCCTTGAGCAGACGATCGGAAATGGCCATCAGGGTTGGCTCGCCGCCTCGACGGTGGTCATGCGCAGGTGGCTGAAACCCAGCTTGCCGGCAGCATCCATGGCGGTGATAACGGCTTGGTGCTGGGTTTTGCCGTCCGCACTGATCGACAGCGGCATTTTGGTGTCGCCGCCGGACTCTTTCTGCAGGGCGTCCATCAGGCTGGCCAGGTCGTTTTTCTCGAGCAATTGGTTATTCACCGAAAAGACGCCGTCGGCACTGATGGCGATGTCCAGTTGCTTGACTTCCTGGTCTTCGGCCGGCGAGCCGCTCACCGCTTCCGGCAAGTCGACACGCAGCTGGGTTTCCCGGGTGAACGTGGTGGTGACAACAAAAAACAGTAGCAGGATAAAGACCACGTCGATCAACGACGCCAGGTTGATATCCACGTTCTCCCGTTGCTTGCGGCGAAATTTCACGCTCGGCCCTCAACGAAATCGACATCACGATCGCCCTGCACCACTTCGACCAGCTTGATGGCTTCCTGCTCCATACCGACCACCAGCTCATCGATGCGACGTTGCAGGAAACGGTGGAAAAATACCGAAGGGATGCCGACCATCAGGCCCGCAGCCGTGGTAATCAACGCCTTGGAGATACCGCCCGCCAGCACGGCGGCGTTAGTGGTCATGCCCGACCCCATGAACGAGCTGAAAATATCGATCATGCCCAGCACCGTACCCAACAGGCCGAGCAACGGTGCCATGGCCGCAATGGTGCCAAGCGCGTTGATATAGCGCTCCATTTCATGGATGACCCGGGCAGCGGCCTCCTCGATGCACTCTTTCATGATCTCTCGACCATGCTTGGAGTTGGCAAGGCCGGCCGCGAGGATTTCACCTAAAGGCGAGTTGGCGCGTAATTCCTTGAGCTTTTCTTTATCCAGCTGCTTGTTCTTGATCCAGCCCCAGACTTGCCCCAACAGATGCTCAGGCGTTATCCGGCTGGCGCGCAGGGTCCACAGGCGTTCGGCAATGATGCCAAGGGCGGCGATGGAGCTCAATATAATCGGCAACATCATCCAGCCGCCGGATTTGACCAATTCCCACACAGTGAATGTCCCCTCGAAAAAGTGCGCCACTTTACCATATAGGTTCGCCAGCGTGGTTCGCCGGCCAAAGGCCCGCCGTTCACGGACCAGGGTCTTTGGTAACCCTGGATTACGGTAACGCCTCGCGCCAGAATCTACGTTGACTACGCGCAACAACCGGTGCTTGGAAGGTACCCAGTTGCAGACGCACGGCCCCCCGTTCCGCGCTGTCGTAGACTTGGCTGCCCAACGCTTGATAACGCTCCATTACCTGTGGGTGGGGATGACCAAATGCATTGCCACGCCCGCGTGAGATCAGTACCGAGCTGGGCGCAAGGCGTTGCAGCAAAGGCCAGGATGAGGAGCTGCGGCTGCCATGGTGGGGCGCTTGCAGCCAATCCGTCGGCACCGCCAGCGGGGATGTGAGGAACGCCCTTTCAGCGGCTTGATCGATATCCCCCGTCAGCAGCAGGCGTTCGCCCTGGGCTTGCACGCGCAACACGCAGGATTTCGGATTAGGGCTCGTGGCGCCTGACCATTGCCACAGCTCAAACGACACGCCATCCCACTCCCATTGCTCACCACTGATGCAAGGCTGCGTATCGAGAAACGCCGGCAGCCCTGCGGACTCTCCGCCGACAACCCGCCCGACCGCAAGCGCACGGGCAACCGCGGTGGCGCCGCCGGCATGGTCAGCGTGGGCGTGGCTGATCACCATGAGGTCCAGCGCCCCTACCCCCAGTTTTTGCAGCGCCGGCAACACCACGCGCGCACCGAGGTCGGCCGCCCCGGAGCGCGGCCCTGCGTCGTAGAGCATTGTGTGATGGCGCGTGCGCAGGATCACCGCTTGCCCCTGCCCGACATCCAGTTGCAGCACCTCCACCTGCCCATGCGGCACCAGTGCCCGCGGCGGAAAGATTGCCACCATCAACATCGGCCAGCCCAGCAGCCGAAACGGCACGCCTTTGGGCAATAGCAATAACACCGCGCCCACAGCGCTTAATAACCAATAACCCACGGGCACCTCGGCAGGCACCCAGGCCGAGCGCAGCCCCGCCAACAGCGTCAAGCCCCTGAACAGACCATCAAGCGCTCCACCGGCCAACCACAACAAGCCCTCGCCCACCCACGGCACCGCCATAAGCAAGGTCCCCAGCAGTGCCAGAGGCAACACCACCAAGCTGATCCACGGCACGGCAAACAGGTTGGCAACCGGCGCGCTGAGGCTGATGGGCAAGCCCTGCACCAGCAATACCGGAAACAAACCGATGGCGATCAACCCTTGGGGACGCGTCCAGGCCTGCCAGATGCGCCACGGGCCCAAGCGCCCGCTGAACGCCAGAACCAGCACCGCCACGGCTGCAAACGACAACCAGAACCCCGGCTGCAAACTGGCCAACGGCTCCAGCACCAGCACGCCATCGAGGGCGAGTAATAACGGCCACCACACGCCTAAATGCCGAAAACGCAGACGCCACAGCAATACCAGCCCGACCATCACGCAGGCCCGCTGCACCGGTACACCGAACCCCGCCAACAGGCCGTAACCGAGCGCAGCGGTAAACGCCAGGCCGCACGCCCACGGCAGCCACGGCAAGGCTCGGGGCCAGCAACCGTAGCGTGCCAGCCCGGCTACCAGGCCGTAGATCAACCCCGCGAGCAAGCCGATGTGCTGACCGGAAATCACCAGCAGGTGCACGGTTCCGGTGTCTTGCAACACCTGCCAATCCGCGGTCGCCAGCCCCGAGCCATCGCCCAGCACCAACGCCGCCAAGCCCGCCTCGCGACCTTGAGCATCAACTGCTTTCAAGCGCTGCCGGACGCTGTCACGCCAGGCATTGCGGGCCGGCGCCAGGCGTTGGCCATCCTTCACCGAACCGGTGGCCCCCATACGCTGGGCGAGCAACCAGGCCTCATAGTCAAAGCCATGAAAATTAAGCAGCCCCGCGGGCCGTTTCAAGGTGATCGCCAGCCGCCAGCGCTCGCCGCTGTTTACCGGCGGGCCACCCTGCCAGGACACTCGGATACGCTGGGGCAACCGAGCCGTACGCGACCGGCCGTCGGCCAATTCGAAGCGCACGCCGGTGCTCGTTTGCTGTGGCAACCCAACCACACGGCCCTCTACCCACCGCGTCTGCCCGTCCAGTGCCGGCTGGAGCCGATCATTCAACGCCCATTGCGCGCTGATGCAGGCCCAACCCAACCCCAGCAGGAAGAACGCCAGCGGGTAGGTGCGAAACGGCAACAGCATCAACGCCAGCACGAACATGGCCAGCAGCCATGCGGTGGGCGGCAGTGCCGGTAGAAATCGCAGCGTAAGCAATCCAAGTCCGAGCGCGAACATGCCTGTTCTCATGAATCATCCTTTTCAAGTGATTCACTCAGTCTTAGTCGCCCGCTCAGCACGGCCTATGATGTTTTGTCACAAAGTCTGAATTTTCTGTTTATAGAATGCGGGCATACTTGCCCCTCGCACTGACCTGGACCCCTTATGCCCCGGCGCCTCTTTAAACGGTACATGCCCGATCCCACGAGTATCCGGGAACACAAGTCCTTACGATTTCTCGGCACGTTGCTGCATGACCCGAACCTCTGGCACCTGAACCGGCACTCCGTCGCGCGCGCTATGGCGGTGGGCCTGTTCGCGGCGTTTATCCCGATTCCGCTGCAGATGTTATTGGCCGCGATCCTGGCGATCGCGGTGCGCGGCAATATGCCGATTGCTGTCAGCCTGGTGTGGCTGACCAACCCGATCACCATGCCGGTGGTGTTCTTCTGTACGTACCTGACCGGGGCGTGGCTGATGAACACGCCGCCACGCAGCTTGCCCGATGACTTGACCTGGGAATGGATCAGCAGCCAGTTGAGCACCCTGTGGCAACCGTTCCTGCTGGGTTCCGTGGTGTGCGGCCTGGTGCTGGCCGCGCTGGCGTACTGCCTGACGATGGGGTACTGGCGTTGGTGGGTCGCGCACCAGTGGAAGAAGCGCAAGCAGCGTCGCGCTGAAAGCTAACCGGCCCGCAGTCGCAGATGCACGCGCAAGCCTTGCCCGCTATTTTCCGCCCACAAACGCCCGCCCTGGCGCTGTACAGCGTTGCGGGCGATGCTCAAGCCCAGGCCGAAACCGCCATTACCGGGCCGTGAGCCCTCCAATCGGGTAAACGGCGCGAAAATACGTTCCAAGTCCTGCTCGGCAATGCCGCCGCCCTGGTCTTCCAGCCAGATATGCCACTCATCACCTTCGCGACAGCCGTCCAGCGTCACCACCCCGTGGGCAGGAGAATGCCTGATGGCATTGCGCAGAATGTTTTCCAGGGCCTGGGCCAGCGCATTCAGGTTGCCCCGCACCCAGCAATCCGCCGGCAACCGGCAGGGCAAACGCGACGCCGGCCAGTGGCTTTCATAACAGGCGTTTTCCCGCAGCATGTCCCACAACGCCTGGAGCTGAATATCTTCGTTGGGCAGCGGCGCTGTTTCGCTATCCAGCCACGCCAGTTGCAGACTGTCTTCTACCAGGCGCTGCATGGCGTCGATTTCCCGACTCAATCGCTCACGCAATTGCGCCAGATCCTGCTCACTGTCACAGGCCACCCGCAATCGACTTAACGGGGTGCGCAGTTCGTGGGACATATCCCGCAGCAGCTGTTGCTGCAACAGCACGGTGCCCTGCAAACGCTCGGACATGTGGTCAAAGGCCCGGCCCAACTCCCCCAATTCATCCTGACGGCTGGTGGCCTCGTTGGACATTCGCGTATTCAATTGATCGGCCCGCCACGCATTGGCCTGCTCGCGCAATTGGTTGAGGGGCATGATCAGCAGCCGGTAGAGGCCCACGCAGAGCAGCAAGGTAAACAGGCCGGGAATCACCCCATTGGTGACCACGCGCCAGAACACTTGATAGCGCCCCGGCATAAAGCGTTGCGGCAACTCCATCACCAGCGAACCGACCCCAGCGTCCACCGGGAAGGGGATTTTCACCCACGGCAGGCCTTTAACATGCCGACTGACCGGCCACTCCAGCCCACGCAGGAAGGTCAGGCGCTGGCTCTCTTTGTCGCTCAAGGGCGTGCTGCTCAGCGACTGCAAGTCGTGACCGATCACCCCCAGCCACGTGGATTCGCGCTTGGCCATCAGCTGTAGCCAGGCATCCACGCCTGCGCGGCCCTGCGTACTCCATGCCAGTTCCGCCCCCGCCGCATAGCCGCGCAGAATCGCCCGCGACTCTTCGGCCACATAGGCACTGCGCTGTTCCATGTATCGGCCCCACGACCAACTGAGCCAAATCATCAGTAAACAGAAGGCGATCAGCAGGCAGGCAAGTTTCCAGAATAACGAGTGCTTGCCGGGCAGTTGCTCAAAGCCCTTCATCATGCACGCTCAGCACATAGCCCTTGCCCCACACGGTGCGCACTTCGCGCTCGTTGTAGCCGATGGCCTTGAGCTTGCGGCGAATCTGGCTGATGTGCATGTCCAGGCTACGGTCGTGGGGCGCATAACCGCGCTGCAACACATGCTGATAAAGGAACGCTTTGCTGAGCACTTCATCGGCATTGCGGTGCAGGGTTTCCAGCAGGCGAAATTCACTGCGGGTCAGCCCTGCCCAGAGCGTCTGGTAGCAGACGTCATACAGCTCATCGTCAAAGCACAGGGGGCGACTGTCGTCGCGTGCCGGTAAAACAGTGGGCGGCGGGCGACGGTCCAGGGCCACGCGACGCAGGATCGCCTCGATGCGTACCCGCAATTCGACCATGCTGAACGGCTTGGGCAGGTAATCGTCCGCACCGAGACGAAAGCCGCTGACGCGATCGGCTTCGGCGCCCAACGCAGACATGAGGATCACCGGGATTGTCTGGCTCTGGCGCAGATGCGTGAGGATCGACAAGCCGTCCATGCCGGGCAGCAGGATATCCATCAACACCACGTCGAACACCTGGTCACGCGCCAGTTGCAGGCCCTGTTCGCCGTTGCGACACCAGGTGACCTCAAAGCCGCAGCGGCCCAGGTGTTCATGGACGTACGCGCCCAGCACAGGGTCATCTTCGATCGTCAGGACATTGGGTAGAGCAACCACGGCGGGATTCATTAGCGTCTGCAAGTCATTCTCAATCACTGATTATTCAAGATTAAACTGTCGCAGGCAATCGCCAGCTGGCGCCCAATGGCCCGCAGATTGCGGTCTGTCATTAATTTGCGAGATTCCGCACCGCGCAAATGGCTACACTGCGCAGGTGGCGTGGGCCGGATGCCCGCGCGGATCATTGAAAACAATGTGGCAACAGGAGAGTGGCGTGCTTACAAAAATGGGGATAAAAGGCCGCGTACTGTTGCTGACCTTATTACCGACCAGCTTGATGGCCCTGCTGTTAGGGGGCTATTTCACCTGGATGCAGCTGTCGGAATTGCAGTCCCAATTGCTGCAACGCGGCGAAATGATCGCTGAACAATTGGCACCGCTGGTGGCCCCTGCGTTAAGCAGCAAGAACACCGACCTGCTGGAGCGCATCGCCACCCAGTCGCTGGAGCAACCGGACGTGCGCGCCGTGTCGTTCCTTGCGCCGGACCGTTCATCCCTGGCCCACGCCGGCCCGACCATGCTTAACCAGCCGCCCGTCGGCAACAGCTCCCACCTGCTGCAACGCACCGGCAATGACGCCACGCGCTACCTGCTGCCGGTATTCGGTCGCCCCCGCCGCCCATGCCAAACAGCTGGAACTGGTCAGCCTGGTGTACCGCGACACGCCGTTGGCGCTGGTGGGTGACCCGCTGCGCCTCAAACAGATCCTCACCAACCTGATCAGCAATGCGATCAAGTTCACCCGCGAGGGCACCATCGTCGCCAGGGCGATGGTCGAGGACGAACAGGAAGACAGCGTCCAACTGCGCATCAGCGTGCAAGACACCGGCATCGGGCTGTCCAACCAGGATGTACGCGCGCTGTTCCAAGCCTTCAGCCAGGCCGACAACTCGCTGTCGCGGCAACCGGGCGGCACCGGCCTGGGCCTGGTGATCTCCAAGCGCCTGATCGAGCAGATGGGCGGTGAAATCGGGGTCGACAGCACGCCGGGCGAAGGTTCGGAGTTCTGGATCAGCCTGAACCTGCCCAAAACCCGCGACGACGCCGAAGACCTGCCCTCCGCGCCGCTGCTCGGCCGTCGTGTGGCCGTGCTGGAAAACCACGAGTTGGCGCGCCAGGCCCTGCAACATCAACTGGAAGACTGCGGCCTGGAAGTCACGCCATTCAATACCCTGGAAAGCCTCACCAACGGCATCACCAGCGCCCATCAGACCGAACAGGCAATTGACCTGGCCGTGCTCGGCATCACCGCCAATGACATTCCGCCCGAACGCCTCAACCAGCATCTCTGGGACCTTGAACACCTGGGTTGCAAAGTGCTGGTGCTGTGCCCGACCACCGAGCAGATGCTGTTCAACCAGTCGGTGCCCAACCCCAACAGCCAATTGCAGGCCAAGCCGGCCTGTACGCGCAAGCTGCGCCGTGCCCTTGCCGACCTGATCAGCCCGCGCCCGTTGCGCAGTGAGCCTGGTGAGCCCCTGTCCAGCCGCGCACCCCGTGTGCTTTGCGTGGACGACAACCCGGCAAACCTACTGCTGGTGCAAACCCTGCTCGAAGACATGGGTGCCAAGGTCCAGGCCGTGGAAAGCGGTTACGCGGCCATCGACGCCGTGAAGCAGGAAACCTTCGACCTGGTGCTGATGGACGTGCAAATGCCCGGTATGGACGGCCGCCAAAGCACCGAGGCGATCCGCCAATGGGAAAGCGAGCGCCACGGCACGCCATTGCCGGTGGTCGCCCTCACCGCCCACGCCATGGCCAACGAAAAACGCGCCCTGCTGCAAAGTGGCATGGACGACTACCTGACCAAACCCATCAGCGAGCGGCAACTGGCCCAAGTGGTGTTGAAATGGACCGGCCTGGCCCTGCGCAACCAAGGGCCGGAACGCACCACTGACAGTTTTGGCCCAGGCGTACAACTGCTGGTACTGGACCATGACGAAGGCCTGCGCCTGGCGGCCAACAAAGCTGACCTGGCGGCCGATATGCTCGCCATGTTGCTGGCCTCGCTGGAAGCTGATCGCCTGGCCATTACCGCCGCCCGTGAAGCCAAAGACAACAACGCCCTGATCGAGCGCGTCCACCGCTTGCATGGCGCCACGCGCTACTGTGGTGTGCCGCAATTGCGCGCCGCCTGCCAACGTGCAGAAACCTTGCTTAAGCAAGACGACGCCAAAGCCGTCACCGCGCTGGACGAGCTGGACATGGCCATTGCACGGCTGGCCAGCGAGGCGCGCGTCAGCGTTTAAGGCGCCTGTGTGGGGGCGGGCAAGCCCGCGCCCACCGGGGTCATGTATTTTTTTCCGCGAGTGCAGGGAGCTTTTTCATGCGCGTGATTCTTTTCAGCAGCCAGACCTACGACCGTGACAGTTTTCTCGGCGAGCCGCTGCCAACCGGCCTTGAACTGCAATTTCAACCTGCCCGGCTCAACCTCGACACCGTGGCCCTGGCCGAACACCACGACGTGGTCTGTGCGTTTATCAATGATGATCTCAGCGCTCCGGTGCTGGAACAGTTGGCCGCAGGCGGCACGCGCCTGATTGCCCTGCGCTCGGCCGGTTACAACCATGTCGACTTGCCCGCCGCCAAACGCCTGGGCCTGAGCATCGTGCGCGTTCCTGCCTACTCGCCTCACGCGGTGGCCGAGCACGCGGTCGCGCTGATCCTGGCCCTCAACCGCCGCCTGCACCGCGCCTACAACCGCACCCGCGACGGTGATTTCAGCCTGCATGGGCTGACCGGTTTCGACCTGGTGGGCAAGACCGTCGGGGTGGTCGGCACCGGGCAGATCGGGGCCACGTTCGCGAAAATCATGGCCGGGTTCGGCTGCCAGTTGCTCGCCTTTGACCCCTTCCCCAACCCGCAGGTCCAGGCCCTCGGCGCCCGTTACGTCAGCCTGCCTGAACTGCTGGCGCAAGCGCAGATCATCAGCCTGCACTGCCCGCTGACCGCCGACAGCAAGCACCTGATCAACGCCCGCTCTTTGGCGCAGCTGCAACCTGGCGCGATGCTGATCAACACCGGTCGCGGTGGTTTGGTAGAGACCCCGGCGCTGATCGAAGCCCTCAAGGACGGCCAACTCGGCTACCTGGGGCTGGACGTGTACGAAGAAGAGGCCCAACTGTTTTTTGAGGACCGCTCCGACCTGCCCCTGCAAGACGATGTGCTCGCGCGCCTGCTGACCTTCCCCAACGTGATCATCACCGCACACCAGGCATTTCTTACCCGTGAGGCCCTGGCGGCAATCGCCGGCACCACCTTGGCCAACATTGCCGCCTGGGCCAATGGCCAGCCGCAGAACCTGGTCGACGGTTGATCAGCGGTCACATACCAGGCTCATGATCGGCCGGCACCCGTGATAGGATGCCGCGCCTATTTGGAGGATCCATGGCCGAACACGATTTCCGCTTCAGCTTGCTGAGCCCGCAACACACCCTGATCGAATGCCGCGCCCTGGTGCCGGGCCGTTACCAAGTCACTGGCAACGGCGGTTCGATCAAGCATGGCGACATTCTGATCGTCACCCTGCGCGGCAGTAAAACCCTGTCGATGCGCCTGACCGTCGAAGGTGACGCGCGCTATTCCATCCGCCCGGCGGGCCAATGGGTCGCCATGGCCCAGGGGCCGAAATTCGGCGAGCTGGAGATTCACACCTGGAAGGTCAATTGCGACAGCTGCGACAGCGTGCTGGAGTTTGAATTCGCGGTGGAAACCAAGCTGACCAAAGAGCCGCTGCAACCGGCCGCCAACGCGCGCATCAAGGAATTGGGCTGGGCCAGCGAAGGCGACAAGCACCGCTGCCCGAAATGCCAGCAGGCCGCGCAATGAAAGGCGCGCTTATGCTCGCCGCCATCGCGGTTGGCCTGACGGGCTGCGCCGGGGATGCCGTGAAGCTTAAGCAGGATCACAGCTATGTCGTGGAATGGATTGGCGAGCGCCCGCTGATGGACTACGCCAACCTGACCGTCACCCTCGGTGCCGATGGCCGCGCCTATGGCAATGGCGGCTGCAACCACTGGTTCGCACCGTACACCGTCGAGGGCGACAAGCTCAGCTTCGGCAAGATCGGCAGCACCCGCAAACTGTGCGCCGAGGCCTTGATGGAGCAGGAACACCGCTTCTTCCAGGCCCTGCAAGGCGTTGAGCGTTGGGACATCTCGCCGATCGAGCAGACGCGCTTCTGGCCGGCCGAAGGCAAGCCGATTCGCCTGTGGCTTGAAGAAGGCTGATAGCCCCGATCCAGATACGGGTGAGGTCTAAGTATGGGAGGGGGCTTGCTCCCGATAGCCGTGGGTCAGTCCACTAATAAGTCGCTGACAGACTGCCATCGGAAGCAAGCCCCCTCCCACATTGGTTTGTGGTTGCTTTAGCCGCGTAAGGCTTTAAGTTTGGCCAACACGCCTTGCGCTGTCTGCTCACCCATCAACTGTTCACGCACCTTGCCCTTGTCATCAATGATGTAGGTCACTGGCAACGCCTCACTGCGCGGAATATCAAAAATCTCCTCGGGGTTCTGCGCCAGCACGGTGAACTTGATCCCCAGCTTCTCGCTGGCGGCCTTGAGTTCTTCACCCTGTACGTTGTCGAAATTGACCCCGAACACGCCCACGTTCTGCCCTTTCAACTGCTCGGCCAAGGCATTCAGTTCGGGAATTTCCGTACGGCACGGGCCACACCATTCGGCCCAGTAATTGACCACCACCCATTGTTTGTCCAAGCGTTCGGCCGCCACTTTCTTGCCGTATTGGTCAACGCCGTAATCGTTACCGCAGCCGCTGAGCAGCAGGGTTGTGATGATCGCCAATGCACCGATCAGTCGCCTAGTCATGGGGTAATCCTTCGCAAAAATGAACGTTGGCTGCGACCTATCGCCTCTTACGGTTTAAGGACGGGCCGCAGCGCAGGTAGAATACCCGCCACCTTACGCAAGATGCGACCCGCACATGACCGATCTGACGCTTTATCACAACCCGCGCTGCTCGAAATCCCGCGGAGCGCTCGAACTGCTGGAAGCTCGCGGCCTCAATCCGAGCGTGGTTCGCTACCTCGAAACCCCGCTGAACGCCGCGCAATTAAAGGCTTTGCTCGGCAAGCTGGGGATCAGCGCGCGCCAACTGCTGCGCACCGGCGAAGAGGAATACAAAGCCCTCAACCTGGCCGACGCCAGCCTCAGCGAAACCCAGTTGATCGCCGCCATCGCCGAACATCCGAAGCTGATGGAACGCCCGATTCTGGAAACCCGCGACAAAGCCATCATTGGCCGTCCGCCGGAAAACGTGCTGGAGATCCTGCCGTGACTGCGCCCTATGTGCTGGTGTTGTATTACAGCCGCAATGGTTCGGTGAGCGAAATGGCCCGTCAGATTGCCCGAGGTATCGAGCAAGGTGGCCTGGAAGCACGCTTACGCACCGTGCCGGCGATCTCCGCCGAATGCGAAGCCGTGGCGCCGAGTATCCCGGACGAAGGCGCGCTGTATGCAAGCCTGGATGATTTGAAAAACTGCTCGGCCCTGGCCCTCGGCAGCCCGACGCGCTTCGGCAACATGGCCGCACCGCTCAAATACTTTCTGGATGGCACCAGCAACCTGTGGCTCACCGGCGCGCTCGTCGGCAAGCCCGCGGGTGTATTCACTTCCACCGCCAGCCTGCATGGCGGCCAGGAAACCACACTGATGTCGATGCTGTTGCCGCTGTTGCACCACGGCATGCTGATCACCGGCCTGCCTTACAGCGAGCAGGCGCTGCTGGACACCCAGGGCGGCGGCACGCCGTATGGCGCCAGCCATCACGCCGGGCCCGACGGCAAGCGCATGCTCGATCAACACGAAATCACGCTGTGCCGCGCCTTGGGCTTGCGCCTGGCCAACACCGCCGTGTTGCTGGAGAACGGCCGTGGCCAGAAAGCCTAAAGTCCTGCCGCCCCGGGCGTGGCTGGAACCACGGGTCAAGGTCGCACGGGTGCTGAGCCTGCTGGCGTTTCTTGGGTTGGTGGGTTTGTTGTGCGGGTATTACCTGTTCGTCGCCGACCTGCACGGCGCACGTCCATGGGTAATCCTGCTCATCGAACTGGTGCCATTGGTGTTGTTGGCCCCAGGGATGCTGCTCGGCAGCGCGCGCGGGCATTCGTGGATGTGCTTTGTGGTGAACCTGTACTTCATCAAGGGCGCGCTGGCCGCGTATGACCCGAACCGGCAGTGGTTCGGCGTGCTGGAAATGCTCGCGAGCCTGGCGGTGTTTTGCACCGCGTTGTTGTATGTGCGGTGGCGGCATCAGTTGAATCGGCGGTTGGCTGAGGCCTGATAGAGATTCGGCGCCTGATAGTCAGTCTTCGCGAGCAAGCCCGCTCCCACATTTGTCCGCGTACATCCTTTGGAATGCGGTCGAATGTGGGAGCGGGCTTGCTCGCGAAGGCATCACCTCGGTCTCAATGGTTGACGGTGTAAGCCAGCATCATCGACAACTGGCACATCGGCCGCCCACTCTCGGCGTGCCACTGGTTGAACGCGCCCTGCACCGTCGCCAGATCACGCAGGCTGGTCGGCGCTTTGTCGACGATTTTCTGCGCATTCAAGGCCGCCACCACGTCATCGCTCGGCACAAAGGTGTCCTTGCCTACCATGCGCAGGAAGCGCGGCGCCGACAGCCCGCCCAATTGATGGCCGTGCTTGCTCAGGTACTTCCACAAACCGACGATATCGGTCACTGGCCAGTCGGCGATAAACGCGCCGAAACTGCCCTTTTCCTGCTCGATGTCCAGCATCATCTGCGCATTGCGCGGCACACTTTTGAGTTTGCCCAGGTGACGGATGATACGAGTGTCCTGCATCAAGCGCTCCAGGTGCTCTGCGCCCATCAACACCACCTTTTCCGGGTCGAAGCCGAAGAAAACCTGCTCGAACGCAGGCCACTTCGAATCCACCACACTGTGCTTCAGGCCCGCGCGGAATACGCGCAGCGCCAGGGTCGACAGGTAACGGTCATCACTGATTTTGCGCAATTGCGCCGGGGTCTTGGGTACAGGCAGATGGGCTTCCAACTCGGCCGCCGAACCGAAGCGGTTCAGACAATATTCGTGCAGCCACTTGTAATCGCGCATGCCCTCTCCTGGCAATTGAATTGAAAACGGCGCCCGCAAGCGCCGTCTTTCAGAGCGTTGAAACGGGCTAGAGGTTCACAACATTGACGAAGCGCGAAGCGGCGGTCTCATCAATTTTCAGGCTGGTGAAGTCGAACAGGTTGCGGTCGGCCAATTGCGACGGCTGCACATTCTGTAAGCTGCGGAAGATGCTTTCGGTGCGCCCGGGTGTCTTGCGTTCCCAATCCACGAGCATTTCCTTGACCACCTGGCGTTGCAGGTTTTCCTGGGAGCCACACAGGTTGCACGGGATGATCGGGAATTGCTTGAAGTCGGAGTAGGCCTGGATGTCTTTCTCGTTGCAATACGCCAGCGGGCGGATCACCACGTTGCGCCCGTCATCGGCGCGCAGCTTGGGCGGCATGGCCTTGAGCGAGCCGTTGAAGAACATATTGAGGAAAAACGTCTCGACGATGTCATCACGGTGATGACCGAGGGCCATCTTGGTCGCGCCGATTTCATCGGCAAAGGTGTAGAGCGTGCCACGGCGCAGGCGCGAGCACAGCGAACAGGTGGTTTTGCCTTCCGGGATCAGTTCCTTGACCACCGAATAGGTGTCTTTCTCGACGATGTGATACTCGACGCCCAATGCTTTCAGATAGGCCGGCAGGACATGCTCGGGGAAACCCGGTTGTTTCTGGTCCATGTTGACGGCGACGATCTCGAACTTGATCGGTGCGACCTTCTGCAGGTGCAGCAGCACGTCAAGCAGGGTGTAGCTGTCTTTGCCGCCGGAGAGGCAGACCATGACCTTGTCGCCCTCTTCGATCATGTTGAAATCGGCGACCGCTTCACCGGCCAGGCGACGCAGGCGTTTTTGCAGTTTGTTCTGGTTGACCGTAAGAGTGCCCATGGCGCTTGGATCCGCTAGAGGTGTGTGACGAAAAGCGCGGTATTTTAGCGGTAAGGACGCCCAAGTTCCAAGGTGGGAGCGCGCCCGCAGCCCACCCTGCCGTTCGCGGGGCGGCCGACAGACCTCACCGCGATTAGCGCCAATGTTTACAGCGCAATTTGCTCTAAAGCCCTACAGTTTTTCCGGTCATGACTTCCTATACTGCGACTTGAGGTCGCACAACTATCCAGGACCTTTGAGGCCATTTGGCCCGTGGGCGCTCCGATGGGGGGCGATGGTAATTACGACAGGAGTGACTGGCATGATCCATCACGTCGTGGGGCTGTTTACCCATCCCGACCAGGAATGGCGGGAAATTCGTGGCGATAAAGAAGAAAGTATCGGCCACATGTACCTCACTCACACCTTGATTCTCGCGGCGATCCCCGCCGTCTCTGCCTTTATCGGCACCACCCGCGTCGGCTGGGTCATTGGCAACCGCTCCCCGGTCATGCTGACCCAGGAAAGCGCACTGTGGATGACCCTGATGTCGTATGCGGCCATGCTTGGCGGCGTGGCGGTGATGGGCGCGTTCATTCACTGGATGGCCCGTACCTATGACGCAAGCCCCAGCATGGCGCGGTGTGTCGCGTTTGCCACTTACACGGCGACCCCGCTGTTTATCGGCGGGCTGGCAGCGCTCTACCCGCACATGTGGCTGGGAATGGTCGTGGGCACGGCGGCGATCTGCTACACGGTGTACCTGCTGTATGTGGGGCTGCCGACCTTTATGAGCATTGACCCGGACGAGGGCTTCCTGTTTTCCAGCTCGGTACTGGCCGTGGGCCTGGTGGTGCTGGTGGCGATCATGGCGTTTACTGTGATCGTCTGGGGCCTGGGCGTGGGACCGATCTATACCAATTAGGCTGATAAACTCTGGGCAAAGCCACCGCAAGGTGGCTTTGTGCGTTATGCATGACCATTCGGCGCCTGACAGATTCGGAAACACCTGCTTTTGCGGCATACTGGACGTCTCTGGAGATATGTACAGCATGCCCGAGCAACTCAATACCCGCGTCGAAGATTGTTTCCTGCAAGCCGAATCCTTTTTCAAACGAAGCTTCAAACGCCCCCAGGTCAGCCTCAAGCTGCGGGGCCAGAAAGCCGGTGTCGCGCATTTGCACGAGAACCTGCTGCGCTTCAACCCACAGTTGTACCGCGAAAACAGCCAGCACTTCCTTAAACAGACCGTGGCCCATGAAGTGGCGCACCTGATTGCCCACCAATTGTTTGGCGAGCGCATCCAGCCCCATGGCGAGGAATGGCAATTGATCATGCGCGGGGTTTACGAACTGCCGCCGGATCGCTGCCACACCTATGCAGTCAAACGTCGACAAGTGACCCGCTATATCTACCGCTGCCCGTGTGCCGACAGCGACTTCCCGTTCTCAGCCCAGCGGCATGGGTTGGTGAACCAGGGGCGGCGTTATTTGTGCCGACGGTGCCGGCATACCTTGGTGTACACCGGGGAAACTCGGGTGGAGTGATGGAGGGTGCCTGCGGTAGCGCCTGCCCGGGCACTACCCAACCACCTTGGCCCGCCGCAAGGCGTCGATCCGCTGAGCACTGAAGCCTAACTCGGCGAGCACTTCATCACTGTGCGCCCCCACAGCCGCGCCGATATGCCGAGGCTGCGGCAACCCGTCGGAAAACTTCAACGGACAGGCGATTTGCGCCTGGGTCGAGCCATCGCCGCGCGGCACCTGGCTGACCAGTTGCCGCGCTTTCAACTGCGGATGCTCCACAGCCTCACTCAAGCTCAGTACCGGCTCCACACACGCATCCAGCCCGGCAAACAGCTCGCACAACTCATCAAAGCTGCGTTTCTCGAACTCGACCTGCAATCCCAGCTTCAGCGCTTTTTGCTGTTCCGGTTTGGGGGACAGGCCGTGTGCCGCCAACTCCGGACGCCCCAATCCCGCGCACAAGGCCTGCATAAACGCGGGTTCCAGACTGCCGACCGACATCCAGCGGCCATCGCGGGAGCGGTAATAATCGTAGAAGCTGCCGCCGTTCAGCACATGCGTCTCCCAACCCGGCTCCACACCACAGGCCAGATACCCTGCCCCGGCCATCGCGTTCAGGCTGAACGAGCAATCGGTCATGCTCACATCCAGGTATTGGCCAACCCCGGTCTGTTGCCGGGCAATCACCGCCGCGAGCAAACCGACTACCGCATGCAGCGAACCACCGCCGACATCCGCCAATTGCACGCCGAGCGGCAGCGGCCCGCTGTCTTGACGACCGGTGTAACTGGCGACACCGGCCAGCGCCAGGTAGTTGATATCGTGCCCGGCCCGGTCTTTGTAAGGGCCGGTCTGGCCATAGCCGGTAATCGACACATAAATCAGCTTCGGGTTGATCGCCTTCAACGCCTCATAACCCAGGCCCAGACGATCCATCACCCCAGGCCGGAATTGCTCAAGGACGATGTCGTAGTCTTTGACCAACTCGCGCACGATCTCCAGGGCCTCGGCCTGCTTGAGATCCAGCGCCAGGCTGCGTTTATTGCGATTGAGATAGGCATGGCTCGCCGATGTCCCCTGATCATGCGGCGGCAACACCCGCAAGAGGTCCATGCGCGTGGGCGATTCGATGCGCAATACCTCGGCGCCCATGTCCGCCAGCATCAAGGACGCGAACGGACCCGGCAGCAAGGTGGAAAAATCCAGCACTTTGAGCGAAGCCAAGGGACCTGACATGGCGACTCCATTTGGGGTTCGAATGCCCACAGCGTAGGCAGCCTTGCGCCTGGCGGCAATCGTCAGAACAATCACCGCGAGTGACCGTTTTGATCACGGCGGGCTTTTTCGCGGCGGCGGCTTTATGATTGGCCTACGTTTGCTTGCAGAGTGTTCCATGAAGTTTGCGATTGCGTTGTTTTCCGCCGCCCATGCGCCCTCCTCGCGCCGCGCCTTGCTGTTCGCACAGGCCGCGCTGGCCGGTGGGCATGAGATTGTGCGGCTGTTTTTTTATCAGGACGGGGTGTACAGCGCCTCCACTAACATCGTTGCGCCCCAGGATGAGCAAGACATCGCCCGGCAATGGCGCGAGTTTGTCAGCGCGCACCAGCTCGACGGCGTGGTGTGCATCGCCGCGGCCTTGCGCCGTGGCGTGCTGAACAAGGAAGAGGCCACGCGCTATCAACGCAGCGCTGTGAACCTCGACGCGCCGTGGGCGCTGTCGGGCCTTGGGCAGTTGCATGACGCCGCCCAGGCCGCTGACCGCCTGATCTGCTTTGGAGGGCCGTGAGATGTCCAAATCCTTATTGGTAATCAGCCGTCAGGCACCGTGGTCCGGGCCGAGCGCGCGTGAAGCGCTGGATATCGTGCTGGCCGGTGGCGCATTTGATCTGCCGATCGGCCTGCTGTTTATGGATGACGGCGTGTTTCAGCTGGCGCCACACCAGGACGCCAAGGCCGTGCAGCAAAAAGACCTCAGCGCCAACTTGCAGGCGTTGGGCCTGTTCGGGATCGATGACGTGTTTGCCTGCAGCCACAGCCTGGCCGCGCGCGGGCTCGCGCCACCCGCCAGTGCTCAGGCCTTGGGCAACGAGCAGATTTCCCAACTGATTGACCGTTACGACCAGGTGATTACCCTCTGATGTCGACTTTACATGTGGTGTCCCACTCCCCATTCACCGATAGCCGCCTCGCCAGTTGCCTGCGCGTTTGCGGCGCCGAAGACGCGATCCTGCTGTGCGGCGATGGCGCCTACGGCCTGCACGATGCAGCGCTGCACACCAAGGGCGTGAAGGTCTTTGTGCTGGCCGAAGACATGCAGGCGCGCAATCTGCCCCTGCCAGACTGGGCCGACAGCGTGGACTATCCAGGGTTCGTGCAGTTGTCGATCGACTACGACAAGGTCAACACCTGGCTATGAACACCTTGACCGTAGGTTCGCGCACCCTGGAACTGGACAAGGACGGCTATCTCGTCGACCTGAATCAATGGTCCACCGACGTGGCCAACGCCCTTGCCGCCGCCGAACGTCTGGAATTGACGGCAGACCACTGGGAAATCCTCGAACTGCTGCGGGGTTTCTACGCCGAGTTTCAGTTGTCCCCCGCCACGCGCCCACTGATCAAGTACACCGCCTTGAAACTGGGCCCGGAAAAGGGCAATAGCCTGCACCTCAACACACTGTTCAACGGCACTCCCGCCAAACTCGCCGCCAAGCTGGCGGGCCTGCCCAGGCCGACGAATTGCTTATGACCGATTTTGCCCCGCTGACCCTTCAAACCCCTGCCGAACACCCGTTTGCGCAGTTCGTGCGCATCCTGGGCAAAGGCAAGCGCGGCGCGCGCAACCTCACCCGCGAAGAAGCCCGTGAGGCCATGGGCATGCTGCTCGACGAAAAAGTCGAAGACACCCAGCTCGGCGCCTTCCTGATGTTGCTGCGGCACAAGGAAGAAAGCCCGGAAGAACTCGCCGGGTTTACCGAAGCGGTGCGCGAACGCCTGAATGCGCCGGCGTTGAACGTTGATATCGACTGGCCTACCTACGCCGGCAAAAAACGCCACCTGCCGTGGTATTTGCTGGCGGCCAAATGCCTGGCGCAGAACGGTGTGCGCATCCTGATGCACGGCGGCGGCGCTCACACCGCTGGCCGGTTGTACACCGAGCAATTGCTGGACGGGCTGCAGATCCCGTTGTGCCGTAATTGGCAGCAGGTTGAAAGCGCGTTCGAACACGGCAACCTGGCGTTTATGCCTCTGGGTGACTGGGCACCGCAACTGCAACGCATGATTGATTTGCGTAACACCCTGGGCCTGCGCTCGCCGATCCATTCCCTGGCGCGTCTGCTCAACCCGCTGAATGCACGTTGCGGCCTGCAAAGTATTTTCCACCCCGGTTATCAGGGCGTGCACCGTGACGCCAGCGGCCTGCTCGGTGACAACGTGATTGTGGTCAAGGGCGATGGTGGCGAGGTCGAGATCAACCCCGACACCTTGAGCCACCTCTATGGCACCACCGGCGGCGAAAGCTGGGACGAAGAGTGGCCCGCCCTCTCCGACCAGCGCCACGTCAAACCCGCGACCCTGGAGCCCGAGCATTTGAAAGCGCTGTGGCGCGGCGATGTCGAGGACAGCTACCCGCAACTGGCCCTGATCGCCACCATGGCCCTCGCCTTGCGCGGCCTCGGCCACCCACGGGAACAGGCCTTTGAACTGGCCCAGCATTACTGGGACGCGCGGGACAAATCGATTTAATCGATCATTACCCCGCAGTCTTTGCGCTTTTAGTTCGAACTCATCCCTTTAGACTGGGCTCCAACGCTTATTAGCCAAGGAGCCAGTCATGGGTTTGCTGATCGAAGGACACTGGAAAGACCAGTGGTACGAAAGCAGTGCAGACGGCGCTTTCCAGCGCGAACAGGCGCAACGGCGTCACTGGGTGACAGCCAACGGCGAGCCCGGCCCCAGCGGCGAAGGCGGCTTCCAGGCAGAAGCCGGTCGCTATCATCTGTATGTTTCCCTCGCCTGCCCCTGGGCCCACCGCACCTTGATCCTGCGCAAGCTCAAGGGCCTGGAAAGCCTGATTGACGTTTCCGTAGTCAGTTGGCTGATGCTGGAAAACGGCTGGACCTTCGACAAGGCCCACGGCTCCACCGGCGATAGGCTCGATGGGTTCGAATTCATGCACCAGCGCTACACCGCAGACACTGCCGACTACACCGGCCGCGTCACCGTACCGGTGCTCTGGGACAAAAAGCTCAAGCGCATCGTGAGCAATGAATCCGCGGAGATCATCCGCATGTTCAACAGCGCCTTCAACGACCTGACCGGCAACACGCTGGACTTCTACCCCGAAGCACTACGTGCAAGCATCGACGCGCTGAACGACCGCATCTACCCGGCCGTGAACAATGGCGTGTACCGCGCAGGCTTCGCCACCTCGCAAAAGGCCTATGAAAGCGCATTTGATGATGTGTTTGCCGAGCTCGATCACCTGGAGCGGCACCTGGACGCGCACCGTTACCTGGCCGGTGAATACCTGACCGAAGCCGATGTGCGGCTGTTCACCACGCTGATTCGTTTTGATGCGGTGTATTACAGCCACTTCAAATGCAACCTGCGGCGGATTGCCGATTATCCGAACTTGTCGAACTGGCTGCGGGAGATGTACCAATGGCCGGGCGTGGCCGAGACGGTGGATTTTGCGCACATCAAGGGGCATTACTACGCGAGCCATCGGACGATCAATCCGACGGGGATTGTGCCGAAAGGGCCGTTGCAAACCTTTGATGCCGGGCATGACAGGAAGCGGCTAAGTGGCAAAGGCGTCCAGGGCTGATCCGAATCAGTCGCTGTGTTTGAAGGCCTCATCGGGGGCAAGCCCCCTCCCACATTTGGGTCTGTGCACACAGGCCAATGTGGGAGCGGGCTTACCTGCGATGCGTTAAAGGATCAGACCTGGGATTGCGCGCCCTCAAACCACTTGAGCTTCTCGCGCAACACCACCACTTCACCGACGATGACCAAGGTCGGCGCGTGCACTTCATGCTCCGCCACCATGCGCGGCAAGTCCGCCAGGGTGCCGGTAAACACGCGCTGATTGGACGTGGTGCCCTGCTGGATCAACGCCGCCGGGGTATCCGCTGCGCGACCGTGCTTGATCAGTTGTTCGCAGATGATCGGCAAGCCAATCAACCCCATGTAGAACACCAGGGTCTGCGACGGCCCCACCAGATCCTGCCAAGGCAGGTCTGACGTCCCGTTCTTCAAATGCCCGGTGATAAACCGTACCGACTGGGCATAGTCACGGTGCGTCAGCGGAATCCCGGCATAAGCCGCGCAGCCACTGGCGGCGGTGATGCCCGGCACTACCTGGAACGGAATGCCATGGGCCGCCAGCTCCTCGATCTCTTCGCCACCACGACCAAAGATGAACGGATCGCCACCTTTGAGGCGCAGCACGCGCTTGCCTTGCTTGGCCAGGTCCACCAATTGCTGGTTGATCTGGTCTTGCGGCACGGCATGGTCGGCGCGACGTTTGCCGACGTAAATGCGCTCGGCATCACGGCGGCACAGTTCGAGAATCGCCGGAGCGACCAGACGGTCATACAGCACCACGTCGGCTTGCTGCATCAGGCGCAGGGCGCGGAAGGTCAGCAGGTCCGGATCACCCGGGCCTGCGCCCACCAAATAAACCTCGCCCGGCGCGTACGGTGGCGCGCCGTTGACCTTTTCAATCAGCAAGCGCTCAGCTTCATCGCCCTGCCCGGCCAACTGTCGGTCGGCGATCGGGCCCTGGAAAACCTCTTCCCAAAACGCACGACGCTGCTGAACGTCCGGGTACAAACCTTTGACCTGGGCACGGAAGCGCGCCGCCAACCCGGCCAACTGACCGTAAGTGGACGGAATCCAGGTTTCCAGCTTGGCCCGGATCAAGCGCGCCAGCACCGGCGCATCGCCGCCGCTGGACACTGCAATCACCAACGGCGAACGGTCGACAATCGCCGGGAAGATCACGCTGCACAAGGCTGGCGCGTCCACTACATTGACCGGCACGCAACGACGCTTGGCATCACTGGACACTTGCGCGTTCAGCGGCTCGTCGTCCGTCGCCGCGATAATCAGCACGCAACCATCAAGGTCGGGCTCCTGATAACCGCGCAAAATCAGTTCCCCGCCACTGCCCAGTACCAATTCACGCAACTGGTCTTCGATCTGGGGAGCAACCACCCGCAGCAACGCACCGGCGTCGGCCAGCAGCCGGGATTTGCGCAACGCAATCTCCCCGCCACCGACGACCAACACACGACTGCCGCGCAGGTTATGAAACAGCGGCAGAAATTCCATTTAGCCGATGACCTCAACGCCCGCCATGTAAGGCTTGAGCACCTCAGGCACACGGATCGAACCGTCAGCCTGCTGGTAGTTTTCCAGCACGGCTACCAGGGTGCGACCCACCGCCAGCCCCGAACCGTTGAGGGTGTGCACCAGTTCCGGCTTGCCGGTTTCCGGGTTACGGAAACGCGCCTGCATGCGACGGGCCTGGAAATCACCGCAGTTGGAGCACGACGAAATTTCGCGGTATTTGTCCTGGCTCGGCACCCACACTTCAAGGTCGTAGGTCTTCACGGCGCTGAAGCCCATGTCGCCGGTGCACAGCGCCAGCACGCGGTAAGGCAGCTCAAGCAGTTGCAGGACGCGCTCGGCGTTGGCAGTCAGGCCTTCCAGGGCTTCCATGGAGGTCGACGGCTCAACCACTTGCACCATCTCGACCTTGTCGAACTGGTGCTGGCGGATCATGCCGCGGGTGTCACGGCCCGACGCACCGGCTTCACTGCGAAAGCATGGGCTGTGAGCGACGAACTTGATCGGCAGCTGTTTGGCATCGAGGATCTCGCCGGCCACAATATTGGTCAGCGACACTTCGGCCGTCGGGATCAGGTACAAATCAGCTTCGCCATCACGGCTGATCTTGAACAGGTCTTCTTCGAATTTCGGCAACTGGCTGGTGCCCATCAGCGCCGGCGCCTGCACCAGATACGGGGTGTAGGCTTCTTCGTAGCCGTGTTCGCCGGTATGCAGGTTGATCATGAACTGCGCCAGGGCACGGTGCATGCGCGCAATCGGACCGCGCAGCAAGGCAAAACGCGCGCCGGACATCTTGGCGGCAGTTTCGAAATCCAGGCCACCGGTCAATTCGCCCAGGGCAACGTGGTCCTTGATCTCGAAATCAAAGGCTTTGGGTGTGCCCCAACGGCGCACTTCGACGTTGCCGTCTTCGTCTTCGCCAATCGGCACGGACTCGTGCGGCAGGTTGGGAATGCCCAGCAGGATCGAATCCAGCTCGCTCTGAATGCCTTCCAGCTCGACTTTGCCGTCGGACAGCTCGGTGCCCATGCGCTCGACGTCCGCCATCAACGGCGCAATGTCTTCGCCGCGCTGCTTGGCCTGACCGATGGATTTGGAACGCGCATTCCGCTCAGCCTGCAGTGCTTCGGTGCGGGTCTGGACGGTCTTGCGCTGTTCTTCCAGCGCTTCGATGCGCGCAACATCCAAGGCAAAGCCACGGGATGCCAGGCGGTCCGCTACGTCCTGAAGGTTGCTACGTAACAGTTTGGAATCGAGCATGTCGGTCTCTCGTTTATCAAAGTTTGGTCAAGGACAGGCCAGCCCAAGTGGCGAGCAGCCCGCCGAACACGCTGATGCCCAGGTAACCGAAGGCTACCAGGGCCTGCCCGCTTTCCAGCAGGCGCAACGTATCCAGTGAAAAGGATGAAAAGGTCGTCAGACCGCCTACAAAGCCGACAATCAAGCCGGCCCGAATTTCAATCGGCACTTCCGGGCGCAACAGGAACCACCCGTACAACAGCCCGATGATCAAGCAGCCCACCAGGTTGACCGCCAGGGTCGCCGCATAAAAATGCTTCGGCCAATTGGCGCTGACCCACGTTCCGGTGGCGAAACGCAATAATGTACCAGCGATGCCGGCTACGGACACGGCAAGAATCGTCTTGAGCACTACTTTCTCCGCTGTTTGGGGCTGAGGCGATCGAGTTGGGCGAGGTGATTGAGCTTTTCACCGATCTTCAGCTCCAGACCACGAGGGACCGGCTGGTAGAACGGCTGCGGCTCAAGCTCATCGGGGAAGTAATCTTCGCCGGCCGCGTAGGCGTCCGGCTCGTCATGGGCATAGCGATATTCATCACCGTAGCCCAGTTGTTTCATCAGTTTGGTCGGTGCGTTGCGCAGGTGCAGCGGCACTTCGAGCGAGCCATGTTCGGCGGCGGCGCGCAGGGCCGATTTGAAGCCCATGTACACCGCGTTGCTTTTCGGCGCGCAGGCCAGATACGTAATGGCCTGTGCAACGGCCAACTCGCCTTCCGGGCTGCCAAGGCGTTCCTGCACCTCCCAGGCGGCCAGGCACAGGCTCAACGCGCGCGGGTCGGCGTTGCCGATGTCTTCGCTGGCCATGCGCACCACGCGGCGCGCCAGGTACAGTGGGTCGCAACCACCGTCGATCATCCGCGCAAACCAGTACAGCGCGCCGTCGGGGTTGGAGCCGCGCACGGACTTGTGCAGCGCCGAGATCTGATCGTAGAAGGCTTCACCGCCCTTGTCGAAGCGGCGGCGGGTGTCGCCGAGCAGACTTTGCAGAAGGTCGACGCCGATCTCGTTGCCATCTTCGGCGAGGTCGGAGGCATTCTCCAACAGATTGAGAAAACGCCGGCCGTCGCCATCGGCGGCGCTCAGCAGAATCTTGAAGCCTTCGTCACTGAGACTGAGCTGACGCTTGCCCAAGCCCTTGTCTTCGCTCAAGGCGCGGTGCAACAGCTTTCGCATCGCCGCTTCGTCCAGGCTCTTGAGCACGTAGACGCGCGCCCGTGAGAGCAAAGCGTTATTGAGTTCAAACGAGGGGTTTTCAGTGGTCGCGCCGATAAAAATCAGCGTGCCGTCTTCGACATACGGCAAAAACGCATCCTGCTGGGACTTGTTGAAGCGGTGCACTTCATCGACGAACAGGATGGTGCGCTTGCCATATTGCCCGGCCTGCTGCTTGGCGACTTCCACCGCCTGGCGGATCTCCTTGACCCCGGCCAGCACCGCAGAAACCGTTTCGAAGTGTGCATCCGACACCTTTGCCAGCAGGCGCGCCAGGGTGGTTTTACCCACGCCCGGCGGCCCCCAGAAAATCATCGAGTGCAGCGCACCCTGCTCCAGGGCTTCGCGCAATGGCTTGCCGCGAGCGAGCAGGTGTTCTTGCCCGACGTACTCATCCAGGTTGGTCGAACGCAAGCGTGCGGCCAGGGGCTGAGCAATCGGGTCACTTCGAAACAGGTCCATGGGCAGCGATTGAAACCTCTAGGCAGGTTATTCCTGGATCACATCGGCACCCTTGGGGATGTCGAACTTGAACTTGGATGCCGGCACCGGCTGGTTGGCCTTGACCCCGGAGAACAGGATATCGGTGCGCTGGCCGACACTGTCGATCAGGCGCATGTTGTTGATCACGCCGTTGCCGAACGACAGGTTCAGGCTGTCAAACAGCGTGTCCTTGGATTTCGGCTTGAGGGTAAACTCGATAACGTTGCTGGTTTGCTTGGAGGTGATATCGAAACTGTCGTTGATTTTCGACACGTCGCCCGAGAGCAGCAGCGCCGGGGTCTGGTTCAGGCGCGGGTCCAGCTTCTTGATGGTCGCCTGCTCCAGGTCCGGGTCCCACAGCGTGACTTTCTGGCCATCGGAAACGATGGTCTGCTCGGACTTCCCTTCGGTGTGCCAGTAGAACAGCCCTGGGCGCTGCACGGCCATTTCACCCTCGGTTTGCTGCAGCTGGGTGCCACCGGCGTCCAGGGTCAGCTGAGAGAAGCGCGCGGTGAGGGTCTGGGATTTGTCCAACAGGTTCTTCAGGCTGGCTACGGAGGCCGGGTCGGCGTGGGCCGAAACAGCCGTCAGGGCCAGTGCCGGCAACAACAGCATGCGGATAAGACGCATGGGAGTCCTCATTGAGTCGTTAGGGCGAGCCGCGTGCTGCCACGCGGCATGTGATCAGTCGCGCATTTGCCCGGGGGCGATGACTTCACGCGAGCCGTTGGTGTTCATAGCAGTCACAACGCCAGCGTTTTCCATGGCTTCGATCATGCGGGCGGCGCGGTTGTAGCCGATTTTCAGTTTGCGCTGCACTGCGGAGATCGAAGCGCGGCGACTTTCGAGCACGAACGCCACGGCTTCGTCATACAGCGCGTCGGTTTCGGCATCGTCGTCGCCACCACCACTGCCGCCGTCGAAGCCGCTGCCGGCCTCTTCAACGCCCGCGAGGATATCGTCGTTGTATTCCGGTGCGCCGCGCAGCTTCCAGGCTTCCACCACGCGGTGTACTTCGTCATCGGACACAAAGGCGCCATGCACACGAATCGGCAGACTGGTGCCCGGCGGCATGTAAAGCATGTCACCGTGGCCAAGCAGTTGCTCGGCGCCGCCCTGGTCGATGATGGTCCGCGAGTCGATCTTGCTGGACACCTGGAACGCCATCCGCGTCGGGATGTTGGCCTTGATCAGACCCGTGATGACATCCACCGACGGACGCTGGGTGGCGAGAATCAAGTGAATACCGGCGGCACGCGCCTTCTGGGCGATACGGGCAATCAGTTCTTCAACCTTCTTGCCGACGATCATCATCATGTCGGCAAACTCATCGACCACCACCACGATGGTCGGCAGCTTGGTCAGCAGCGGCGCTTCGTCGTGAATGCTTTCGCGCTTGTACAGCGGGTCGGTCAGCGGTGTGCCGGCATCCTGGGCTTCCTTGACCTTGGCGTTGAAGCCGGACAGGTTACGCACGCCCATCTTCGCCATCAGCTTGTAGCGGCGCTCCATCTCGGCGACGCTCCAGCGCAGTGCGTTGGCGGCGTCCTTCATGTCGGTCACGACCGGGCACAACAGGTGCGGAATGCCTTCGTAGATCGACAGTTCCAACATCTTCGGGTCGATCATGATCAGCTTGGCGTCATCGGGGCCGGACTTGAACAGGATCGACAGAATCATCGCGTTCACACCCACCGACTTACCGGAACCCGTCGTACCGGCAACCAGCAAGTGCGGCATTTTGGCCAGGTCGGTAATCACCGGCTTGCCGCCGATGTCATGACCCAGCGCCAAGGTGACCGGCGATTTGAAGTTGTCGTATTCCGGGGTCGACAGCACTTCGGAGAAGCGCACGATCTGGCGGTCTTCGTTGGGAATCTCGATACCGACGGTGGTCTTGCCGGGAATCACTTCCACCACACGAACGCTGGTCACCGCCAGGGAACGCGCCAGGTCTTTCGCCAGGTTGGAAATACGGCTGACCTTGACGCCTGCGGCCGGCTGAATCTCGTAACGGGTAATGACCGGGCCTGGGTGGATCGAATCCACGGTGACTTCGACGCCGAATTCCTTGAGTTTGATTTCCAGCAGGTGGCCTACCGCCGCCAGCGACTCCGGAGAATAGTTGAGCTGTTTCTTTTCGGCCGGGTCGAGAATCGAGATCGGCGGCAAGGTGCCTTCGACGGCGCTGTCGACAAACAACGGCGCCTGTTTCTCTTTCTGCACGCGGGCACTGGGCTCGGGCGCCTTGGCCGGGGCCGGCGTAATCACTGGCGGCACCTGCTTCTCGCGGTCCGACATGTGCTTGCTCAGGGCCTGTTCGCGTTCGATCAGGCGTTCCTTGACCTTGGCTTGCTCACGTCGGTCCGGGGTGCTCGGCGCCACCACTTCGTTGACACGGGTATCGACCTCGCGCAGTTGCGCGACCATGCGCTTGCGATCAACCCGGGCCGACCACCAGCGGTTAGCGGCGCCCTGAAACAGTTCGAGCAGGTCGAGCGTGATCTTGCCGGTCACGTCCATCACCTTGAACCACGACAAGTCGGTGAACACGGTAAGGCCGAACAGGAACAGCGCGATAAACATCAAGGTGCTGCCCTGGATATTCAGGGTCTTGCGCGCCAGGTCGCCGAGGCTTTCGCCCAGCGCCCCGCCTGCCCCCGCCGGCAAGCCGGTGGGGGCGTGGAAATGGATATGCGCCAGCGCCGCGCCGGAGAGCACCAGGAACACCAGGCCGATCAGGCGCCAGGAGAACAGCCAGCCGCTCCACTGCCACGGTTCGTGACGCTGGCGGAAGATCTGCCAGGTCTTGATCGCCAGCAGCAGCGGGAAGATGTAGGCAAAGTAGCCGAGCACCATGAACAGAATATCGGCGCTGTAGGAACCGGCGGGGCCGCCGAAGTTCTGCACGTCTTCGATCTTGCTGTTGTGGCTCCAGCCCGGATCGTCCTTGCCATAGGTGAGCAAGGCCATCATCAGGAACAGGCACAGCGCGCCAATGGCGATCAGCGCACCTTCCTTGAGTCGGTAGTGCAGGTGCTGACGCCAGGCCGGCACGACTGCTGCTTTAGGTGTTGCGGCGGATTTCTTCAAAACGGGTCTTTTCCTGCGCCTTTAGCGCGTCCATCTATTGAATGACTGTAAATACTGCCCAATCCGAGCAGCTGAAAAATGAACGAGCGTCGTTGAATCTACTTTTTAACACCGGATGATGGATCGACGAAATGACGATCACGCCATAATGGCCGCATTGTACGGGTTTGCGTCGGCGATGCCACGTCCTTGCCCTTCACTCGGCGGCCTGGACAATTGAAGTGTCACAGCCTGTTCAATTTGAGCATGCATTGCCTTTGCTGACAAAGGCTTATGAGCTGTATTTAGCAAACCAGGCAAGCTTGGCCAATGGCCTCCACGGCACAGACCCGATTACGACCGCGCCCCAGGCATAGAGTTGCAGAAACACCCGCTCACGCTAATCCCACTCAATGCCCTATTCGGGCTGGCCCCACAGCGCTGCGTCGACAATAATCAGCACTCTTGCGGCAGGCGACTGACCTGCCACTCCCCTCCCCTTCCATAAGCCTGGATACCATGCTGACCTGGTTGCAACGCGATTCGCTGACTTTTCCGCCACTGGCCAAGGCCATGCGCGAACCCAATGGCTTGCTCGCCGCCGGTGGCGACCTGTCGGCCGAACGACTGGTCCAGGCCTATCGCCATGGCTGCTTTCCGTGGTTCTCAGAGGGCCAACCCATTCTCTGGTGGTCTCCGGACCCGCGCACGGTGATATTCCCCGACGAACTGCATGTTTCGCGCAGCCTCGGCAAATTATTGCGCCAGCAGCGGTATACCGTGACATTCGACCAGGACTTCGCTGCCGTCATCCAGGCGTGTGCCGCGCCGCGCAGCTATGCCGACGGCACGTGGATCACCGAAGGCATCCAGCACGCCTACCTGGAGCTGCACCAGCGTGGCTACGCGCACTCGGTGGAGGTTTGGGATCAAGGGCAGCTGGTCGGTGGCCTGTACGGCCTGGCAATGGGCCAACTATTTTTTGGCGAGTCCATGTTCAGCCGCGCCGACAATGCCTCCAAATTCGGCTTTGCCACACTCACCCGTCAGCTCCAGGCCTGGGGTTTTGTGCTGATCGACTGCCAGATGCCCAATGATCACCTGCACAGCCTTGGCGCCCGCGCCATACCGCGCACTGATTTCGCTGAGTTTCTGCGCAAGCATTTGGACCAACGCAGCTCTGGACCGTGGGTTTCCTAGGCGACTTCCTCGCACCTGGCTTACACTTATTTCAAAGCTTATCCCGAGGGTTGATCATGACCGAGCTGGCGCGCTTGAAGTTTTATGCCACTCAAGCTCACTCCTGTAGCTATCTGCCCGACGAGCAGGCAACGACGCTGTTCCTCGACCCCAGCCAGCCCATGGATGTGCATGTGTATGCCGACCTTTCAGAGATGGGTTTTCGGCGTAGCGGCGATCACCTGTACCGGCCGCATTGCCAGAACTGCAATGCCTGCGTACCGGCACGCATCCCGGTCGCGCAGTTTTTGCCGGACCGCAACCAGAAACGCATCCTCAAGCGCAATGCCGACCTGACAGTCACCGCCACCAAGCCACACTTCAGCGAAGAATATTTCGATCTTTACCAGCGCTACATCGAACAGCGTCATGCCGACGGCGACATGTTTCCGCCCAGCCGCGATCAGTTTTCGACATTCCTGGTGCGCGACCTGCCCTTCTGCCGCTTTTACGAATTCCGCCTCGACGGGCGCCTGCTCGCGGTCGCCGTGACCGACCTGCTGCCCAATGGCCTGTCGGCGGTGTACACCTTCTATGAACCCATGGAAGAACGTCGCAGCCTCGGGCGCTTCGCCATTCTCTGGCAAATCGGCGAAGCCTTGCGCCTGGAACTGGAAGCGGTGTACCTCGGATACTGGATCAAGAACTGCAAAAAGATGAACTACAAGACCCAATATCGGCCCATTGAGCTACTGATTAATCAAAGATGGGTAACGCTTAACTAGAACCCCTTGGCTTGAACACCCTTTTTCGGGCACAATGCACGCCGCTTTTGCCTGGCGCAGTTGCACCGGGCCATTCACTGGATACCGAGGGCTTTACTGCATGTCGAAAGAAGACAGCTTCGAAATGGAAGGCACTGTCGTCGACACCCTGCCCAACACCATGTTTCGTGTGGAGTTGGAAAATGGGCACGTCGTAACCGCGCATATCTCCGGCAAGATGCGCAAGAATTACATTCGTATTCTTACCGGTGACAAAGTGCGCGTCGAGCTGACGCCCTATGACTTGAGCAAAGGGCGCATCACTTACCGCGCTCGTTAATCAAGTCAATACAAGACGCCCGGTTATGCCGGGCGTTTTTGTGTGTGCGCTATTTGCCTGACACTGTAAACCCTGCGGGAGGGGAGGCTTGCTCCCGATAGCGGCGGGCCAGTCAATATATTCAGCGACTGACACACCGTCATCGGGAGCAAGCCCCTCCACATTTGATCTTCAGTGTTCAGGAGACAGCAAAAAGGCGCCTTTCGGCGCCTTTTTGCTGTGTTGCAGTCAGCTATCAGGCCATCTCGGCCGTGGTTTCGAACTCGAAGGTCAACTCGCCGTCCTTCAAGTCGATGTGCACCACACCGCCATGGTCGGAAAGCTCGCCGAACAGGATCTCTTCGGCCAGTGGCCGCTTGATCTTGTCCTGGATCAGACGCGCCATTGGGCGAGCGCCCATTGCCGAATCGTAGCCACCCTGCGCCAGCCAATTGCGCGCTGCGTCCGTCACGTCCAGCTGCACGCGCTTGTCTTCCAGCTGCGCCTGAAGCTCGGTAAGGAACTTGTCCACCACGCTTTTGATAACCTCATGGCTGAGGCGACCAAACTGGATAATGGTGTCCAGACGGTTGCGGAATTCCGGCGTGAAGCTCTTCTTGATCACTTCCATCGCATCCGAAGAGTGATCCTGATGCGTAAAGCCGATAGAGGCTCGCGCAGCGGTTTCAGCACCGGCGTTGGTGGTCATTATCACGATGACGTTGCGGAAGTCCGCCTTGCGCCCGTTGTTGTCGGTCAGGGTCCCGTGGTCCATGACCTGCAGTAGCAGGTTGAAGACTTCCGGGTGGGCCTTCTCGATTTCATCGAGCAGCAATACGCAATGCGGCTGCTTGGTGATCGCTTCGGTCAGCAGACCGCCCTGATCGAACCCGACATAGCCTGGAGGCGCACCGATCAGGCGCGACACGGTGTGGCGCTCCATGTATTCGGACATGTCGAAGCGCACCAGCTCGATCCCCATGGCCTTGGCCAACTGCCGCGCCGCTTCGGTCTTGCCGACGCCGGTAGGGCCTGCAAACAGGAACGAACCGACCGGCTTGTCCGGCGACTTGAGGCCCGCACGCGACAACTTGATCGCCGTGGACAGCGCGTCGATGGCCGCATCCTGTCCGAACACGGTCAGCTTGAGGTCACGCTCCAGATTACGCAGCAGCTCCTTGTCGGAACTGTTGACGTGCTTAGGCGGAATCCGCGCGATCTTCGCCACGATGTCCTCGACTTGAGGCACGTCGATGCGCTTCACGCGTTTCTCGACCGGCTGCAGGCGCTGGTAGGCCCCTGCTTCGTCGATCACGTCGATCGCCTTGTCCGGCATGTGGCGATCATTGATGTAGCGCGACGCCAGCTCAGCGGCCGCGCGCAACGCTTCATCGGTGTACTCGATGCCATGGTGCGCCTCAAAACGCCCCTTGAGCCCGCGCAGGATGCCGATGGTGTCTTCAACCGAAGGCTCGGAGACGTCGACTTTCTGGAAACGACGCGCCAGGGCACGGTCTTTTTCGAAGATCCCGCGAAATTCCTGGAACGTGGTCGAGCCAATGCAGCGGATATCACCCGACGACAACAACGGCTTCAGTAGATTCGAGGCATCCATCACCCCACCGGATGCCGCGCCGGCACCAATGATGGTGTGGATCTCGTCGATAAACAGGATCGCTTGCGGGCGTTTTTTCAGCTCACCGAGCAGCGCCTTGAAGCGCTTCTCGAAATCGCCACGGTACTTGGTCCCGGCGAGCAACGCCCCGAGATCAAGGGAGTAGACGACGCTGTTGGCCAGCAAGTCAGGCACCTGGTTATCAACAATGCGCTTGGCCAGGCCTTCGGCGATTGCGGTTTTACCCACGCCCGCCTCACCCACCAGCAACGGATTGTTCTTGCGACGACGAGCGAGGATCTGCGCTACACGCTCGACCTCAAGCTCACGCCCCACCAGCGGATCGATCCGCCCCTGGCGCGCCAGTTCGTTAAGGTTGCTGGCATAGGCATCCAGTGGATTGCCCGAAGAGGAAGACTCACCACCCTCGTCATCCTGCATATCCTGCTCACCCTCGGAATGATCGCCGTGCCCTGGCACTTTGGAGATACCGTGGGCGATGTAGTTGACGACATCAATACGGGCAACGCTCTGCTGTTTAAGCAGGAACACTGCCTGACTTTCCTGTTCGCTGAAAATCGCCACAAGCACGTTGGCGCCTGTGACTTCACGCTTACCGGAGCTCTGTACGTGGAACACAGCACGCTGCAATACCCGCTGAAAGCCCAGCGTCGGCTGAGTCTCACGGTCCTCGTCATGCACGGGGATCAGTGGCGTGGTGGAGTCGATAAACTCCTGCAGGTCATGCTTGAGTTTGTCGAGGTTGGCGCCGCACGCACGCAGAACGGTGGCGGCAGCTTCGTTATCCAAAAGTGCCAGCAGCAGGTGTTCGACGGTCATGAATTCATGACGCTTCGAACGAGCCTCCTTGAAGGCAAGATTGAGGGTGACTTCGAGCTCGCGGTTTAACATAGCTTCACCTCATACCCAAGTGGTCGGAGTTAACCGTCCTTCTCGATTTCACAGAGTAGCGGATGCTGGCTTTCCCTGGCGTACTGGTTGACCTGCATGGCCTTTGTCTCGGCGATGTCGCGGGTAAACACTCCACATACTGCCCGTCCTTCTGTGTGAACGGCCAGCATTACCTTGGTCGCCAACTCGCGGTTCAGGTTAAAAAACACCTCGAGCACTTCGACCACGAAATCCATCGGTGTGTAGTCATCATTGAACAAAACCACCTTGTACATCGGCGGCGCCTGTAGAGCAGGCTTAGCCTCCTGAACAGCAATGCCTGCAGAACCGTCGTCATCGTGTTCCTGATCCGGGCGATCCTGATTGAATGTTAGTCGAATCTGGCTGATTGCATGCATGGAAAGAAAGGTTCGTCAGTGGTTCAAATACAGTGGTGGGGGCGACCTGCCGGAATTTCAACTCTGACTATACGGTCGCCTTGACTATCGGCGAAACGGTGTTACAACCAATAGAGCCCACAGTGGGTAAAAAAGGTCCGCGCAGTCAACCTTATTTATTCGGGTTAGGACGGATAAACTGGATGATACTCCAGTGATGGAGTCTGGTGCAGAGGGATATGGTATGTCTGGCGTCAAGATCAATGGCAAGGTCAAATGGTTCAATAATGCCAAAGGGTACGGGTTCATTAACGCGGAAGGGAAACCCGACGAAGATCTTTTTGCGCATTACTCGGCAATTACCATGGATGGATACAAGACGCTGAAAGCAGGCCAAGCAGTCAGTTTTGAAACGATCGAAGGACCGAAAGGACTGCACGCAGTGAACATCGATACAGTGAACGCCGTAGTACACGAAAAACCCGCAACCCCAGCTGCTAAAAAAGAAAAGAAAGTCGTGGCCTGATCCGCCACTGAACCAGCAGGTTGCAATAAAAAACCGGCCATCTCAAACCATTAGAGATGGCCGGTTTTTTTATTGCCCGCTGTTTACATGTGTGAGATCAGCGCATCGCCGAAGCCCGAAGACGACACCAGCTTGGCGCCCTCCATCAAGCGCTCGAAGTCATAGGTCACGGTCTTGGCCGAAATAGCGCCATTGGTGCCCTTGATAATCAAGTCAGCCGCCTCCGTCCACCCCATGTGCCGCAGCATCATTTCCGCCGACAGAATCAATGAACCGGGGTTGACCTGGTCTTTGCCTGCGTATTTTGGCGCCGTGCCGTGGGTGGCTTCAAACATCGCCACGGTGTCCGAGAGGTTGGCCCCCGGGGCAATCCCGATGCCGCCCACTTCCGCCGCCAAGGCGTCGGAGAGGTAGTCGCCGTTCAGGTTGAGGGTCGCGATTACATCGTATTCGGCCGGACGCAACAGGATCTGCTGGAGCATTGCATCGGCAATCGCATCCTTGACCACCACATTCTTGCCGGTTTTCGGGTTTTTGAACTGCATCCACGGGCCGCCGTCGAGCAGTGTCGCCCCGAACTCTTCAGCCGCCACCTCGTAGGCCCACTCCTTGAAGGCACCTTCGGTGAACTTCATGATGTTGCCCTTGTGCACGATCGTCAGCGAGTCGCGGTCGTTATCCACGACATACTGCAGGGCTTTGCGCGCCAGACGCTTGGTACCTTCCAGGGACACTGGCTTGATGCCAATGCCGCAATCCTGATCGAAACGAATCTTGGTGACGCCCATCTCTTCCTTCAGGAACTTGATCACCTTGATCGCTTCCGGCGAACCGGCCTTCCACTCGATGCCGGCGTAAATATCCTCGGAGTTCTCACGAAAGATGGTCATGTCGACATCGCCAGGCTTCTTGACCGGGCTGGGCACGCCTTCGAACCAACGCACCGGGCGCAGACACACATACAGGTCGAGCTGTTGACGCAGGGCCACGTTCAACGAACGAATGCCGCCGCCAACCGGCGTGGTCAGCGGACCCTTGATGGAAACCACGTAATCTCTGACCGCATCCAGGGTTTCCTGGGGCAGCCAGGTGTCCTGGTCGTAAACTTGAGTCGCCTTCTCGCCCGCATAAACCTCCATCCAGGAGATTTTGCGCTTGCCGCCATAAGCCTTTTCAACAGCTGCGTCGACCACCTTGATCATCACCGGGCTGATGTCGACGCCAATACCGTCGCCTTCTATATAAGGGATGATCGGTTGGTCAGGAACATTGAGAGAATGGTCTGCATTGACGGTGATTTTGTCGCCGACTGCCGGAACCTGAATCTTCTTGTATCCCATGCTGAACTCCATCTATGGATTGAACATCTGGCTGCGTTCGAGCCTACTCCAGATAAATGGCGACTGAAACCTCGCGCCATGCTCATTTGCATCGAAAACAGCATATTTGGCCGCCTACAAGCCTGAAAGCAAAGGCAAAATCGCCAATCTTGAGCACATCGTGCGACTTTGGTCGCAGTCTGGGCCCTGCGACCTTTAGACCAATGGACGACTCACCTTTTGTATGAAGGCTCGGCGTAAGCATAGCGACCTATGTATAATGCCGCCGCTGACCCAAGAGTCACGACAGCTGACCGCTCTAGACAGTAGCCTTCAGCCAGAAAGCAGGACTATTACAATAGTCCACCCGCTTGACGCTCGACTGATGCAACCCAACATCACCGCGAAGAAACCTCGACATTTCGCTCATGGATGACTTTGAACGAACGCGCTCCACCCGGCGCATCTCGAGTTTCTGCGCACGCTTTCAGCAAAGAAGAGAGTTAATCCGAATATGCCCACCCGCTCGAAGATCATCTACACCTTCACCGACGAAGCCCCAGCCCTCGCCACCTATTCACTGCTGCCTATCGTAGAGGCCTTCACCGCTTCCGCTGATATTGCTGTGGAAACCCGCGACATCTCCCTCGCCGCGCGCATCCTCGCAAGCTTCCCCGAGCAACTGGGTACCCAGGCTATCCCGGACCACCTCGCCGAACTGGGCGACCTGGCCGTTACACCTGAAGCCAACATCATCAAGCTGCCTAACATCAGCGCCTCGACCCCTCAGCTGCAAGCTGCGATCAAGGAACTGCAGGCCCAGGGCTACGCCCTGCCGGACTACCCGGAAACCGTAACCACCGACGCGGAAAAAGAAACCCGTGCACGTTACGACAAGGTCAAGGGCAGCGCCGTGAACCCGGTCCTGCGCGAAGGCAACTCCGACCGCCGCGCACCGCTGTCGGTCAAGAACTACGCCCGCAAGCACCCGCACAAAATGGGCGCCTGGGCTGCGGACTCCAAATCGCACGTCGCTCACATGAGCAACGGCGACTTCTACGGCAGCGAAAAAGCCGTACAGATCGAAGCCGCTGACGCTGTGAAGATCGAGCTGGTCGCCAAAGACGGCACCGCGACCGTTCTGAAAGAGAAGACCTCGGTACAAGCCGGCGAAATCATCGACACGGCCGTGCTGAGCAAGAAAGCCCTGCGCAGCTTCATCGCCGCTGAAATCGAAGACGCCAAGAAACAAGGCGTGCTGCTGTCGGTTCACCTGAAAGCCACCATGATGAAGGTTTCCGACCCGATCATGTTCGGCCAGATTGTTGCCGAGTTCTATAAAGATGCCCTGGCCAAGCACGCTGCCGTGCTGGAGCAGATCGGCTTCAACCTGAACAACGGCATCGGCGACCTGTACGCTCGCATCAAGGCATTGCCTGCCGATCAGCAAGCGCAGATCGAAGCTGACATTCAGGCGGTCTACGCCGCTCGCCCTTCCCTGGCGATGGTCAACTCCGACAAAGGCATCACCAACCTGCACGTGCCGAGCGACGTGATCGTCGACGCCTCGATGCCGGCCATGATCCGTGACTCCGGCAAAATGTGGGGCACCGACGGCCAGCTGCACGACACCAAGGCGGTGATCCCGGATCGCTGCTACGCCACCATCTACCAAGCCGTCATCGAAGACTGCAAGGCGCATGGCGCTTTCGACCCAACCACCATGGGCAGCGTGCCAAACGTTGGCCTGATGGCGAAGAAAGCCGAAGAGTACGGCTCCCACGACAAGACCTTCCAGATCAAGGCTGACGGCGTCGTCCGCGTCACCGACAGCAAGGGCACCCTGCTGATGGAACAGGCTGTTGAAGCCGGCGACATCTTCCGCATGTGCCAGACCAAAGACGCGCCGATCCAGGACTGGGTCAAACTGGCCGTCAACCGTGCCCGCGCCAGCAACACCCCAGCGATTTTCTGGCTGGACCCACAGCGCGCGCACGACGGCGTCGTGGTTGAGAAAGTTCAGGCTTACCTGAAAGACCACAACACCGAAGGCCTGGACATCCGCATCATGTCGCCGGTCGACGCGATGAAGTTCACCCTGGAGCGTACCCGCAAGGGCCAGGACACCATCTCGGTGACCGGCAACGTACTGCGCGACTACCTGACTGACCTGTTCCCGATCATGGAACTGGGCACCAGCGCCAAGATGCTGTCGATCGTACCGCTGATGAACGGTGGCGGCCTGTTCGAAACCGGCGCCGGCGGTTCGGCTCCAAAGCACGTGCAACAGCTGGTGGAAGAGAACTTCCTGCGCTGGGATTCCCTGGGCGAGTTCCTGGCCCTGGCCGCTTCCCTTGAGCATTTGGGTGTGACTTACAACAACCCGAAAGCCCTGGTGCTGTCCAAGACCCTGGACCAGGCCACCGGCCAGTTCCTCGACAACAACAAGTCGCCATCGCGCAAAGTCGGCAACATCGACAACCGCGGCAGCCACTTCTACCTGGCGCTGTACTGGGCTCAAGCCCTGGCCGCCCAGACCGAAGACACTGCACTGCAAGCGCAGTTCGGCGAACTGGCTAAAACCCTGAGCGGAAACGAGGCGACGATCGTTGCCGAGCTGAACGCCGTACAGGGCAAGCCAGTGGACATCGGCGGCTACTACGCGCCGAACCCGGAGCTGACCAGCAAAGCCATGCGCCCAAGCACCACCCTCAACGCGGCCATTGCCAAGTTGAAGTAAGGTTGTAAGGATGCAAAGAAGCCCCGGCCCCGCGCCGGGGTTTCTGTTTCAGCACACTGCGGTTTTGCAGAACACACCGAATCAACATGTGGGAGCCGGCTTGCTCGCGAATGCGCTGTGCCAGTCACCTGATGCATATCTGACCCATTGCATTCGCGAGCAAGCCCGCTCCCACACTGACTGCAACCCCGCCCAAAGACCGCACCGCATCATGAATCGAGGTTTTGAATGACCTGGCAACCCCACATCACCGTCGCCACCCTCGTCGAAGACAACGGCCGCTTCCTGATGGTCGAAGAACTCAAGGGCGGGCGCGCCGTGCTCAACCAGCCCGCCGGCCACCTGGACCCGAACGAAACCCTGACCGAAGCCGCCGTACGCGAGACCCTCGAAGAAACCGGTTGGGACGTCGAAGCCACCGGCATTGTCGGCATTTACCTGTACACCGCGCCCAGCAATGGTGTGACCTACCAGCGCGTGTGCTTCACCGCCAAGGCCCTCAAACACCACCCGGAGTATCAACTGGACGACGGCATCATCCGCGCCCGCTGGCTCACCCGTGACGAGCTGATGGCCGTGCGCGACGACTGGCGCAGCGAGCTGATCATCCGCTGTATCGATGATTATTTGGCCGGCCAGCGCCACAGTCTCGAATTGATCCGCCCTTCTCTTTAGCCTTGAGGGCTTGGGCCTGATAGAATCGCGTCCTTTTTCAAGACACCCGTTGAAACCCTATGCGTGATCCAGCCCCTTCTGACACACAAAAGAAGCGCGTCATCGTCGGCATGTCCGGCGGCGTGGATTCTTCCGTTTCCGCCGTTCTGCTCATGGAGCAGGGTTATGAGGTGGAAGGCCTGTTCATGAAGAACTGGGAAGAAGACGATGGAACGGAATATTGCACCGCCATGGACGACCTGGCGGACGCCCAGGCCGTGTGCGACAAGATCGGCATCAAGCTGCACACTGCCAACTTCGCAGCCGAGTACTGGGACAACGTGTTCGAGCACTTCCTGGCCGAATACAGGGCAGGTCGCACGCCGAACCCGGACATCCTGTGTAACCGCGAAATCAAGTTCAAGGCGTTCCTCGACTACGCCATGATCCTTGGCGCCGACCTGATCGCCACAGGCCACTACGTGCGCCGTCGCGACATCGAGGGTCACACCGAACTGCTTAAAGGCCTGGACCCGAACAAGGACCAGAGCTACTTCCTGCATGCCGTCGGCGGCGAACAGATCGCCAAGACCCTGTTCCCGGTCGGCGAGCTGGAAAAACCCGAAGTGCGCAGGATTGCCGAGAAACACGGCCTGGCCACCGCCAAGAAAAAGGACTCCACTGGGATCTGCTTTATCGGTGAGCGCCGTTTCAGTGATTTCCTCAAGCAGTACCTGCCGGCACAACCGGGCGAGATCAAGACGACGGAAGGCGACGTCATCGGCCGTCACCATGGCCTGATGTACCACACCATCGGTCAGCGCCAGGGCCTGGGTATCGGCGGCTTGAAAGACGCCGGCGAAGAGCCGTGGTACGTGCTGATCAAGGATCTGGAGCACAACGTGCTGATCGTCGGCCAGGGCAATGAACACCCACTGCTGTTCTCCGGCGCCCTGCTCGCTTCGGAGATCTATTGGGTCAACCCTGTCGACCTGAGCACTCCGCGCCGCCTGACCGCCAAAGTGCGCTATCGCCAGAGTGATCAGCCCTGCACCCTGGAAAAAACCGCCACCGGCTATCGTGCCACCTTTGATGACCCGCAACGCGCGGTCACCCCAGGCCAGTCCGTGGTGTTCTATGACGGCGAAATTTGCCTGGGCGGCGGCGTGATTGAAGTCGCCGAGCCCTGGAGCAACCCGGCATGAGCCCGACCCAGGAGCAATTGACGGCGCTTGGCGGGGTTTTCCTCGCTGCCGTGCTGGTCGACAAGATCGCCAAGACCGGCCAGGTCACCGAAGCCGGCCTGACCTGCATGCTCGGCAGCTTGCTGATCCGCGATCCCAAGGACACCCTGGAAGTCTATGGCGGTGACGATTTGGCGCTGCGCGAAGGTTATCGCGCGCTGATCGGCGCGCTGGAGCGCGACCCGAGCACCTTGCAGCGCGAGCCATTGCGCTATGCGCTGTCGATGCTCGGCCTTGAACGCCAACTGGCCAAACGCGAAGACATGCTGGAAACCATCGGCAAACGCCTGCCGCAGATTCAGTCCCAGGTGGAACACTTCGGCCCGGCCCACGAAAACGTGATTGCCGCTTGCGGCGCGCTGTATCAGGACACCTTGAGCACCTTGCGCCAGCGAATCCAGGTACACGGCGACATGCGCAACCTGCAGCAACCCAATAACGCCTCGAAAATCCGCGCCCTGCTCCTGGCCGGTATTCGCTCGGCACGGTTGTGGCGGCAGTTGGGCGGCCATCGCTGGCAACTGGTGATCAGTCGTCGCAAATTGCTCAAAGAGCTTTACCCGTTGATGCGCAACGAATAAGTCGCACCGACAGGCCATTTTCAAGCCGTTACGCGTAATACGCCGGTCAGTTGGCAACGGACCGGCGGATTTTTTCATGTATGATACGCGCCCCATTTCGTTGCCCGACTGTCCGAGAACACCCCATGCAGCTCTCTTCGCTCACTGCGGTTTCCCCTGTTGACGGCCGCTACGCCGGCAAAACCCAGGCCCTGCGCCCTATTTTCAGCGAATACGGCTTGATCCGTGCTCGTGTTCTGGTTGAAGTGCGCTGGCTCCAGCGCCTGGCCGCTCACCCCGCCATCAGCGAAGTGCCGGCGTTTTCCGCCGAAGCCAACGCTGTACTGAACACCCTGGCGGAAAACTTCTCTCTGAAGCACGCCGAGCGTGTGAAAGAGATCGAGCGCACCACCAACCACGACGTTAAAGCCATTGAGTACCTGCTCAAAGAGCAAGCAGCCAAGCTGCCGGAACTGGCCCAGGTCAGCGAGTTCATCCACTTTGCCTGCACCAGCGAGGACATCAACAACCTGTCCCACGCCCTGATGCTGCGCGAAGGCCGTGATGACGTGATGCTGCCGCTGATGCGCCAGACCGCCAACGCCATCCGCGAACTGGCCATCCGTTTCGCCGACGTGCCGATGCTGTCGCGCACCCATGGTCAGCCGGCCTCGCCGACCACCCTGGGCAAAGAGCTGGCGAACGTGGTGTACCGCCTTGAGCGCCAGATCGCTCAAGTCGCCGCCGTGCCACTGCTGGGCAAGATCAACGGTGCCGTAGGCAACTACAACGCGCACCTGTCGGCCTACCCTGAAATCGACTGGGAAGAAAACGCCCGCGCCTTCATCGAAGACGAGCTGGGCCTGGGTTTCAACCCGTACACCACTCAGATCGAACCGCACGACTACATCGCCGAACTGTTCGACGCCATTGCGCGCTTCAACACCATCCTGATCGACTTCGATCGCGATATCTGGGGCTACATCTCTCTGGGCTACTTCAAGCAGCGCACCATTGCCGGTGAAATCGGCTCGTCGACCATGCCGCACAAGGTCAACCCGATCGACTTCGAAAACTCCGAAGGCAACCTCGGTATCGCCAACGCGCTGTTCCAGCACCTGGCCAGCAAGTTGCCGATTTCCCGCTGGCAGCGCGACCTGACCGACTCCACCGTACTGCGCAACCTCGGCGTAGGCTTCGCCCACAGCGTGATCGCGTACGAAGCCAGCCTCAAAGGCATCAGCAAACTGGAACTCAACGCGCAGAAAATCGCCGCTGACCTGGATGCCTGCTGGGAAGTATTGGCCGAGCCGATCCAGACCGTGATGCGCCGCTACAACATCGAAAACCCTTACGAAAAGCTCAAAGAGTTGACGCGCGGCAAGGGCATCACTGCCGACGCGCTGCAAACTTTCATCGACGGCCTGGACATGCCAGCCGCCGCCAAGGCCGAGCTGAAATTGCTCACCCCGGCCAACTACATCGGCAATGCGGTGGCCCAAGCCAAGCGCATCTGATTTAGCGCAAGCCCTCTTGAGACGCCCGGCCGCGCCGGGCGTTTTTATTCCTGTCTTAAAAGTGCTTTTTTTCAATAGGTTACACATGAATCCTGATATTCCTCTTCAACTTCTGGGCGGCATCACGGCACGCGAATTCCTGCGCGACTACTGGCAGAAAAAACCGCTGCTGATCCGCCAGGCCATCCCTGATTTCGAAAGCCCGATCGATGCCGACGAACTGGCCGGCCTGGCCCTGGAAGAAGAAGTCGAATCGCGCCTGGTGATCGAGCACGGCGAGCGCCCATGGGAGCTGCGCCGCGGGCCTTTCGCCGAAGACGCCTTCAGCACCCTGCCCGAGCGCGAGTGGACGCTGCTGGTGCAGGCTGTCGACCAGTTCGTGCCGGAAGTGGCCGAGCTGCTGGAGCACTTCCGCTTCCTGCCAAGCTGGCGTATCGACGACGTGATGATCAGCTTTGCCGCACCCGGCGGCAGCGTCGGCCCGCACTTCGATAACTACGACGTGTTCCTGCTGCAGGCCCAAGGCAAGCGCAACTGGAAAATCGGCCAGATGTGCAACTCCGAAAGCCCGCTGCTGCAGCACGCTGACCTGCGCATCCTCGCCGAATTCGAACAAAGCGAAGAATGGGTGCTGGAACCGGGCGACATGCTCTACCTGCCGCCGCGCCTGGCGCACTTCGGCATCGCTGAAGATGACTGCATGACCTACTCGGTCGGCTTCCGCGCACCGAGCGCCGCTGAAGTCCTGACCCACTTCACCGACTTCCTCAGCCAATACCTGACGGACGAAGAGCGTTACACCGACGCCGACGCCCAACCGGTCAGCGACCCGCACCAGATTCAAGGCGATGCACTTGACCGCCTGAAAAGCCTTCTGGCCGAGCACATGAGCGACGAGCGCATGCTGCTGACCTGGTTCGGCCAGTTCATGACCGAGCCACGCTACCCGGAAATGGTCGCAGGCGAAGAGTTGGTCGAAGAAGACTTTATCGCCAGCCTGGAAGACGGCGCGATTTTGGTCCGCAACCCAAGCGCCCGCATGGCGTGGTCGGAAGTGGACGATGATGTCTTGCTGTTCGCCAGCGGCCAGAGCCGTTACCTGCCAGGCAAACTGCGCGAGCTGTTGAAGCTGATCTGCTCGGCCGACGCCCTGCACAGCGAAAATCTTGGTACATGGCTCGCAGACGAAGACGGTCGCGACCTGCTGTGCGAATTGGTCAAGCAAGGAAGCCTGGGATTTGCCGATGAATAAGATTCACGTAAGTGTCGCGGACTGGCAAAAGGATATCGCTGAGATTCGGCGCATTCGTGAAGCGGTATTCATCGCTGAACAATCGGTTCCACCTGAGCTTGAATGGGACGCAGACGACGCTGACGCCGTGCATTTTCTCGCCTTTGAAGGTGACTTTCCGATTGGCACCGCGCGCCTGCTGCCCAGCGGCGAAATCGGCCGCGTATCGGTGCTTAAGGACTGGCGCGGGCTGAAGGTCGGCGACAAGCTGATGGAAGCCGTGATTGGCATGGCCGAGCAACGTGGCCAGACCAAGCAGTTCCTCAGTGCGCAGGTGTATGCGGCGCCGTTTTATGAGCGACTGGGCTTCAAGATTGTCAGTGATGAGTTCCTGGAAGTCGGGATTCCACATGTCGATATGGTGCGCGAGGGCTGATTCGAGACCGAGTCGCCCTTATCGCAGGCAAGCCAGCTGCCACATTTGGAATGCATTCCCCTGTCGGAGCTGGCTTGCCTGCGATAGCGTCATCAGCAATACCCAAAATGCCCTGCCTGCCAGGGCATTTTGCCGTCTACGATTCAACTTGCGACCTGCCAGGCCGACAAACTGGCACTATCAAGCTTAAATGACTCGCAGAGATAACGGACATGTCCCTACGCACCCTGCTCACCGCTCTCCTCCTGACCGCCAGCGTCTCAGCAATGGCTGACACCGAAGTCGTCAACCTGAGCAATCGCACCAGCGCTGATTTACTGCCCGTGGCGCAGAATTTCATCGGCAAGGACGGCACCGTCAGCGCCTACGGCAACCAGCTGATTGTCAAAGCCGACCCCGGCAAGATCCAGGACCTGCGCGCATTGCTCGCCCAACTCGACACACCCGCCAAGCGCCTGCTGATCACCGTCGACAGCAACGAAAACAATCAGCAGAACACCGGCGACAGCCAGACGCGCATCATCAGTTACGGCACCGCCAGCCGCGATGGAGGCATCCAGCAGATCCAGGCCAGCGAAGGAGTGCCCGCGCTGATCCAGGTGGGCCAGAGCGTGCCACTGACAACGACCCAGCCAGACGCCTATGGCCGCCCGCAAAACCAGACCCAGTATCGCAACGTGACCCAAGGTTTTTACGTCACCGCCAGCGTCACTGGCGAGACCGTACACCTGGCCATCAGTACCAACCGTGACCGTATGAGCCAGGAACGTCCCGATGTAGTGAACGTACAGAGTACCGACACAACCGTCAGCGGGCGCCTGGGTGAATGGATCTCGCTGGCAGGCATCAACCGTGAGACTCAGGCCGACAAATCTTCTACAACCCGCAGCTACTCTACTCAGGGACGCGATGACCTGACTTTGCGGGTCAAGGTCGACACCTTGAACTGAAGCACCGAAAACTGACTGGCGAGTCGTATTAGACTAAAGATGTAGTGCTATAAAAAAAGCACTACAAAACGTTTGACGATCCAAAAAAGCATGGGCATGATGGCCTCGCTCCCGCTAATCAGGGGCCCTGGCAAGGGCCTTCGGATCGTCGCTCTAAGCTACCCATCTGAGCCGATTCGTGTCTGTACCGCCCACAAGGTGTGTTTGACGAGGTTGCGACTGGAACGAAGTTGTCCCGAGGGACGGAAGCTAACCAGGTAACCCGGCTACACACTGATGGATCGTACAAAGGCCCACGACGCCCGAAGACTGTTCGCAGTTCGCCCTTACCTGCCCAACTCCCCTCTCGCTACTCGTTCATCCCGTCGCCTTCCCCGCCGAACCTGACTTGACCGCCTAAGCTTCTGGTCAGCGAGCGCCACGCCTGTGCAGTGAATGCAGGGCTGGCAAACGGATCTTTCCACACTGTTTTTCCACACGAAGACGCGACGAGGTTTTTCCCATGGCACTGACACGCGAACAGCAAATTGCAGCCCTTGAAAAAGACTGGGCTGAAAACCCACGCTGGAAAGGCGTGACCCGCGCTTATTCCGCTGCTGACGTCGTCCGCCTGCGTGGCTCGGTTCAACCAGAGCACACCTTTGCAAAACTCGGCGCCGAGAAGCTGTGGAACCTGGTAACCCAAGGTGCCAAGCCGTCCTTCCGTCCCGACAAAGATTTCGTCAACTGCATGGGCGCCCTGACCGGTGGCCAGGCAGTCCAACAGGTGAAAGCCGGTATCCAGGCGATCTACCTGTCCGGCTGGCAAGTGGCAGCGGACAACAACTCCGCTGAATCCATGTACCCCGACCAGTCGCTGTACCCGGTGGACTCGGTGCCAACCGTGGTCAAGCGCATCAACAACTCGTTCCGTCGTGCCGACCAGATCCAGTGGAAAGCCGGTAAAGGCCCGGGCGATGAAGGCTACATCGACTACTTCGCACCGATCGTGGCGGATGCTGAAGCCGGTTTCGGCGGCGTACTGAACGCCTACGAGCTGATGAAAAGCATGATCGAGGCTGGCGCTGCCGGCGTGCACTTCGAAGACCAGCTGGCTTCGGTGAAAAAATGCGGGCACATGGGCGGCAAAGTGCTGGTGCCTACCCAGGAAGCCGTACAGAAGCTGACCGCTGCGCGCCTGGCCGCTGACGTGGCCGGCACCCCGACCATCATCCTGGCACGTACCGACGCCAACGCTGCTGACCTGCTGACGTCCGATTGCGACCCATACGACAAGCCATTCGTCACCGGCGAACGTACCCAGGAAGGCTTCTATAAAGTACGCGCCGGCCTCGACCAGGCCATCGCTCGCGGCCTGGCCTACGCGCCGTACGCCGACCTGATCTGGTGCGAAACCGCCAAGCCGGACCTCGACGAAGCGCGTCGTTTCGCCGAAGCGATCAAGAAGGAATACCCGGACCAACTGCTGTCCTACAACTGCTCGCCTTCTTTCAACTGGAAGAAGAACCTGGACGACGCGACCATCGCCAAATTCCAGCGCGAACTGTCGGCCATGGGCTACAAGCACCAGTTCATCACCCTGGCCGGCATTCACAACATGTGGCACAGCATGTTCAACCTGGCGCACGACTACGCCCGCAACGACATGACGGCCTACGTGAAGCTGCAGGAGCAGGAGTTCGCTGACGCGTCCAAAGGCTACACCTTCGTGGCGCACCAGCAGGAAGTGGGCACCGGCTACTTCGACGACATGACCACCGTGATCCAGGGCGGCACCTCGTCCGTGACCGCGCTGACCGGTTCGACCGAAGAAGAACAGTTCCACTGATCAACTGAGTACACGGCCATTGCGGGTTCACGGAAGACCTAACCGCAATGCCGCACGATCTGACGCCCCGACTGGTTCGGGGCGTTTTTTTTGGTGCGCAGAAAAGCCCTCGGACAGCACACGCATCAAAGGTGGGGGCTGGCTCGCCTGCGATAGCGGTCCGTCAGCGCCCTTTCACAGGCTGGCACACCCCTGTCGCGGGCAAGCCTGGCTCACACAGGGACTGGGCCGAACCTGAAGGCTTTGCGCAAAACATTGATCCAGAGCGGTATTTGCCTGAATAAAATCGGTTAAAAGATCCCTTCGAGCAACTAGCGGCAATCTAGCAAGTAACAGTAACTTCCCCCGCTACATCACGCGCACCCGCTTAACACCCACCCAAACAATAGTCATTATCATTTAGCCCATGAAAACTTCTTTACAGCTTAAACAAAACATATTTGATAAAAAGCCCGCTAATGCCCACCCCGCAAGGGCTGCAGCCCCACAAAGGTGCACTATGTGCTTATTCCATCGAATAATTTCGCTATAGGAATTTTACTTGCCCGGTGTTTAGCCATAAAATCACCGCGATTGATTGCAGTGCGACATATCGTCACTGCATCGTTACTTTTTCGAGCTCAGAGACCTTTGCTCTCTGTTAAGGATTTCCAGCATGACCGAAGCGACAGGACTCATGGCCCACAACTGGGGCTTTGCCATTTTCCTCCTCGGTGTTGTCGGCCTTTGTGCCTTCATGCTTGGTGTCTCCAGCCTCCTCGGGTCAAAAGCCTGGGGCCGCAGCAAAAATGAACCGTTCGAGTCCGGCATGCTGCCTACAGGTGGCGCCCGCTTGCGGCTCTCAGCCAAATTCTATCTGGTCGCGATGCTGTTCGTGATCTTCGATATCGAAGCCCTCTTTCTCTTTGCCTGGTCTGTGTCCGTCCGCGAAAGCGGCTGGACCGGATTCGTCGAAGCCCTCGTTTTCATAGCAATTCTGTTGGCAGGCCTTGTCTACCTATTTCGAGTGGGCGCCCTTGACTGGGCTCCGGAAGCTCGTCGTAAGCGGCAAGCGAAGCTGAAACAATGAGGCTTTGGCGATGCAATACAATCTCACCAGGATCGACCCGGATGCTCCTAACGATCAGTACCCTATCGGCGAACGGGAAACCGTTTCCGATCCGTTAGAAGATCAAGTCCACAAAAACATCTACATGGGCAAGCTGGAAGACGTGCTGAGTGGCGCGGTCAACTGGGGACGTAAGAACTCCCTGTGGCCGTACAACTTCGGTCTGTCCTGCTGCTACGTGGAAATGACCACCGCCTTCACGGCGCCCCACGACATCGCGCGCTTTGGCGCCGAAGTTATCCGGGCATCACCGCGTCAGGCGGATTTCATGGTTATCGCCGGAACCTGCTTTATCAAGATGGCGCCGATCATTCAGCGTCTCTACGAGCAAATGCTCGAACCGAAGTGGGTTATCTCCATGGGTTCGTGCGCCAACTCCGGTGGCATGTACGACATCTATTCCGTCGTTCAAGGGGTGGACAAGTTCCTGCCCGTGGACGTCTACGTGCCTGGCTGCCCGCCCCGCCCTGAAGCATTTCTGCAAGGCTTGATGCTGTTGCAGGAATCGATTGGCAAGGAGCGTCGCCCACTGTCCTGGGTTGTCGGAGATCAAGGCGTGTATCGCGCCGAGATGCCGTCACAAAAGGAACAGCGCCGCGAACAGCGAATCGCAGTCACCAACCTGCGCAGCCCCGACGAAGTCTGATCCAGCACCGCTTCTTTTATAGAACGAAAACCTGGCTTCATTCTTTACGTTGACCGAAAGCGATAAAAAACCATGACTACAGGCAGTGCTCTGTACATCCCGCCTTATAAGGCAGACGACCAGGATGTGGTTGTCGAACTCAATAACCGTTTTGGCCCTGACGCCTTTACCGCCCAGGCCACACGTACCGGCATGCCGGTGCTGTGGGTGGCGCGCGCCAGGCTCGTCGAAGTCCTGACCTTCCTGCGCAACCTGCCCAAGCCGTACGTCATGCTCTATGACCTGCATGGCGTGGACGAGCGTCTGCGGACCAAGCGCCAGGGCCTGCCGAGCGGCGCCGATTTCACCGTGTTCTATCACCTGCTGTCGATCGAACGTAACAGCGACGTGATGATCAAGGTCGCCCTCTCCGAAAGCGACCTGAGCGTCCCGACCGTGACCGGCATCTGGCCCAACGCCAGCTGGTACGAGCGTGAAGTCTGGGACATGTTCGGTATCGACTTCCCGGGCCACCCGCACCTGACGCGCATCATGATGCCGCCGACCTGGGAAGGTCACCCGCTGCGCAAGGACTTCCCTGCGCGCGCCACCGAATTCGACCCATTCAGCCTGAACCTCGCCAAGCAACAGCTTGAAGAAGAGGCTGCACGCTTCCGGCCGGAAGACTGGGGCATGAAACGCTCCGGCACCAACGAGGACTACATGTTCCTCAACCTGGGCCCGAACCACCCTTCGGCGCACGGTGCCTTCCGTATCATCCTGCAACTGGACGGCGAAGAAATCGTCGACTGCGTGCCGGACATCGGTTACCACCACCGTGGTGCCGAGAAGATGGCCGAGCGCCAGTCGTGGCACAGCTTCATCCCGTACACCGACCGTATCGACTACCTCGGCGGCGTGATGAACAACCTGCCGTACGTGCTCTCGGTCGAGAAGCTGGCCGGTATCAAGGTGCCGGACCGCGTCGACACCATCCGCATCATGATGGCCGAGTTCTTCCGGATCACCAGCCACCTGCTGTTCCTGGGTACCTACATCCAGGACGTCGGCGCCATGACCCCGGTGTTCTTCACCTTCACCGACCGCCAGCGCGCCTACAAGGTCATCGAAGCCATCACCGGCTTCCGCCTGCACCCGGCCTGGTACCGCATCGGCGGTGTCGCGCACGACCTGCCAAATGGCTGGGAACGCCTGGTCAAGGAATTCATCGACTGGATGCCCAAGCGTCTGGACGAGTACCAGAAAGCCGCCCTGGACAACAGCATCCTCAAGGGCCGGACCATTGGGGTCGCGGCCTACAACACCAAAGAGGCCCTGGAATGGGGCGTCACCGGTGCTGGCCTGCGTTCCACCGGTTGCGATTTCGACCTGCGTAAAGCGCGCCCGTACTCCGGCTACGAGAACTTCGAATTCGAAGTGCCGTTGGCGGCCAATGGCGATGCCTACGACCGTTGCATCGTGCGCGTCGAAGAAATGCGCCAGAGCCTGAAGATCATCGAGCAATGCATGCGCAACATGCCGGCAGGCGCGTACAAGGCGGACCACCCGCTGACCACGCCGCCGCCGAAAGAGCGCACGCTGCAACACATCGAAACCCTGATCACGCACTTCCTGCAGGTTTCGTGGGGCCCGGTGATGCCGGCCAACGAATCCTTCCAGATGATCGAAGCGACCAAGGGTATCAACAGTTATTACCTGACGAGCGATGGCGGCACCATGAGCTACCGCACCCGGATTCGCACTCCAAGCTTCCCGCACCTGCAGCAGATCCCTTCGGTGATCAAAGGTGAAATGGTCGCGGACTTGATTGCGTACCTGGGTAGTATCGATTTCGTTATGGCCGACGTGGACCGCTAAGCATGAATAGCACGCTTATCCAGACAGACCGTTTCACCTTGAGTGAAACCGAGCGCTCGGCCATCGAGCACGAGCTGCATCACTACGAAGACCCGCGCGCGGCGTCTATCGAAGCCTTGAAGATCGTCCAGAAGGAACGTGGCTGGGTGCCGGACGGCGCCCTCTACGCCATCGGCGAGATCCTTGGCATCCCCGCCAGCGACGTTGAAGGTGTGGCCACGTTCTACAGCCAGATCTTCCGCCAGCCGGTGGGTCGCCACATTATTCGCGTGTGCGACAGCATGGTCTGCTACATCGGTGGCCACGAGTCCGTGGTCAGTGAGATCCAGAACAAGCTGGGCATCGGCCTCGGCCAGACCACTCCGGATGGCCGCTTCACGCTGCTGCCGGTGTGCTGCCTGGGTAACTGCGACAAGGCGCCGGCGTTGATGATCGACGACGACACATTCGGTGACGTGCAGCCTGCTGGCGTCACCCAATTGCTCGAGGGCTACCCATGACCCTGACTTCTTTCGGCCCGGCCAACCTGATCAAGCGTTCGGCCGAGACCCACCCGCTGACCTGGCGCCTGCGTGACGACGGCGAGCCGGTATGGCTCGACGAGTACCAGGCCAAGAACGGTTACGCCGCGGCGCGCAAAGCCTTCGCCGACATGGCCCAGGACGATATCGTCCAGACCGTGAAAGACGCCGGCCTTAAAGGTCGCGGCGGTGCTGGCTTCCCCACTGGCGTTAAGTGGGGGCTGATGCCCAAAGACGAATCCATCAACATTCGCTACCTGCTGTGCAACGCGGATGAAATGGAGCCGAACACCTGGAAAGACCGCATGCTGATGGAGCAACTGCCCCATCTGCTGATCGAAGGCATGCTGATCAGTGCCCGTGCACTGAAAACCTACCGTGGCTACATCTTCCTGCGTGGCGAATACACCACCGCCGCCAAGCACCTGAACCGTGCCGTGGAAGAAGCCAAGGCCGCCGGCCTGCTGGGCAAGAACATCCTCGGTTCCGGTTTTGACTTCGAACTGTTCGTGCACACCGGCGCCGGGCGTTATATCTGCGGTGAAGAAACCGCACTGATCAACTCCCTCGAAGGCCGCCGCGCCAACCCGCGCTCCAAGCCGCCCTTCCCTGCCGCCGTCGGCGTGTGGGGCAAGCCGACGTGCGTGAACAACGTCGAGACCCTGTGCAACGTGCCGGCGATCATCGCCGACGGCGTGGACTGGTACAAATCGTTGGCCCGCGAAGGCAGCGAAGACATGGGCACCAAGCTCATGGGCTTCTCCGGCAAGGTCAAGAACCCGGGCCTGTGGGAATTGCCATTCGGCGTGACCGCCCGCGAGTTGTTCGAGGACTACGCCGGCGGTATGCGCGACGGCTACACCCTCAAGGCCTGGCAACCAGGCGGCGCCGGCACCGGCTTCCTGCTGCCCGAGCACCTCGACGCACAAATGTACGCCGGCGGCATCGGCAAGGTCGGCACCCGTATGGGTACTGGCTTGGCGATGGCGGTGGACAACACCGTGAACATGGTGTCGTTGCTGCGCAACATGGAGCAGTTCTTCGCCCGCGAATCCTGCGGCTTCTGCACCCCGTGCCGTGACGGTTTGCCATGGAGCGTGAAGCTGTTGATGGCGATCGAGAAAGGCGAAGGCCAGCCAGGCGACATCGAGACCCTGCTGGGTCTGGTCGGCTTCCTCGGCCCAGGCAAGACCTTCTGTGCTCACGCACCGGGCGCCGTGGAGCCATTGGGCAGCGCAATCAAATACTTCCGTTCGGAGTTCGAAGCCGGCATCGCGCCTACCAGCGCCGCCGTCCCGCCTCTGGCGAGGCCGATCGTAGTCGGCGCGTAACGCTTAACCAGGCGAAGGGTCCGTGCCCTTCGCCTGCTCATGTGCTGACGCCTGTATGGCTGTGTAGATGCACATGAATAACAAGATTCCATTAGCCACGCCCGCTGACAACGGGCCAACGAAGAACTTTGAACCATGGCCACTATCCACGTAGACGGCAAAGCGCTCGAAGTCGATGGGGCGGACAACCTGTTACAGGCATGTCTGTCACTAGGCCTCGACATCCCTTATTTCTGCTGGCACCCCGCGCTTGGTAGCGTGGGTGCCTGCCGCCAGTGTGCGGTCAAGCAGTACACCGACGAAAACGACACCCGTGGTCGTATCGTCATGTCCTGCATGACCCCAGCCACCGACAACACTTGGATCTCCATCGAAGATGAAGAATCCAAGGCGTTCCGCACCAGCGTTGTCGAATGGCTGATGACCAACCACCCCCACGACTGCCCGGTCTGTGAGGAAGGCGGTCACTGCCACCTGCAAGACATGACGGTGATGACCGGCCACAACGAGCGCCGTTATCGCTTCACCAAGCGCACTCACCAGAACCAGGACCTCGGCCCGTTCATTTCCCACGAAATGAACCGCTGCATCGCCTGCTACCGTTGCGTGCGTTTCTATAAAGACTACGCCGGCGGCACCGACCTGGGCGTATTCGGCGCCCACGACAACGTGTACTTCGGTCGCGTTGAAGACGGCGTGCTCGAAAGCGAGTTCTCCGGCAACCTCACCGAGGTCTGCCCGACCGGTGTGTTTACCGACAAGACGCACTCCGAGCGTTACAACCGTAAGTGGGACATGCAGTTCGCACCGAGCATCTGCCATGGCTGCTCCAGCGGTTGCAACATCTCCCCGGGCGAGCGCTACGGCGAATTACGGCGGATCGAAAACCGCTTCAACGGTTCGGTCAACCAGTACTTCCTGTGCGACCGTGGCCGTTTCGGCTATGGCTACGTCAACCGCGAAGACCGCCCACGCCAGCCGCTGTTGGCCGGTGGCGCCAAGCTGAGCACCGACGAAGCACTGGATAAAGCCGCCGACCTGTTGCGCGGCCGCAACATCGTCGGTATCGGTTCGCCACGCGCCAGCCTCGAAAGCAACTTCGCGTTGCGCGAGCTGGTCGGTGCCGAGCACTTCTACTCCGGTATCGAAGCCGCTGAGCTGGAGCGCATTCGCCTGGTCCTGCAGGTGCTGAACGACAGCCCGCTGCCGGTTCCGAACATGCGCGACATCGAAGACCACGATGCGATCTTCGTCCTCGGCGAAGACCTGACCCAGACCGCTGCGCGTATCGCGCTGTCGCTGCGTCAGTCGGTCAAAGGCAAGGCCGAAGACATGGCCGACGCCATGCGCGTACAGCCTTGGCTTGACGCCGCGGTGAAAAACATCGGCCAGCACGCGCTGAACCCGCTGTTTATCGCAAGCCTGGCTGAAACCAAGCTCGACGACATCGCCGAAGAATGCGTGCACGCCGCGCCTGACGACCTGGCGCGTATTGGTTTCGCCGTGGCCCACGCCCTGGACGCCAGCGCACCTGCCGTCGAAGGCCTGGACACGGAAGCCGCGGAACTGGCCCAGCGCATCGCCGACGCCCTGCTGGCCGCCAAGCGTCCATTGATCATTGCCGGCACCTCGTTGGGTTCCAAAGCGCTGATCGAAGCCGCCGCCAACATCGCCAAAGCCTTGAAGCTGCGCGACAAGAACGGTTCCATCAGCCTCGTCGTGCCGGAAGCCAACAGCCTTGGCCTGGCCATGCTCGGTGGCGAGTCCCTCGACGCCGCCCTGCAGGCTGTGACCGACGGCAAAGCTGACGCCATCGTGGTACTGGAAAACGACCTGTACACCCGCACCGATTCGGCCAAGGTTGACGCCGCGCTGGACGCCGCCAAGGTGCTGATCGTTGCCGATCACCAGAAGACCGCCACCAGCGAGCGTGCCGACCTGGTGCTGCCAGCCGCCACCTTCGCCGAAGGCGACGGTACCCTGGTCAGCCAGGAAGGCCGTGCCCAGCGCTTCTTCCAGGTGTTCGATCCGAAATACATGGACGCCAGCATCCTGGTTCACGAAGGCTGGCGCTGGCTGCATGCCCTGCGCTCGACCCTGCTGAACCAGCCACTCGACTGGACCCAGCTCGACCACGTCACCGCAGCCGTCGCCGCAAGCGCCCCGCAACTGGCGCGCATTGTCGACGCGGCACCGTCCGCCGCGTTCCGCATCAAGGGCATGAAGCTGGCCCGTGAGCCGCTGCGTTACTCCGGGCGTACCGCCATGCGTGCTGACATCAGCGTGCACGAACCGCGTACACCGCAGGACAACGACACCGCGTTCGCCTTCTCCATGGAAGGTTATTCGGGTTCGGTCGAGCCGCGTCAACAGGTGCCGTTTGCCTGGTCGCCGGGCTGGAACTCGCCGCAGGCCTGGAACAAGTTCCAGGACGAAGTCGGTGGTCATATCCGCGCTGGCGACCCAGGCACCCGCCTGATCGAAAGCACCGGTGATGCGCTGAACTGGTTCGCCGCCGTCCCGCGTCCGTTCAACCCGGCCCAGGGCACCTGGCAGGTTGTGCCGTTCTTCCACCTGTTCGGCAGCGAAGAAACCTCTTCCAAAGCCGCACCGGTTCAAGAGCGCATTCCGGCCGCCTACGTGTCCGTGGCCAAGTCCGAAGCCGACCGCCTGGGTGTCAACGACGGCGCCCTGCTCAGCCTGAACGTCGGTGGCAAGACCCTGCGTCTGCCGCTGCGTATCAACGACGAGTTGGGTGCGGGTCTGGTGGCACTGCCAAAAGGCCTCGCCGGTATCCCGCCTGCGATCTTTGGCCAAACCGTTGACGGTCTGCAGGAGGCAGCGCAATGACCTGGTTCACCCCTGAAGTGATCGACGTGATCATCTCGGTCGTCAAGGCCATCGTGATCCTGTTGGCCGTGGTCGTCGCGGGCGCCCTGCTCAGCTTCGTCGAGCGTCGCCTGCTGGGCTGGTGGCAGGACCGTTACGGTCCGAACCGCGTTGGCCCGTTTGGTATGTTCCAGATCGCCGCCGACATGCTGAAAATGTTCTTCAAGGAAGACTGGACCCCACCGTTTGCCGACAAGGTGATCTTCACCCTGGCACCGGTCGTGGCCATGAGCGCCTTGCTGATCGCCTTCGCCGTTATCCCGATCACCCCGACCTGGGGCGTGGCGGACCTGAACATCGGCTTGCTGTTCTTCTTCGCCATGGCCGGTCTGTCGGTCTACGCGGTGCTGTTCGCCGGTTGGTCGAGTAACAACAAGTTCGCCCTGCTGGGCAGCTTGCGGGCTTCGGCCCAGACCGTGTCCTACGAAGTGTTCATGGGCCTCGCGCTGATGGGCATCGTGGTGCAGGTCGGCTCGTTCAACATGCGCGACATCGTCGAGTACCAGGCGCAGAACCTGTGGTTCATCATTCCGCAGTTCTTTGGCTTCTGCACCTTCTTCATCGCTGGCGTCGCCGTGACTCACCGTCACCCGTTCGACCAGCCGGAAGCGGAACAGGAACTGGCCGACGGTTACCACATTGAATACGCCGGCATGAAATGGGGCATGTTCTTCGTTGGCGAGTACATCGGCATCATCTTGATCTCGGCCCTGCTGGTCACGCTGTTCTTCGGCGGCTGGCACGGTCCGTTCAACATCTTGCCGCAACTGGCGTTCTTCTGGTTCTTCTTGAAGACGGCGTTCTTCATCATGCTGTTCATCCTGCTGCGCGCCTCTATTCCGCGCCCGCGCTATGACCAGGTGATGGATTTCAGCTGGAGATTCTGCCTGCCGCTGACCCTGATCAATTTGCTGGTGACGGCTGCCGTTGTGTTGTTGAACACGCCAGCCGGCGCGGTTCAGTGAGGATTTGACCCATGTTCAAATATATTGGCGACATCGTTAAGGGTACCGGTACCCAGTTGCGAAGCCTGGTGATGGTGTTCGGTCACGGCTTCCGCAAACGCGACACCCTGCAATACCCGGAAGAAGCGGTGTACCTGCCGCCGCGCTATCGCGGCCGTATCGTGCTGACCCGCGACCCCGATGGCGAAGAGCGTTGTGTAGCCTGCAACCTGTGCGCCGTGGCGTGCCCGGTAGGCTGCATCTCCCTGCAGAAAGCTGAAACCGAAGACGGTCGCTGGTACCCGGACTTCTTCCGCATCAACTTCTCGCGCTGCATTTTCTGCGGCCTCTGCGAGGAAGCTTGCCCGACCACCGCGATCCAGCTGACACCGGATTTCGAGATGGCCGAGTTCAAACGTCAGGACCTGGTGTACGAGAAAGAAGATCTGTTGATCTCTGGTCCCGGTAAAAACCCTGATTACAACTTCTATCGTGTTGCAGGTATGGCCGTTGCCGGTAAGCCGAAAGGCGCCGCACAAAACGAAGCCGAGCCGATCAACGTGAAGAGCTTGCTGCCTTAAGGAAGAAAGATGGAATTCGCTTTCTATTTCGCGTCGGGTATTGCAGTGGTGTCCACGCTTCGCGTGATCACCAACACCAACCCCGTGCACGCCCTGCTCTACCTGATCATTTCGCTGATCGCCGTGGCCATGACCTTCTTCAGCCTCGGCGCACCGTTCGCCGGTGTCCTGGAAGTGATTGCCTACGCCGGCGCCATCATGGTGCTGTTCGTGTTTGTGGTGATGATGCTCAACCTGGGGCCGGCTTCGGTCGCCCAGGAGCGCGTCTGGCTCAAACCCGGCATCTGGCTTGGCCCGGTTGTCCTGGCCGCCCTGCTGCTGGGTGAACTGCTGTATGTGCTGTTCGCTCACCAGAGCGGCCAGGCCATCGGCCACACCACCGTAGACGCGAAGGCCGTGGGCATCAGCCTGTTCGGCCCGTACCTGCTGGTGGTCGAACTGGCTTCGATGCTGCTGCTCGCGGCAGCCATCACCGCCTTCCACTTGGGCCGCAACGAAGCCAAGGAGCAATGACGATGCCTGCTATCCCTTTGGAGCATGGTCTGGCGGTCGCCGGCATCCTGTTCTGCCTTGGCCTGGTCGGCCTGATGGTCCGCCGTAACATTCTGTTCGTGTTGATGAGCCTGGAAATCATGATGAACGCCGCAGCACTGGCGTTCATCGTTGCGGGTGCACGTTGGGGCCAGCCGGATGGACAAGTCATGTTCATCCTGGTGATCAGCCTGGCAGCCGCCGAGGCCAGTATTGGCCTGGCGATCCTGCTGCAACTGTATCGTCGCTTCCACACGCTTGATATCGACGCTGCCAGTGAGATGCGCGGATGAACATGATCTTTCTGACTTTCGTATTTCCCCTGATCGGTTTCCTGCTGCTGTCGTTCTCCCGTGGACGCTGGTCGGAAAACCTGTCTGCCCTGGTGGGTGTGGGTTCCATTGGCCTGTCGGCGATTGTCGCCGCCTATGTCATCTGGCAATTCAACGTGGCGCCGCCGGAAGGCGGCCACTACACCCTGGTACTGTGGCAGTGGATGTCGGTGGAGGGCTTCAAGCCCAACTTCGCCCTCTACATCGACGGCCTGTCGATCACCATGCTTGGCGTGGTCGTCGGTGTAGGCTTCCTGATCCACCTGTTCGCGTCCTGGTACATGCGCGGTGAGGCCGGTTACTCGCGCTTCTTCGCCTACACCAACCTGTTTATCGCCAGCATGCTGTTCCTGGTCCTCGGCGATAACCTGTTGTTCCTGTACTTCGGCTGGGAAGGCGTGGGCCTGTGCTCGTACCTGTTGATCGGTTTCTACTACAGCAACCGCAACAACGGTAACGCGGCACTCAAGGCCTTTATCGTCACCCGCATCGGCGACGTGTTCATGGCCATCGGCCTGTTCATCCTGTTCCAACAAGTGGGCACGCTGAACATCCAGGAACTGCTGGTGCTGGCACCGCAGAAGTTCCAGGTCGGTGATTTCTGGATCACCCTGGCGACCCTGATGCTGCTGGGTGGCGCTGTGGGTAAATCCGCACAACTGCCGCTGCAAACCTGGCTGGCGGATGCGATGGCCGGCCCGACTCCGGTCTCCGCACTGATCCACGCCGCAACCATGGTCACCGCCGGTGTCTACCTGATCGCCCGTACCCACGGCCTGTTCACCCTGGCGCCGGAAATCCTGCACCTGGTGGGCCTGGTTGGCGGCGTGACCCTGGTACTGGCCGGCTTCGCCGCGCTGGTGCAGACCGACATCAAGCGTATCCTCGCCTACTCGACCATGAGCCAGATCGGCTACATGTTCCTGGCCCTGGGCGTCGGTGCCTGGGACGCGGCGATCTTCCACCTGATGACCCACGCGTTCTTCAAGGCGCTGCTGTTCCTTGCTTCGGGTGCGGTGATCGTTGCCTGCCACCACGAGCAGAACATCTTCAAGATGGGCGGCCTGTGGAAGAAACTGCCGTTGGCCTACGCCAGCTTCATTGTGGGGGGTGCGGCGCTGGCTGCCCTGCCGTTGGTGACCGCCGGTTTCTACTCCAAAGACGAAATCCTCTGGGAAGCCTTTGCCAGCGGTAACCAGAATCTGCTCTACGCAGGTCTGGTGGGTGCCTTCATGACCTCGCTGTACACCTTCCGCCTGATCTTCATCACCTTCCACGGTGAAGCCAAGACCGAAGCACACGCAGGCCACGGTATCTCCCACTGGCTGCCACTGTCGGTGCTGATCATCCTGTCGACCTTCATCGGCGCCATGATCACCCCGCCACTGGCCGGTGTATTGCCGGAAAGCGCTGGGCATGCCGGCGGCGCTGCCAAGCACAGCCTGGAGATCGCCTCCGGCGCCATCGCCATCGCCGGTATCCTGCTGGCGGCCCTGTTGTTCCTCGGCAAGCGTCGCTTCGTGACCGCCGTCGCCAACAGTGGCATTGGCCGCTTCCTTTCGGCCTGGTGGTTCGCCGCCTGGGGCTTCGACTGGATCTACGACAAACTGTTCGTCAAGCCTTACCTTGCGATCAGCCATGTACTGCGCAGAGACCCGCTCGACCAGACCATCGGTTTGATCCCGCGCGCCGCCAAGGCCGGTCACACCGCCCTGAGCCGCAGCGAGACGGGCCAATTGCGTTGGTATGCAGCTTCCATGGCCGTCGGCGCCGTGCTGGTGATCGGCGCCATCGTGGTGGTAGCGGTATGACTATGAACATTGCGTACTTTGCGAACTTGCAAAAGGAAACGAGCCCGTCATGATTCTGCCCTGGCTAATCCTGATCCCCTTTATCGGCGGCCTGCTCTGCTGGATGGGTGAACGCTTCGGCGCCACCCTCCCCCGCTGGATTGCGTTGCTGACCATGTCCCTGGAACTCGCGCTCGGCCTCTGGCTGTGGGCCCATGGCGACTATTCATTTGCTCCGGCACCGGGTGTCGATCCGACCTTCGCGCTTGAATTCAAGCACGTGTGGATCCAGCGCTTCGGCATCAACGTGCACCTGGCCCTCGACGGCCTGTCGCTGTTGATGATCCTGCTGACCGGCCTGCTGGGTATCCTCTCGGTACTCTGCTCCTGGAAAGAGATTCAGCGTCACGTGGGCTTCTTCCACCTGAACCTGATGTGGATCCTGGGCGGCGTTGTCGGCGTGTTCCTCGCCCTCGACCTGTTCATGTTCTTCTTCTTCTGGGAAATGATGCTGGTGCCGATGTACTTCCTCATCGCGCTCTGGGGTCACAGTTCTTCGGACGGCAAGAAAACCCGGATCTACGCGGCGACCAAGTTCTTCATCTTCACCCAGGCTTCCGGCCTGATCATGTTGGTGGCGATCCTGGGTCTGGTACTGGTCAACTTCAACAGCACGGGCGTGATCACGTTCAACTACGCCGACCTGTTGAAAACCAAGATGTCCCTGACCACCGAGTACATCCTGATGCTGGGCTTCTTCATCGCGTTCGCGGTGAAGCTGCCGGTGGTGCCGTTCCACTCCTGGTTGCCTGACGCTCACGCCCAGGCGCCGACCGCAGGTTCCGTGGACCTGGCGGGTATCCTGCTGAAAACGGCGGCCTACGGCCTGCTGCGTTTCGCCCTGCCGCTGTTCCCGAATGCCTCGGCCGAGTTTGCGCCGATCGCCATGACCCTGGGTCTGATCGGGATCTTCTACGGTGCGTTCCTGGCCTTCGCCCAAACCGACATCAAGCGTCTGATCGCCTTCTCGTCCGTTTCCCACATGGGTTTCGTACTGATCGGCATCTACTCCGGCAGCCAGCTGGCGTTGCAAGGCGCAGTGATCCAGATGTTGGCCCACGGTGTCTCGGCCGCCGCGCTGTTTATCCTCAGTGGCCAGCTGTACGAGCGCCTGCACACCCGTGACATGCGTGAAATGGGTGGCGTGTGGTCACGCATCGCTTACCTGCCGGCGATCAGCCTGTTCTTCGCCGCCGCCTCCCTGGGCTTGCCGGGCACCGGCAACTTCATCGGCGAGTTCCTGATCCTGATGGGTTCGTTCGTGCACACACCGTGGATCAGTGCCATTGCGACTTCCGGCCTGGTGTTCGGTTCGGTTTACTCGCTGATCATGATCCACCGCGCCTATTTCGGCCCGGCCAAGTCCGACACCGTCCTGCAAGGGATGGATGCTCGCGAACTGATCATGGTGCTCGGCCTTGCGGTGCTGCTGATCTACATCGGCGTGTACCCGCAACCGTTCCTGGACACTTCTGCCGCGACGATGCATGGCGTGCAGCAGTGGTTCAGCACCGCCTTCACTCAACTCGCTTCGGCACGGTAAGAGCGCTATGGAATTCACGATCCAACACTTTATCGCGCTTGCGCCGCTGCTGATTACCAGCCTCACCATTGTGGTGGTGATGCTGGCGATCGCCTGGCGCCGCAATCACTCGCAAACGTTCCTGCTGTCCTGTGCCGGTTTGAACCTGGCCCTGCTGTCGATCATTCCGGCCCTTAAAGTCGCGCCACTGGCCGTGACCCCGCTGATGATGATCGATGACTTCGCGCTGCTGTATATCGCGTTGATCCTCGTCGCCACCCTGGCCTGCGTGACCCTCGCGCATGCCTACCTCGGCGAAGGCGGCACCGGCTACCCTGGCAACAAGGAGGAGCTGTACCTGCTGATCCTGCTGGCTGCGGCCGGTGGCATCGTGCTGGTCAGCGCGCAGCACCTCGCGGGCTTGTTCATCGGCCTGGAACTGCTGTCGATCCCGACCTACGGCCTGGTGGCCTACGCCTTCTTCAACAAGCGCTCCCTGGAAGCCGGCATCAAGTACATGGTGCTCTCGGCCGCCGGTTCCGCGTTCCTGTTGTTCGGTATGGCCCTGCTCTACGCAGAAGCCGGCAGCCTGAGCTTCACCGGTATCGGTCACGCCCTGGCAACCACCAGCATGCCTGCGCCAATCGCCCAGTTGGGCCTGGCCATGATGCTGATCGGCCTGGCGTTCAAGCTCTCCCTGGTGCCGTTCCACCTGTGGACCCCGGACGTGTACGAAGGCGCCCCGGCGCCGGTGGCGGCGTTCCTGGCCACAGCGTCGAAGGTTGCCGTGTTTGCGGTGATGGTGCGTCTGTTCCAGATCTCCCCTGCCGCCAACACCGGCGTGCTGAGCAACGTGCTGACCGTGATCGCGATTGCGTCGATCCTGTTCGGTAACCTGCTGGCCCTGACCCAGAACAACCTCAAGCGTCTGCTCGGTTACTCCTCCATCGCTCACTTCGGCTACCTGCTGATCGCCCTGGTGGCGAGCAAAGGCCTGGCCGTGGAAGCGATTGGCGTGTACCTGGTCACCTACGTCATCACCAGCCTCGGCGCATTCGGCGTTATCACGCTGATGTCCTCGCCGTACAAAGGCCGTGACGCCGACGCCCTGTACGAATACCGCGGCCTGTTCTGGCGCCGTCCGTACCTGACCGCCGTACTCACCGTGATGATGCTGTCCCTGGCCGGCATCCCGCTGACCGCGGGCTTTATCGGCAAGTTCTACATCGTCGCTACCGGTGTTGAAGCGCACGAGTGGTGGTTGGTTGCGTCCCTGGTACTGGGCAGCGCCATCGGCGTGTTCTACTACCTGCGCGTGATGGTCACCCTGTACCTGATCGAGCCAAACCTGCGCCGTGTGGACGCCGAGCTGCACTGGGAACAAAAAGCCGGTGGCGTGATGCTGCTGGCAATCGCCCTGCTGGCGTTCTTCCTGGGTGTGTACCCTCAACCGTTGCTCACCTTGGTGCAGCATGCGGTGCTGGGCGTTTGATCGCCTAGCGGGACGTTAGTCAACAAAACGGCGCCTTCGGGCGCCGTTTTGGATTCTGCGACACGTTATTGAGTCAGCGAGCGGTGGCGTCTATTGAACGCACATCAGCGCGCAGCGTGCGCCGATTGCGTTGCTGGCATCCGCGCTGGCGGTGAGCAACTATCCTGTGTGTCATCCTGCTCGCGGACGGTTTACGTGTCGCACCGGGCGGCAACAACTGACCACTGCCAAAAGAGGGCCACGCAGGTTGGATGACCTGGATTACAGCCAACCCTACACGTCCGCGCGCTCGCCCGTCATGGGCAACAACATGGTCGCCTGTTCCCAGCCGCTGGCCGCTCAGGCGGGCCTGGGCCAGCCTGAACGCGCTCAGAAAACAGCGCTCAGGTCACTTGGTGTGTGCATCGACTGCAGGTAAAACGCTGGCGCGACGGCGTCTATGTCAAGACGCCTGCGAGTGTGCGAGCACCAGGCCAGCAAGCGTCTCGCGCAGCTGCGGATGGGCCGGCAAGCGAATGCCGAAGGTTTCATGCAGTAATCTCATCAGCTCATCGGCGCTCTCGATGACACGCTTTTCGCTCGGTTGGTCGAGACTGTGCAGAGCATAGTTGGCATTGTTCAACGTATACCGTTTGCCCGGTGCCAGACGCGCGGCCTTCAACTGCCCGACGAAGACTGACGCCGGGTGCGTCGATACGTACCAGTTGCCGATGAGGTAGTCCATGTCCGCCTGCACTTGCAGGTCGAACACATACAAACCCCGCCACTCCTCGCCCACCTGGGTCCACAGGGTGTAGTCGGCACCATTGAACGTCAGGCGATAAGGTTCATGAGCCGTGGCCTGAACCGCCTCGGTGTCCAGCTGCAGTGGGCTGCTCGGCACCATGCCGCCAAAGCCCACATCGGTCACATAACGCACGCCATCCAGTGTCACCAGGCTCAGGCGATGGGTACGCCCGGTGCGCGCGTCCGGTGGCCCGCCCATCACGACCCAGCCGGTCAGCCCCCGCGCGTCAAAGCCTAATTCCTGCAGCAGCGCCAGAAACAGGTGGTTCAGCTCAAAGCAATAGCCGCCGCGCCCCTCCAGCAGAACCTTTTGCTCGATGCTGGGCAAATCGATCGGCACCGCCGCACGCAGCAAGGTCGACAAGCTCTCGAAAGCGAAGGTGCACACATGGCGCAGTTGCAGCGCTTGCAAGGTTTGCAGGGTGGGCGGTGGCGGCGAGTCATAGCCCAGGCGTTGCAGGTAGAGCTGGCTGTGAGTCAGACGGGGCATGGCGCGATCCTTTAGCGCAGGGCGAAGCCGTCACTATGCCGCGACAGTGTGCAGGTTGTCATTTTGAGTGAACCTTTTTGAACGCTTACCTATCCATCTATAACAAGACAGGGAGGCAACATGAGTACCGCAAAAATCTACACCATCCACTATCAGCTGCACGGTCAACCGAAGTCCTTTGTGGTGCGCGCCGAGGTCATGAACAACGCCGAGGCCTGGCACTGGGCGGCGGTCGACGCCGACATTGCGCATGTCAGCCGCATTGGGCGCGTGGGTCACGAACAGGTGAAAAAAACCACCCGCCCCTGGGCGGAGAAGTTCGGCATTACCGAGGTCACCTGGGCTCCGCCCAAGTAAGTACCTCCACACAAGCAAACGCCCCGCCACCGCGGGGCTGACTTTACTTCTTCAAGTCGCCCAACGGATCGTAGGGCGGCTTTTTTTCCGCCGGTTGTTTCTTGCCCTTGTCCAGGGGCGCGATCGCCGGGCCAATCGGGTCGACCTGAGGGTCGGCGACGTCGGGGGAATCCGGGTCGAAGCCCAGTTCATCCTTGCCGCTGGCATGCTCGCTGGATCGCGGGCCTTTGGGGGAATCACTCACGATGACCTCCTTATTTAAAGCGGGCGCGCTTTGTCATGCAGGTTTTCCAGGTCTTGCTCAACCTGCTGCTCATCATCGTCCTGACGCTCCGCCGGGTCGTTGGGACGCAACGCATCGTTGTCGCGCTCCTCCTCGCCGGGTGTGCGGTCAGGGTTGGGCGTGCCAGGGGGGGGTTGTTTATATTCGGGCATGATCGTTCACCTCAAGGGGAGTGGGTGGCCTACACAAAATTAGAGAAAGCGCCAGGCTTCATCGTTCAACTTGTTTGCCCAAAGCATGCGAAGATGCCACCCCGCGCCCTGTTGAGACCTGCCCCGGATGTTCGAGCTCAAACCCTGCGACCCCGTTACCTACCGCCAACAAACGCGGCGCAGCACACTCATCGTGGCCGTGCTGTTCATCGCCTTGGCGATGCTGCTGTCGAGCTTGGCAGTGATGCTGTTTGGCGAACCCGGCGGCGATAACTTTCGCTTCAATGTCGGTGGCGTGTTTGCCGGGGTATTGATCACGCTCGCGCTGGTGCGCGGCCCATTCTGGACCCAGCCTTGGCTTGCACCCGCGGTATATGGCTGGCAGCTCAAACGCAGCCTGATGAGCGTGACCAATGTGATGCACACGGTCACTGAACGCGTGCAAGCCAACGACCCGACGGCGATCAAGGTCCTGCGCTTCTACCACTTGGGGCTGACCCAGATGCATGCGCTGGATGCCAATTCCAGCGCCCAGGCGCAACTGGTCGGTGAAATCGACGCGCACGCGGCAAAGATGCAGGCGCTGGGGATCGACACCGAGCAAACCCGCTTCGACCCTGCATGGATGGACAGCATTAAAAGCGCTTGAGACCGCACGCCGCGGTCAGCCGCTGACCTTTGCCCGCCAGCAGAACACTGCGCTCACCGCAATCGCTGCCCCCGCCAGGCCAAACACCCACGGCGCCGACGCCACCGGCAGCAACAGGCCCGCCATCAGCGGCCCAAGGCCCGCGCCGACATCGCGCCACACCGCGTTCGACGCCAGCGCCGAAACGCGCATCGAGCCCGGGTTGCGCTCGGCCACCAAGGTGGTGACCAGTGGCAGTTGCAGCGCGCGTAACACCAGCACAGCGGCCGCGCCGACAATCACCCAGTAACTGCCGAACGCGGTCAGCGCCAAGGCACTCAAAAACGAGAACAGCAGCAGCATTGAGGTGGCGCCAAAGCGTTGCGCCGCGCGGCCACCCAGTGGGCTCAGGAGCATTTCCGAGGCATAGCGCAGGGCCATTAATCCACCGGCGATCAGCACCGCGTCGCCGCCGAGAATCTTCTGGGCCTGGATCGACAGGCCAAAGATAAACAGCCCGTCCAGCGCCACACCTTCGATAAATGACCAGGTCGCGACGCTATCCGGCCACTTGAAGCGGCGCCCTGTGCTGTGCAAATCATGCCCGTTGGTGGGCAACCCGCGCGCCACCCAAACGCCGACCAGGCAGCAGCCGGCAAGAATCACGAAGATGGGACGCGGCCCGGCCCATAAGGTCAACCAGCCACCGAGCGGCAACGCCAACATCGGCCCCAGGGCAATCACCGCCCGTGAGCGCCCTGCCCTGCGTGCTGCGCCCGCCGGTTCGGAAGTCGCCAACACTTGCGTCGACAGGTTCAACGCGGCGAAACACAGCCCCCAGATCAGCCGCAGCCCCAACAATGCCGCAAACCCCGACAACATCGAGTTGCCCAAAGCGCACACGGTCGCCGCGCCAGCGGCGATCATGCAGGTCAGGCGATCGCCGTTGCGTGCGTAGAAATTCAAGACATGCCGGTAGCCGAAAATCCGCACCAGGCGGTTCGCCGCCAGCAACACCCCGGCCTGGGCCAGCGTGATGCCAAAGGCCTGGGACTCCATGGGCAGCAGCAGGTAGAGCAACACGTCACTGGGCAGGCACAACGCGAGGGTCAGTGCGGCACGTCGGGAAGTGCGATCAGCAGTACGTTGGGCCTGGCTGGACATAAATCTGAAATATTCCGAAACATTCAGGCCGCCACACTAGCGCCCTCGACGACGCATTTACAACGGCCGTTTACGCTTTTTTCCCGTAGGGCAGCAAGCGCAGACCGCTGGCCACGCTGCCCACCAGTGCAAACACGCAGCCCAGCCACAACGCATATTTCGGGCCGCTGGCCAGGGACAGATGGAAACAAAACGCCACCAGCGATGCGCCCAGCGTTTGCCCCAACAAGCGTGAAATCGCGACGATGCCACTGGCCCCGCCGCTGCGCGCGAGCGGTGCACTGGTCATCAACGCCTTGAGGTTGGGCGACTGGAAAAAGCCGAACCCGGCGCCACACAAGGCCATGCGCCAGCCGATGTCAAAGGCCGACGCCTCGTTACCCAAGGTCGCCAGCGCCGCCATGCCCACGCTGAGCATCAACAGGCCGATACCGCACAACACGCCCAAAGACACCCGATCCGCCAGCCGCCCCGCCACCAAGGCCATCACCGCAACCACAGCAGGCCACGGCGTCATCAGAAAACCGGTTTCCACCTGGCTATGGCCGAGGACTGCCTGCAACAGGAACGGCAACGACACAAACGCCAGGCCCTGGGCGCTGAACGCACAGATGGCGGTGAGGGACGACAGCGCAAACACCGGCCGCTTGAACAGGTCCAGGGCGAGCATCGGCGCCGGATGCCCGGCCTGCCGACGCAACAACAGCACGCCGCAGACCAGCGCCACAGCGATCAGGCCCAGGGTCAGTGCGCCTTGGGCACCGTGTACCGCCGTACCCAGCCCGAGCACCAACAAGGCAAACAGCCCGGCACACAGCAACGCGGCGAGGCGGTCGAACGCATGCCCGGTCATCGGCAGCGTCGGTAATGAACGCAGACCCAGGCCCAATGCCAACAAGCCCAATGGCACGTTGATCAGGTACAGCCAGTGCCAGGTCGCCACCGACAGAATCGCCGACGCGGCCGTGGGCCCGAGGGTGAACGCCAAGCCCACGACCAACGAGTTATAGCCCAAGCCGCGCCCGAGCATTTTCGAGGGGTAGATATGCCGCAGCAACGCCGTGTTCACGCTCATCACCGCCGCCGCACCGAGCCCTTGCGCCACGCGCGCGGCCGTCAGGGTCAACAGCGACCCGGCCAGCCCGCAAAACAACGACGAGACAATAAACAGCAGCAACCCGCCGAGATACACCCGGCGGTGCCCCAGCACATCACTCAACGACGCGAACGGCAGCACCGTGGCAATAATCGCCAACTGATAGGCGTTGACGACCCAGATCACCGAGGCCGAGTCGGTGCCGATGCCTTCGGCCAACGTCGGTAACGCTGTGTTGACGATGGCCGTGTCCAGGGTTGCCATGCCGATCCCCAGGGAGATGGCGATGACGGCGGGCAGGCGTTTATTGAGGGGCAACCCATCGGCAACAGAGGACATGAACAATCCGCGCAGGTGACATAGGCCTCTAGAGTACGGGGCGCGCGGATTTTTTTCAGTGGCCAATTGCCTGGCTGTCGGAATTTTCATGTACGCCGAGGGTGTTGATTCGCCGTCGCGCTTCATCCCTATATCGGCTGACTTGACTGGGTGTGGCCAAGGCCCGAGGGGTGCGCAGTCCGGTTCGTATCAGCAATCTGTCAGAACGTCATACCGATGTACCAAGGTGGTGCATGGAGACGTTTGGCCCCCAAAACCGATCCATCACCGCCACCCCACGGCGGTTTTATTCGGCATCCCGAACGACACAATTAGAAATATTCGTGTTTCCGAACAAATCCGCGTCAACCGCCCCAACCAACCTGAAAATCACCATAAATTTCATGCGGTTGTTGTCATCTTTGTTACATGCCAACTGGCATACATTCTGCTTTAGCACTATTTCCAGTAATAAAATGTTTCAGGGTTGAGACAGTCTCATCCACTGAGACAGGATTCGCGACACACCCATAACAACGAATACGCCCCAAAGGAGGGCGGCTTTTCTGACCCTTTGATCGACATCAACTTTCCAAGACTGCTGCTGCACATCTGTACCCCAAAAAAAGGCGAATGGCCCGATGGTCAATAACAAGCCCGACTATAAAAAGGACGAATTGATGAGCTCGAGCAAGAACCACGCAGTGTCCTATATGGATGCAGACCACCCCACCCCGGCGCCCGCTGAGAGCGTCCTCGGCTTTGGCCCCTTTCTGTTACTGGCAAGACAGCACGTGTTGCTGCGCAACGGTGAGCCCGTGACCCTGGGTAGCCGTGCGCTGTACCTGTTGATTGCGCTGGCGACGCGCGCCGGCGAATTACTGGAAAAAGCCGAGCTGATCGCCTACGCATGGCCCAAGGTGGTCGTCGAGGAATGCAACCTGCGAGCGCAGATCGTCGCCCTGCGCCGGGCACTGGGCGACGATGGCAACTTCAGTTATATCGTCACCGTGCCGGGCCGAGGCTATCGCTTTGTGGCACCGGTCACCGTGCAAACCGCCAGCGAAGAAACCCTGCCGGTCCCCTATGCCCGGGCCGAGGAACTCACACTGCCGCGGCTGCCCTGCGAAGTGATCGGCCGCGACACGCTGATCGCCAGCCTTGCCGACCAGTTGCTCAGCCAGCGCTTCGTCACCCTCACCGGCCCGGGCGGCATCGGCAAGACCACCGTCGCCCTGGCGGTGGCCCGCGAGTTGGCCCGTGCGTTCACGCTGGACACCTGCTTTGTCGACCTGGCGCCCGCCACCAGCGGGCAATGGGTAGCCGGCATACTCGCCAGCGCCCTGGGCATCCAGACGATCAGCGATAACCCGCTGCACAGCATCGCGGCGACCCTGGCCGACCGCCGTTTGCTGCTGGTGCTGGATAACTGCGAACACGTGTTGCCGGCCGCCGCCGACGCCGTGGAAACCCTGCTGAGCAGCGCCCCACAATGCTACGTGCTGACCACCAGCCGCGAACCGTTGCGCGCCGAAGGCGAACGGGTGCACGACCTGGCGCCGCTGCAAGTGCCTGACGAACAGGCGCGCCTGAGTGCCAGCGAAGCCTTGGCCTGGTCTGGTGTGCGCCTGTTTGTGGAACGCGTGCGCGCCCTCGACCCCGGCTTTGAGTTCAACGATGCTGATGTGTCGGCAGTCAGCGCCATCTGTCGCAAACTCGACAGCAATGCGCTGGCCATCGAGATCGCCGCCGCACGGGTACGCACCTTTGGCATTCAGGATCTGGTCGGCCTGCTCGACGGCAGCTTTCGGCTGCAAATGACCGGCCGGCGCACTGCCCTCGCCCGTCACCGGTCCCTCAGCGCCACACTGGACTGGACCTACTCGATGCTCAGTGGCGACGAACAGGCCATGTTGCGCCAACTGCCGGTGTTTACCGGCTGCTTCACCCTCGATGCGGTCAAGGCCATGACGGCCGACAGCAGCCTGGACCCACGCAACGCCCTGCCGTTGCTCGAAAGCCTGATGGACAAGTCATTGCTGATCGCCGGTCAATCGCAGTTGCTCAAGCGCTATCGCCTGCTGGAAACCACCCGCGCCTATGCCCTGGAAAAACTCGCCGGACAGGGCGAGGTCAATGCCACCAGCCTGCGCCACGCGCGGTATGCCCTCGGCATGTTGCAGGAAGCCGGGCAGACCCTGGATGGCCTGTCGCCGGAAACCTGGGTCGCCCTCTACGGCCCCGAAAACAGCACCATCCGCTCGGCCCTGGACTGGGCCTATTCACCCAACGGCGACCTGCCCCTGGCAATCGAACTGACCCTGGGCGGAGTGCCGCTGTGGCTGCGTCTGTCGCTGGTCAGCGAATGCCGCACCTGGGTCGCCAAGGGCCTGGCGAGCAACGCCATCACCCCATTGCCGCTGCGCCAACGCATGTTGCTGCACACGGCTCTGGCCAGTGTGCTGATGCTGACTTACGGCACCGGTGGGGAGATGCGCGAAGCCTGGCGCCAGGTTCGTGATGACGCCCGCGACCTCGGCGACGCCGAACACAAAATGCGCGCCTTGTGGGGGCTGTGGACCGACCGCTGTGGCTGCAACCAATATGCCGAAGCCTTGGAGCTGGCCGAGCGATATTTGGCCTTGAACAGCAGCGGTAACCAGCAATTGCTCGGCAAACGCATGCGCGCCGTGGCGCTGTTTCATATGGGCGACCTGCAGGGCGCGCGACAGAATATCGACGAAGCCCTCGGCTCACCGTCGGCACCGCGCTCGCACATCATCGACGTGCATTTTGACCAGCGCATCGCCGCCCGTTGCCTCAAGGCCAAGGTGCAACTGCTCGAAGGCGAGGTCGACCCGGCACTGCGCCTGATCGGCGCCTGCGTCGACGAAGCGGTCTCACTCGACCACCCGGCAACCCTTTGGTACACCCTGTGCCTGGGCGCGATTCCCCTGGCCCTGCTTACGTCCAACCTGCCGAAAATGCGTTACTACCTGGGCCTGCTGCAAGACAGCACCACCTGCCAGGACCTGCATATCTGGCGGCAATTTCGCCGCTGCTTCGAAAGCATCCTGCTGATCCGCCAAGGTTCGCCGGAAGAAGGCGTGCCGCAATTGGGCGAGGCGCTGCACCATCTGCAAGGCCAGGGCGACAGCCAACTCCATAGCCTGCTGCGCTCTGAATACGCGCTGGGCCTGGCGCGGCTGGGCCTGGAGCAACTTGCCCTGGAAGTACTGGAAGACACACTGCAAGTGGCTGTCGGCCGCCAAGAGTGTTGGTTTGTACCGCAAATACTGCGGATCAAGGCGCAACTGACCCTGCGCCAGGGCGACTGCGGTTCAGAGGACAAGGCCAAGGTCCTGCTGCGCCAAGCCTGGGTGGATGCACAACTGGCGGGCGCGCACTTCTGGCGTGCGCAGATTGCAACCGACCTGGCACGCCTGCAGGAACCCAAATTGAGGATTGCTTCGTTACCTCGGTTTCAACATCGCTAGGGGTCTAAATTTGGAATGACTACTGTGGTGAGCGGGCTTCCCCCGCGCTGGTCTGCGAAGCAGCCCTGAAAGGCACATTGATCGCCCCCCAAAAAGGAGGCGATCTGTACATCTAAGAAACCCGTTTAGCGCGGATACTCAATTTCCATCGCCCTGGCTTCCAATACTTTCCAGATTGCATAGCCGTCTTGCGCCAACAACGAAGCCGTTTGAAAAAAATGAGTCAGATCTTCGATATCGATTGTCTTGAGATCCATACACGCCAGACTTTCGATAGCGTCTTTCGCGGCACGCATTCTCTCCCCTGCAACCGCGTGTAAGTCACAAAGAGATGCTTGAGAATTGATGAATAGCACCGGGTGTTCACTTGCACTGATTTGAAGCGGGATATATGACATTGGCGATACTCCACTGAGGTAGGGGAGCTGCCACTTTTGCGACCAAACAAAGGGTGACAGCTGTACGCAGGTTGGTCGACCGGGCCTCAGTGATACCCGGCACACCCGAAGGCGTCCCGCGCACAGCTGCCATAACACGAAAGTGTGGGCGAAAAAAAACGCCGACTTTCGAAGGATGGCGCCTGTGCGCACTGAGGTTTCAGGCGACCAAGCCTGAGTCGTTGAATTGGCAACGACGAGGCGAATCATAAGTGGCGTACCTGGCGGATGCAACTGATGGCATCGAATGAAATTGAGTGACCTCGTAGATGATGAGCTACAACCTCCATCTGATCTTATTGGGGCTGCTGCGCAGCCCGGCGCGGGGCAAGCCCTAATGCCAGTCAGTTAAGCGCAGATCCCCTGTGGGAGCGGCGGTGCGACGATTCGACTTGCTCGCGAAAGCGGTGGGTCAGTTAACATCAATGTTTGCTGGGCCGACGTCTTCGCGGGCAAGCCCGCTCCCACATTTGATCTTCGCTGCATTGAGCATTTCGTTCGCTTAACTGACTGGCATTAGGGCAAGCCCGCTCATCACAATAAGTCATTCCACGGTTTGATTCAGGTTGGCTCAGATCAGGCGCGCAGCCACAAGCCAATCGGCCACGGCCTGGAATGAGGCATCCGGCACGGGGTCGCCGGGTACGGCTTTCCTGGCGATAGCCGCCGCCAGGGACTTGTCCGGCGCATGGGGAATCCCCAGATCGTAGGCCTCCTGCAACATCAACAAGGCCTCTTCCGGTGATGCGCGACACACGATCACCGGCACCGGCGTTTCCCCGCGTACATAGCGCACGCCAATCACCCAGCCATCGGTGGTGCCGATCATCATCGACGCCCGGCTCAACCCCAGCTTGGTGGCCAGCGCCTGCATTTCATTGCGCTGGCGCCGCCGTTCGCTCTTGATCAGCGGGTCGCCGTCAATGTCTTTGCGCTCGCGCTTGGTTTCGCTGCGGGTCATCTTCATGTCGCGTCCGAACAGCCAGCGCTGCATCAGCACGTCCACCGCGCCCACCGTAAGAAACGCGCACAGCACCGTAAACACCAGCGGTTTGAGCACCAGGAAAAACGTCGATTCCATACACTCGGCACCACAGCGTGATGACTCCATCAGCGCCTGTAACGCGTGCTTGCCGACCACGTAAAACGCGATCGCCAATACATGCACCTTGACCAGCCCCTTGAGGAACTCCACCAGGTTGCGCAAGGCGAAGATCTTCTTCATGCCCTCCGCCGGGTTGATGCGTTTGAACTCGGGCTTGATCGGGTCCACCGAAAACACAAAGCCGCGCATGGTGATGAGGTTGGTCAGGATCACCACGCCGGTGGTCACCGCCATCACCGGCAGCGTGATCCCGATGATCAGTTGTTCGGCATGGTCGAGCACCCGGGGCCACACCGTGGCGAAGGGTTCGATGTAGATGCGCGCGGTCAGGTCAATCAGCGCCGTGACCTGCGCCATGGCCCGGGGCGCAAGGATGGAGATGCACAAGGTGCAGAACAGAATGACCATGCCCGACACCAGGTCCTGGCTCTTGGCGACCTGGCCTTTCTTGCGGGCGTCGTTGAGCTTTTTGTCCGTGGCCGGCTGGGATTTCTCTTCGCTGGTGTCGGCCATCAGCTACTCCATGCCTGCCAGGGTTTTGAGCAATTCGACGGTGCCGCGAAACGCCGCCAACTGGTCGAGCATCAACGGGATCAGGAAGCCGATATAGATCACCATCAGGATCGAAAAAAACAGGTTTTTCACCGGCAACGACAAATCGAAAATGTGCAGGTTCGGCGCCATCCGCGACAGGTAGGCAAGCATCAAGTCAGTAATCAGCAGCGAGATCAGCAACGGGGAAACCATCAGCACGCCAACACGCATGATCTGGTCGAGGATCGACAGCACCGCCAGCAGTGCCGAGCTGGCAAATACCGGGGTAAACGCGGTCACCGGCCACAACTGGTAGCTGTGGTAATAACCGTCGACCATCAGGATAAAACCGCCGGACATGAAAAACAGCGTGATCAGCATCACCGTCAACAGGGTCGACATCACACTCGATTCGCCGGTTGAAAGCGGGTCCACCAACTGCGCCATGGTCGAGCCGCGCTGCAGGTCGATCAGCTCCCCCGCCACCTCTGCCGCCCAGAACGGAATGCCGAACAACAGCCCGATCAGAATGCCGATCAAAAACTCCTTGATCAGCAACCCGGCGATGAACACGCTGCCATGTTCGGGCATCGCGGTCAGTGCTTCGAACACCGGGAAGAACATCGGGATGGAAATGGCCACGGCCACACAGCCACGAATCATCCCGGTGAGGCCCAGGCGGTTGAAGGCCGGGGTAATCACCACCACGCCCATGGCCCGGCAGGCGGCCAGCGAGGCGGCGCTGATCACCGGGTAGGCGACTTCCAGGAACTGCGCGGTAAGGCTGGCATCCATGGGCGGTCAGCGTGTCCACAGCGGGAAGTTGTCGAGCACCTGGCTCCCCAACTCCGCCACTTGCCCGGCCAAAACCGGGCCCAGGAACACGATGGTCAACAGGACCGCCACCAGCTTCACCACCTGCGGCAGGATCTGGTCCTGGATCTGCGTCAGCGCCTGGAACAGCCCCACGCTCAAGCCCACGATAATCGCCACCCCCAGCGCGGGCGCCGAGAGCATCAGCACAGTCATCAGCGCCTGTTTCATCAATGACAGGAAAACATCCTGGCCCATGGGTCGTGCCTCAGCCGTAACTCAAAATCAAACCGTGCATCAAGCGCGACCAGCCACTCAGCGACACGAATAAAAAAATCTTCAAGGGGATCGAAATCAAGTTTGGCGAGACCATCGACATGCCCATGGCCATCAGCACGTTGGACACCAGCAAGTCCACCACCAAAAACGGGATGTACAGCAAAAAGCCGATCTCGAAGGCGCGCGTGAGTTCCGAACTGACAAACGCCGGGATCAGCACTACCAGGTCGTCATCGCGCAGGTCGGCACGCGCCTCAGGCGACCAGATCGTTTCCGTAGCCTGCACAAAAAAGCCACGCTCGGACTCATTCGCGAAGCGCTTGAGGTGCGCCTGCAACGGCGGGCGCAGGGCATCGCCCAAGTCCTTGAGTTGCTCCACATGCTCGATGTTGAGATCGCGGCCCTCCACCTGCCGGTACATATCGCCGATCAAGGGCGTGGTCACGTACACCGAAAGAATCAGCGCAATGCCGTACAACACCAGGTTTGGCGGAGTCTGCTGCACGCCGAGGGCGTTGCGGATCAGGAACAACACCACCGAGATCTTCATGAAACCGGTGAGCGTCACCACCGCCAACGGGATCAACCCGATCGTCGCAACGACCAGGATAATCTCGATCAGATTCGGCTGATAACCGGTCATGGAGTGGCAAAACTCAGCAGCCGCACACCCAGGCCATCACCGATTTTCACCAGTTGCCCCTGGCCGACGCGGCGCCCGTTAACCATCAGGTCGACGCTGTCCACGTCGGGCGTATTGAGCTGCAACAGGCTGCCCGCGCCCAGCTCACGCAATTGCGCCAGGGTCAGTTCCAGGCTGCCGACCTGGCACACCAGTTTGAGCGGCAGGTCATCCAGGGCCGCAGCAGCATCAACCTCAGTCATCGTGTTCTCCATGTCCAAAAGGGGCGTTGTCAATTCTTCCTGCACACGCAAGGCTTCACCGTGGTATTGGCAGCGGGCCTGCAGGCGCCCGTCCAGGTCGAGCAACAAGCCCGAGCCTGGCTCAAGCATCAGCACATCGCCGGGGCGCAAACTGCGCAGCTCACCCAAGGTCAGCGACTGCCGCCCGGCGACCAGCGCCAAGGTCTGGCGCAGGTTGGGCAATGGGTCCGGTTCAGGCTGGGCATATTGGTCGAGCAACTGCGCGATGAGCACAGCGGCGCCTTCGCTCAGATCGAGGTGCGCGCTCATGGCCGGCTGATTGCCAAAGGTCAGCTCAAGCGACAGGCGCACGGCGTAATCTCGCTGCCCGTCGGTGGCCGCCAGGAGCTGCACCGCATGACCGAGCAGCGGCTCGAGGCGCTCGATCAAGTCGAGCACCGCCAATTCCAGTAACAACGCGCGTGGCAACGAGGGCAGCAACTGCACATCGAACTGCAGCGCCAACGGCACCAGCGCCTGCTCCACCGCAGCGGCCGAGAGGCGCAGGCGCGCCGGGGCGCGGCCGAGCAATAGCGGCACCTCGCACGGGCTACTGACGGTGGCGGTGGCGGCGGCCCAGCTCACCCGCAGGTCTTGCCCGGCGCATCGGCCCTGCCAGGCGCGACGGCGTCGGTGCAGTTGGTTATGCAGGGTGAGCAAGGCCGGGTCGTAGTGCGTCAGCCACGGCGCCAATGGAACGGCAAGGGCTGCGATCATGTGCCAATGCCTTCGTCACGCAATTCGCCAAGCCGGCGCTCAGCGCGTTCACGGCCGTCGAGCAGGCTTTGCCAGGCGTCGGATTGGCGCTGGCGGTTCAGGCGCTCCTGGCGAAACAGATCACGCTCGCGCTCCTGGCTGTGCAAGGTGGTGGACACGTGGGTCACGTCGTTTTCCAGTTGCTGCTGGTCATCCGACAGGCCGCGCAAACGCTCCTGGGCCGCCTGCCAACTGGCCACCGACAAGCCCTCGGTGAGGGACGCGTACACTTGACGGGCTTCCTCGGCGATGGCTTCACGGTGCCGGCGCAAGTGCTCCTTGGCGTCGGTCAATACGCCATGGGTGTGCGCGCAGCGCTGCTGCTGGGCAGCCAACTGGCTGGCGGCCCGTTGTTCGCGCAGCACCCGCAAGGTTTGCAGGGTGCGCAGTTGGTCGGTTTTCATTGGGTTCGCTCCTGTGTCATGCCAATACCTGGCGCATGCGGATCAAGGTGTGTTCCAGGCTGCTGGGTTCATCCGCGTTCTGGCGCAGGAAGGCTTCGATAGCGGCGTGGCGAGCGATGGCTTCATCGGCCAACGGGTCGCTGCCGGCAGCGTATTCGCCCACGCGGATCAGCATTTCGATTTCGCCGTAGCGCGCTATCAGCTCACGAATACGCATGGCCAGGCGTTTGTGTTCCTCTGCGGCAACTTGCTCCATCAAGCGGCTGCGGCTGCGCAATACGTCGACGGCCGGGAAGTAGTTACGCTGGGCCAGTTCGGCGCTGAGGGCGATGTGCCCGTCGAGAATCGAGCGGGCTTCCTCGGCCACCGGGTCACTGGCGGCATCACCTTCGGTGAGCACGGTGTACAACGCGGTGATGCTGCCGGTGGGGCCGGGGCCGGCGCGTTCCAGCAGGCGCGGCAAGATCGAGAAAAACGACGGCGGGTACCCGCGACGGGTCGGTGGTTCGCCCACGGCCAAGCCAATTTCGCGCTGGGCGCGGGCAAAACGCGTCAGGCTGTCCATCAACAGCAACACGTTGCGGCCCTGGTCGCGGTGATATTCGGCCAGGGCCGTAGCGACAAATGCAGCCCGCACACGCTCGGCCGCCGGGCGATCAGAGGTGGCAACCACCGCCACCGTGCGCGCGCGCGCCGGGGCATCAAGTTGCACGTCGAGCAGTTCACGCACTTCCCTGCCCCGCTCGCCGATCAAGCCAATCACGATCACATCGGCTTCGCTGTTGCGGATGATGCTGGCGAGCAACGATGACTTGCCCACCCCAGGCTCACCGAAGATGCCCATGCGCTGGCCCTGGGCCAGGGTCAGCAAGCCGTCGATGGCGCGAATGCCCAGGGCCATGGAGCGTACGATCAGTTGCCGGGAAAACGGTGCCGGCGGTTCGGCGTGCAAGGGGTAATGTTGCAAGGCCAGGGTCGGCGGTGTGCCGTCGCCGTCGAGGAACTCGCCCATCGGGCTGATCACTCGACCGAGCTGCGCGTCACCGACGGCCACACCCAGGGCCTCGCCGGTGGCGGTGATTTGCGTGCGCGTGGACAGGCCCTCCATGGAGCCGATGGGCGAAAGAATCGCCTCGTCGCCCTCAAAGCCAATCACCTCGGCACTCAGGCTGCGGCCACTGACCGGGTCGCGCAGTTGGCACAATTCACCGATGCTTGCCCCGGCGACACTGGCGCGCAACAGCACACCCCGAATGCTCAACACCGTGCCGTGCATTGGCCGCAGGCGTGTCTGGTTGAGGCGCTCGGTCAGGCGTGGCAGCAGCTGCTCCAGGTTCATGCCACACCTTCTTCGGCAAACGGCAGCAGGCTGCGGCGCAGGGTTTGCAATTGGGCTTCGACACCCAGTTCAACCGAGCCCGCCGGGCTGCTCAGGCGAGCCTGGCCGGCACCCAGTTGTTCATCTGCCGCCACGGCAATCACCAGGCCGTCGCGCGTGAGGCGTTGGCGCAAGGCGTCGACCTCGGCAGGCGGCACCCAGAGGGTCAAGGCCTGGTCCTGGCGAAACGCGCTCAAGGCCTGACGCGTACACCGCGTTAGACGCTCAGCATTGTCCAGCTCGCCGAGCACTTCGCGCACGATGCCTAAAGCCAGGTCGGCCAGCGACGCCTCCAGGCTGCTCAAGTACTGCTGCACCTGGGATTGGGTCTGCACCAGCAACTGCGCAACGTGCTCGGCGCCCTCTTGCCGCGCGCTTTCAAAGCCCTCGGCGCGGGCGGCTTGCAGCCACTGGTCACTGTCGGCCTTGATCTGCTCCGCCTGCGCTTTGGCAGCCTGCAGAAACGCAAAACCATCGCTCCACAACGCAGCGTCTTCAGCGCGCAAAATGCGCGCCGTGGGGCGGCTCGGTAATTCACTCATGGTGTGATGTCCTCGGCCAGCAGGCACGCGGCGGCGGCCTGGACGATCTCCAGGTCACGCGGCAACCGCGCGCTGTAGCCCTTGGGGAAGTCGAAACGCAAACGCAGCCAACCCCGCCAATCGGCGTGCTGGGCGTGCAGCCACGCGGCAACACAGCCGTGGCCGTCACGGTCGATTGCCTCGATCAGTTCGGCAGGTTCACGCAGCAAATCCGCGGCGCCGCCGAGTTGGCGCAAGGCCAGGGCCTGAACGAAGACCTCCGCGCCCAAGCCTTCACGCAACGCCTGGACCACGTCGCGGCGGATCTCGCGGCTCAAGGTCGCGCCGTGCCAGATCGCACCGCACAACCTCGGCAAACGGGCAAATTGCGCAGGCGACAGCAGCAACACCGGCAGATCACTCACTGGCGGGGTGGCCAACTGTGCGAGGGGCGCCAGTTGGTAATGGCTGACCAGCAACTGCTCCAGGCGCGGGCGAAAACGCGGCTGGCCCTGCAGGGCGTGCAGCACGTCATCCGACAAATCAGCCGCAAAGCACGCGCCCAGGCTGGGGCCACGCACAAACTGCAAAGGCTCGGCGATCAACCCTTGCCAGCGCGCCAACACGCTCATTCACCCTCCTTGAGCACATACAATGCCTGGGACTGGCGCCGCGCCCAATGCTGACGGGCCAGTACCCCGAGGGCACCCAGGGCGATCAGCAGCAAACTGCCAAACATAAAACGTGCCTGGGGCAGGTTGTCTTCCAGCAGCCACAAGCCCATGAAGCGCGCCAGCCGTGGTTGCGCCGGGTTCTGGCTGATGGCGACGGCGGCTTTGATCGCGGTCACCGAGACGCCTTCGTAACTCAGGCCGGAAATACCATTGGCAACCAGCGTCTTGATCTGCGGGATCAGCGTGTTGATGTCGGTGCCCGGGTCGTACCGCACCAGCACCGAGGCCGAAGACGGTGAAATCACGCGCTTGAGCAAGTCATTGTCCGGCAGCACCACGTGCACACGGGCGGCGACAATGCCGTCGATCTGCGACACCGAGTGCGACAGTTCTTCGCTCAGGGCGTAAATCATCTGCGCCCGCTCCTGCACCGGCGAGGACACCAGGCCATTGCCCTTGAACACCTCGCCCATATTGGAAAAGCTCTGTTGCGGCAGACCGGCGTTGTCGAGCAGCGTCATCGCTTCGGCGAAGCGCTCCTCGTCGACCACCACTTTGAGCTGGCCGTTGTCCTGGGTCTTGCGCTCCGCCGGAATCCCACCGCGCAGCAGCACCGCGACCATGGCGTTGGCATCGCGTTCGCTGAGGTTGGTATAGAGGTCGGTGTTGCACGCTTGCAGCAGGCTGGCGAGCAGGCCGATCAGCAACAGACGCAGTGCGCGGTTTGGGCTTGGCATGGTGTTATTGCCCCTTGAGCAACGTGTTGGCGGAACCGGAAATCTGCGTCGCACCGCGCACCACCATCTGGGTTTCAATGGAGTAGTCGAACATCTTGCCCAGGGAATGGACGATCTGATCGACCTGTTGCTCGCCGACCTTTTTCCCCGGCTCAGCGGACGGTGAAGCACTCGCAGTGCGGATCTCAGCCGAAGCGGGCGGCGGTGCCGACGGGTTGTTGGTGAGCAGGTCGGCACGCTCGGAGAAGGCCCGCGTACGGTCGATGAAACTGTTCATACGCTCCATCAGGCCCGAGCCGATCTGGTGCGGGCTCGCGCCCTCGGGCATGCCTTTGGCGGTGTTTGCCATGTGCTCGAACAGGTTCTGCGAGGCCCCGGCGGGCCCCGCACCGGCGGACGGCGGCAAGGCCGTAGCGCCGGCGGCGAGACTGATAGTCATAGGGGCTTCCTACTCTTCGTCGTCATCGGACATGGCGTCGTTCAGCAGTTCCTGCATCTTCGGCATGATGATGAACTGGCCGCCGATCGTGACGGCCTGGGTGATCAACGCATCGTTGAACTTGGCGTCGTCCGCGTCGGTGCTATCTGCCGGTTTATCCGCCGCCTTGGCGTTATCCACTGCGGCGTTGAACTTGGCTTCAGGGCTGACGCCACCGGGGGCGAGGTTGCTGTCTACGGCCGTTACGGACATGGTGCTGCTCCTTTACTGGGTTGGGGTTTCGGTACTGACTTGCGCGCCGCGAAACACCCGCACACCGCGCTCGCGCGCCATCGGGGGGGCCACGGCCGTGGGTTGCAGGTGATCCACATGCTGTTGCACCAGCGCCAGGTACGGCGGCGGGCCGGTCACGAAGACTTCATCGCCCTCGGGGCCGTTGCGCATCGACAGTTGCTGGCCGAATACGTCGAGGGTATTGAGATAGGCCTGCAACTGGTCGAGGTTCAGCGCACTGGCCTTGAACAGTTTGGTGCTGATCTCGTCGCTGCTGTTGAGGTACAGAAGGTGGCCGTCGAAGTACCAGGTGAGGCCGTTGGTGCTGCACAGCGTCTGCAAAAATTCACCGGCGGTGGCGGCGCGAAGAGTGCTGCGGGCCTTGCCGCGCACCTTCTCCGAGAGCACCACAGGCACGTCCAAGTTGTGGCCGAATTCTTCCAGCGCGCTGCGCACATCCTGATCGACCAGCACGTAGGCATAGGGTGTGGAAAACCATTCAGGCTCTTCGCCAGCGTGGGCAAAACCGGCGCTGAACAGCCATAGGAGCGCCAGCAAAAATATGCTTACATGGCCTGCGCCTTCGCCCGACGAGTTGTGACGATGACCAAGAATTTTCTGCTTGCCAGTACCCTGCTGCTGGCTGCCTGTTCCAGCAAACCTGCGACCGATTCCGACAAGTCCCTGCAACTGGCCAATGACCTGAGCAAGCGCGGCGACTATGCCAGCGCCGCTGCGTTGTACGAGCGCGCCACCCAGCAACCGGGAGCCGGTATCGACGTGTGGCTCAAGCTCGGCCAGGCCAGGCTTGACGCCAAGGACGCACTCGGCGCCGAGCGCGCTTACCAGCAAGCGCTGGGCCTGGACGCCCACAACGCCGACGCCCTGCTCGGTCTCGGCACTGCGCAGTTGCAGTTGGGCAAAACCCAACGCGCCGTGACTGCGTTGGGCCAGGCTGCCGACATCAACCACCTGCCCGTCGCCTACACGCGCCTGGGCATCGCCCAGGTCCTGAATGGCCAGGCCACGGCGGCACAAACCGCTTTCGCGAAAAGCCTCAGCCTGCAACCCGACGACCTCGACAACCGCTGCAACCTGGCCCTGGCCTACGCCCTCGGCGGGCAGTCGCAACAGGCGCTGGACACCATCGCCCCCGTCACCCAGTCGCCCCGCGCCCTGCCCCGGCATCAGCGCAATGAGCTGCTGGTGATGGTGCTGGCGGGGTATGAGCAAAAGGTTGCCGGACTGCCGTTGGACGATATTCCCGCCGCCGAGCGCGGGCGATTGGTGATCGAAGCCAAGCGCATCAAAGCGATCAGTGATCCGGTGGCGCAGGCCAGGGAACTGGGGCTGGTTGACCCGCGCTGAGACACGACCGGCCGGTGGTTGATCGGGGTTTGGTTGTGCTTTTAATCCTGGGCGCCCGGTTAAACCACGCGGGCCAAACGCAGGCCTGAATCCGTGACCTTCGCCAGCACGCCCGCGCTCACCGGACATCGGGCCGCGCGCAATCATTGCTGACCTCCGGTGGCGCCGGCCTTGGCTTCCTGCTGATCCTTGCGCCGCTGCAACTGCTCACGATCAAACCCTTCGATGTACACCTGCGCCGCACGCCCCACCGGCGCGGCCATGGCAGGCCCCGTGGCGCGGCCCTGGTTCAGGTCCTGCTTGCGCTCGACCATCTGCAGCAAATTCAAATTGTTCGCACAGCCCAACGGCAGGGTCGGTTTGAAATCCTCATCCAGCCCGATCGCATCCTTGGCCGCCGGTTGCTGGCACTGACTCGGCCAACCATCCGCCTGGTAGTGCGGCGAGTAATACACCGGCGCCAGGTGGGCCTGGCAGCCCATCAGTGCCAGGGGCAACAACATCAACAGACGAAAAGCAGTCATGGCAGGCCCCTTATCAATTCATGTAGAAACCGAACGCCCCGCCGCTGCGCGGTCCGGTGGCCGCTGCAGTAGCCGGTTGTGCGTCCAGGGGCGTGGCGAGCGTGCGACCGCGCACCGGCTCCACCAGGTAGGGAGTAATCAGGATCACCAACTCGGTTTCATTGCGCTGAAAGCGCTTGGAGCGGAACAGGTTGCCGAGGATCGGCAAGTCGCCCAACAGCGGCAGTTTCTCGATGTCCTGGCTGCTTTGACGCTGGAACAGCCCGGCAATCGCAAAGGTCTGCCCGCTGCCGACTTCCACGCGCGTATCGGCACGGCGCACGCTGAAGGACGGCACATGGAAGTTGCCGAAATCCACGGTGCCGCCGCTGACCACACTGCTGACTTCCGGGCGCACTTGCAGGGCGATACGACCGTTGGGCAGCAAGGTCGGGTTGAACAGCAGCGACACGCCGAATGACTTGTACTCGATGCCCACCAGGTCGCGGTTGACCGGCACCGGGATCGCCACTTCACCACCGGCGAGGAAGCTGGCGGTCTGGCCGGTCATGGCAGTGATGTTGGGTTCGGCGAGGATCTGCAAAATGCCGTTGGCCTGCAGCGCATCAAGCATGCCGTCGATATTCACATTGCCCGAGCCGCTGCCTGCCGTCGCCAGGCCCCCGGCAGTCGCCGCCGCCAACGGCCCCCCGGTGATCAGGCCGAAGGAAAACGTGCCGTTATTGAACATCGCGTTCCAGTTCACGCCGTAGTGCAGCAGTTCGGAACGGGACACTTCGGCAAAGCGCACACGCAGGTTCACTTGGGCTGCGCCGGCGTATTCGGTGGTGTTGATCGCACTCTGAAAACCTTGGCCCTGCGGGTTGAGCAGCGCGTTCAGGTCAGTCGCTTCGGCCACCGAACCAAGCGTGCCGTTGGCGATCAGGCGGTTGCCGGCGCCGGTAATGCGCGCGCCGTTGCCGGGGTGCAACGCCTGCATCGGCGTGGTCACCGCCTGGGTGCCGCTGCTGACGGACAAGGTCAGGCTGGCCAACTGTTTGCCGTCGTTGCCGAGGGCGATCAGGCTGGTATTGCCCGGCGCCTTGCCGAAGATGTAGAGCGTACCGGGCGACACCACTTGCAGGTCGGCCACATTCGGCTCGGCCACCAGTACCGAATCCACCGGCGCGGCAAAGTGCAAAATCCGCCCCTCACCGGACGCCAGGTTGATCGAGCCACCGGCGCCATTGGCAATCTCTTGGGCCTGGCTGGCACACGAGATCAAAGCGAGCAACAACACAAAAAAACGCATCATGAGGCAGACGCCAGGGAAGTGACGGAGGCCGTGGCAGGCGCACGGCGGTTCGAGATATCGGTAAGGCTGATGGTCACCAACGCTTGCAGGTTGTATTCGGTGGCCAGTTCGCGGAACGACAGCACCGCCAGTTCCAGTTCGCCGCGCAGCACCAGCCGGCGCAGGCTGCGGCGCAGCTCCGGGTGCACCAGCAACACCGCACTGTTCACCTCACGGGTGCTGTCGCAGGCCTGGCGCAGTTGGGCGAGCAAGGCACGACTGAGGTCTTCGGGGATCAATTCGCGCTGGGCCTCCTGGCGGCGCAGGGACGCGCGCAGCTGGTCTTCCAGCCCCGGCGCCAGCACCAGCGCGCCGATCACGCGATTGCGGTCGGCGTAGTGATGGCTGATCTGCCGCGCCAATGCCGCACGCAAGTGTTCGGCCAGGCGCCCGGCGTCGGTTTCGCGCGCGCCCCACTCCACCATGGCTTCAAGCAAGGCGCGCTGGTTGCGGATCGACACGCCTTCACCGACCAGCAGGCGCAAGGTTTCGGCAACCCGCTGCAACGGCACCAGGCGCAACGCTTCTTTCACCAGTTCGCCGTAAGTGGCTTCGGTGCGCTCCAGCAACAGACGGGTTTCCTGGATGCCGAGGAAGTCGGCGGCATAGCGGCGCAAGCTACGTTCCAGCAAACCGCGCAACACCTCATCGGGCAGCAGGAAACCAATCCCGGCGTTGCGCAAGGTCTCTTCGTGCTGGCGCTCGATCCAATGCGCGCTGCGACCGTTGAGTGGCGAGTCGGCGAGCACGGTGGCGATGTCCAGCAGTTGCACATGCACCGGATCGTCCTGCAACAGCAGGCAGTTGATCGGCAGTTCGCCTTCGCTGACCGGCACACCTTCCAGGGAGACGCGGTAACTGCCCGGCGTGGCCTTGGCCTCCATGTAGATGCCCGGCACCGGCACGTCCACGCCGAGGTCGGTGCGCAGCTCGTGGCACAGCGCTTCGACGCGCTGGCGCAGCAACTGGCGAGGCGCGCTCTGGGACACGCCACTGCCGAGGGTCAGCAGCACGCGGGTCTCGGGGAGCAGGTTGTCATCCAGTTCGGCCTGGGCTTCGACCAGCGGTTCCGGCGTCTCGACCAACGTTTCCAACTCGCCTTGGGGCTGGCGGGTATGCCGGCGATACATCACGAACGCCGCACCGCCAAAGGCTGCGGACAACCCGAGAAACACCCAGGTGGGGAAGCCCGGCAACAGGCTGACGCCAATCATGATCAACGCGGTCAGGCCCAGTGCACGATAGCTGGCACCCAGTTGCTTGATGATCTCGCTGCCCAAGTCACCGGCTTCACCGTCGCTGTTGACGCGGGTGACCACGGTGCCTGCCGCCACGGAAATCAACAGCGCCGGAATCTGTGCGATCAGGCCGTCGCCCACTGTCAGCAGCGAATAGGTGTGCACCGCCACGCCGAAGGGCATGTCGCGTTCGATCATGCCGATCAGCATGCCACCCAGCAGGTTGACCGCGAGAATCACCAGGCCGGCGATGGCATCGCCCTTGACGAACTTCATCGCGCCGTCCATTGCGCCGAACATCTGGCTTTCACGCTCCAGGCGCGAGCGCCGGCGGCGGGCTTCGGCCTGGTCGATATCGCCATTGCGCAGGTCGTTGTCGATGCTCATCTGTTTGCCGGGCATGGCATCCAGGGTGAAACGCGCGGCCACTTCCGCCACACGCTCGGCGCCCTTGGTGATGACCACGAACTGCGCCACGGTAATGATCAGGAACACCACCATACCGACCACCACCTGGCCGGCGATCACAAAGTCACCGAAGGCCTTGACGATATGCCCGGCATCGCCGTGCAGCAGGATCAAGCGCGTGGTGGTGATGGACAACGACAAGCGAAACAGCGTGCTGAGCAGGATCAGCGGCGGCAGCGCGGAGAACTCCACAGAGTGGCCGATGTAGAAGGCGACGATGAGAATCAGGATGCTCAAGGCAATGTTGAGGCCGATCAGCATGTCCACCAGGTAGGTGGGCAGCGGGATGATCATCATCACAATCGCCATCAGCATGAACGCGACGATGATCACGTCGGTGCGCTGCGCGGCCATACGCGCCAGGTTATTCAGGCGGTTGAGTGCACTCATGCGCCGGCCCTGCGTGCGGCCAGGTAGCGTTTGAAACACTGACGCGCGTCGTCCTTGCGCTCGCCGTACCACAGCGCACGAGCGCGCAGCAGCAACAGGCTGGCAGACTCGCCTTCGAGCGCCACCAGGCGGTCCAGCGCACTCAGCGCTCGGCTAGCGTCGCCGCTGTCGGTAAACGCCAGCACCAGCGAGCGCAGCAACACGCCGTCATGGGGCGCGACACTGACCGCAATCAGCAACATCACCAACGCACGTTGCGACTGGCCATTGCGCCGGTACAGCTCGCCAATGCCCTTGAGCAGTTGCACGGCGTCGTGGTTATCGCGGGCCATCAGGCATGTACCTCCGAGCGTTGCTGTTCGAGGCTGCGGCGCATGTCGATCTCTTCGCCGATCAGCTCGTGGGCCAGTTGTTTAATGGCCGGCTCCGCGTCCAGCGTCGGCAGGATGTGTTCCATCACGTGTTCGAGCAGTTGCAGGGAACGGGCGCTGCCGAACAGCAACGAATCAACTCCGGCGGCGCTGGTCAGCGCTTCGAGGTCACTGCGCAGGGAACGCCGGGTCTGGGTTTTGCGCGTCTTGAGGACCGCTTCGAAGGCGGTGGCCTGGCGTGAATTGACCGGGCGAACAGCCTCGACCGGCGCGCTGCGCACATCACTGGGAATCAACGGGCGGGGTTCGACTTTCATGCGTGGGCCTGCGTGAGGAAGTGGGCACGGTCAAGGGTGGCGATGTCGGTCGGCCAACCCCCACCGCGGCGGGCTGTACCGGCACCCGCGCAGGCCAGCCCGCGCCGACCGTTGGCGTGCGTGCATTGCATAGATCGACTCATAAGGTGAAGGTAAAGCGTTCCTCGCCACGGGCGAGAATCACTTGGTTGTTCTCGATGCGCTCCAGCACCCAGTTGTCCGCGAGCGCTGCGCCGGGGTACAGGCGTTTGCCGCTGTCGTTGATCACATAGGGGTTGGTGCCGAACCATACGGCCTGGAAACGCACCCGTGGCCGCGCGGCATCGGCACGCACGGTGACGCGGGGGTTGAGCACGATCTGCTGGCCATAACGCTGGTCGAAGGCTTGTTGCAGCGCCAGCCATTGCGGTTTTTGTGACTGTTCGAAACTGCCGACGGCACTGAGCTGACCATTACTGCTGCTGACCTTTATCGCATCCAGATGCGCCGCTTGCAGTTGCTGCTCCAGCCAGGCCTTGGCCTGCGCGTGGGACGGCGTTTGCACAACCGGAGCCTCGACGATGGCTGCCGAGCGCGTCGGCGGCGAGTCATTGCGAAAAGCCAGCGCTGCGGCGCAGAGAAACAGCAGCGCGATTGCGACAATCCACGGCGCAACTGTACGGCGTGCACGGGCAGGTTTTTCCGCCCCTTCAGGCACTGCCAAGCGCACGCCTACCGTGCCGATACGCAGCTGCAAAGGCAGGCGCGCGCGATGGCCGCTGCCCTGGGGAATGCACACATTCGCGCCGAACAGCACGTCGCCACCCAACGCTTCAATCGCGACCTGGCCGCCTTCAAAAAAACGCAGGCGCAGGTGCAGGCCGGCAATTGCGGGGTCGCTAAGTACCAGGTCGGCCGCGAGGTCCGCGCCAAGGGTGTAGACAGGCTGGTCGAGCACCAGGGAACTGCCCTGGTGCAAACCGCTGGTCACCGTCAGGGTCGGTGCACCCATACCGGCGACCGGGCCCATGGAAATCAAGGCTGTCATTTTCGGGTTTGCCCCCTTGAGCATGTGCAACGGGGTCAAGAATCAGGATAACTGCGGGCCAGAAGTAAACGGGCAGCGCCGGCGCCGCCCGTTTGGCGAATCAGTTCTGCGGACGCTGTTTGGTGGCGTCGAGTTCCGCTTTTTTGGCGGTGCTGATTTCAGTGATTTTTGCCGACTTTTCGATAGCCATGTTGAAGGTCGCTTCCATCTTCGCGATAGCGTCGTCGGCGCCGCCTGCTTTTACTGGTGGGACATCAGCCATGTTCATCTCCTTGCAGTGATAGGGAAGTTATTCAGTTGCGCATCAGCACGCTGAAAGTATGCAAACCGGATGAACGCCCAAAACGTCAGACAGTGAGCTTTCGAACCGTCGTTGGTTTGCATGGGGGCCATACTACTCACGATCAAAACGCCTTCGCTGTGAAAGCTTGTGAAACGTTTCAGATACCGGGTGTGAACGGTTTGGCTCAACCTGGCGTTGAGAAAAACTCATCCCCGTTTCGCCGTGGAACTTTTAACGAAAAGCCCAAACACAGCCAATACCCAGTGTTTACAGGGGATTGCGCACCTGAACTCGAATATGGCTGAACACTAAGCCGCTCTTTCCCACCCTATAAACGAGCGGTTCATCACGGCATCTGCATTTTTTTCGTATCGACTTCACATTTTTCACTACTAGCCTTTTGCCCAACTTCGCAGATATTTCCATTTGTAACAAAAGCGACTTGCTCATCGCGTTTGATAGCTCGGCGTGAGCGACCTTCAATGCCCGCGAACAACTAGTGATGTGCGCGTAATTAGTACAGTTGCACTAATAGCCGAAAGCCTTAGTGCGCGGGCTTTAATATATGAAACAACTTCCAGGTGTTCTATGACTGCGATTCCGAGTGGCCTTGATCCGGCCGAAAGCAAGGGCACGGACGGCCCCCAGAAAAAATTCGAAACCGCGCTGTTCACGGCCGTCAACCAACCTGCCTTCGAACCCTCCAAAATCCGTGGCCCGTCGATTCCCCTGCCCTATCAGAATGTGCAGGCACCGGCGAACAACAGCATCACCTACACACCGCTGGGCAGCGACAAGCCGGTCACCCTCAAGCAAAGCGATAACCCGCGTCTCTACCAGACGCTGGTTGACCAGTACAACGCCCAGCAGAGCGATGCGAACCTGGAAAAGAACCTCGCCGCGAGCAAAGCGGCCGGCTACATCGAGGCCGACGCCAGCACCGTGGCGCCAGGCCTGGGCAACTACAAGGCGATCGGCAGCACGACGGAACTGGGCCCCGGGCTGATCCGCTACGAAACCTCTTCCGGCGACAGAATTGTGGTCAGCCAGAAAGAAACCCCGGGGCTGTTCGCCCAGGTCAGCGGCGACTCGGCCAAGCTGTTTGCAATCAATGCCAGCCAGGCTGAAGGCTACCGTTTGGCCAGCCCCAACGAGACCCTGGACCCGGCCGCCAACGTCGGCCCTCCCGAAGAAGTCGGGCCCGGCCTGATTCGCTATAACACCGCCTCCGGCGACAAGGTGATCGTGTCCCAGGACATTACTCCCGCGCTCTATGACCAAATGGCCAAGTTGTACGCCGGGACCACCGGCGCGGCGGGTGCTGCAGACACCTCGTGGATCGACAACTCGTCGTTCGGTGTGTCCGGCGCCAGGGACTGGGACACCCTCACCGGCAACACCAGCGGCACGCCCACCAAAGAAGAACTGGACCTGAACCGCCCCCGCGCCGCCGCGCAATTGCTCTCGCAGAATTGGGACGCGTGGGGCCTGCACGGTGCGCCCATCGACTTCGCCAACCCGCCCACCACCTTGCCACCCGAAGCCCAGGCGGTACTCAAGTACGTAGCCAGCAGCCCAAACCTGATGGCGGCGCTGGACAGCGGCGGTCGCGGTAAAGCCGACAATGTCATCACCCACGCCGACGTCGACCACTTCATCAGCAACACCAAGAGCGACATCGGTGCCGCGTCGAAAGCCTATGGCACATTCATGGGCAGCCATCCAGGCGACCTGGCCAAAGCCAACGCCAAGTCCGCCGCCATCGTGATGGCTAACGAAAGCCTGGTGGCCAGCTCCGGCACCGCCATGCGCCCGGGCGATCAACAGCGCAGCAACGACGGCATGATTCGCCCCGACAACCTCGAGGCACTGGGCAGCGATTCGGCCCTGAGCAACGAGCTGACGGGTGCCGCCGCCATGTGGTCGAAACCCGGCATGTTCCACGCCCTCGAAACCGGCGGCGACAACCCGGCCACCGGCAAATCCGACGCCGTTGGCACCCGCGACAATATCGGTGCCTGGCTGGAAAAACAGGCGCCGAAAACCGACAGCGACACCCTGACCTTCCTTGACAGCGCCGCCACCCGCGATGCCGTCGCCGGTGTGGACACCTCCACGCTGACCGCCGACATCCTGGCCAACCCGCAAAACTACACGGGCGCACAGAAAGCCGCGGTGCTGGTGCAACTGAGCGATGCGCAGACGCGCCTGTTGGTCAGCGACTATGTGCCCAACGCAGGCTTGATGGACAAGTACACCTCGCCTCACTACGGCCTGAACCCCAACGAAGACAAGATCAAGGCGCAGTTGCAAAGCGGCATTGAGACCCTGTCGGCGGACCCGGACGTCCAGGCGTTCCTGCAGAACAACCGTGGCCCTGCGCTGAGCGATATCGTCGGCAGCGATCCGACCCTGAAAGTCGCCATGCAAAATTACTTTGCCGATGGCATTGAGTCAGGCAAAAACCTCAACGATAACCTCAACGCCAAGGACCAGAACGGCAAGCAGATCGACATGGGCATTGGCCTGCAAAACGCTGCCAACGACGCGACCATCGCCAACCTGGCGCTGGGCGGCAATGGCCATGTCGACTTGACCAAAGTCGCCGCCAACGCCGGGCAAAGCGACGCGATCCAAAGCTACTACAAGAACGAACTGGTGACCGGCAAAGCCTTCACCGACGCCGTGGCCGCCGGCATGGACCCGACCGTCGCAGCCAGCAGTTTCGCCGCAAGCACCGCGTCGGCCCAGGCGTTCCTCGGTGACAAGGCGACGGCGGATGAGGCGGCGACCTTGCAGGTCAACTTCAACGAAAACCTCAGCGATGCGCTGCTCGGTGGTGCCACCACCGATACGCTTAACGTCACGCTCGGCGATGGCAACGGCAACTTTGACGAAGCCAAAGTCACCGCCGCGATCAACGATGCCCAGCAAAAAGATCCGCAGATGTTCGTGACCTCCGACGGCGGCAAGATTGACCCGGCGCAAGTGGTCTCGATGCTGCGTTCGGTATGGGACATCGGCCGCCAGGGCAACAAGATCGCCGACGCCTTGCCGAAAGCCATCGAAGGCATGAAGTTCGGCGATGTCAGCCCGGCATTCAAACAGGGCCTGCTGCACATCGGCAGTGCGGTGTTGATGAGCGGCGTGCTGATGGCGCGTTCGGCCAGCGGCAGCACCACCCCGGTGGCGGATGCCAACCGCGTGTCGGCCGGCTTGCAATTTGCCGGGCTGTTGCTCGAAGGCGGTACCAAATACGCCAAGGAAGCCGGCTATGGCATCACGTGGGTCAACCGCCCGGACGGTGGCACCCTCGGCGATTTCCCCGGCAAGGTGCCGGTGGGCAAGGGCCCGCTGTCACCGCAGCAGATCGCCAATATCGGCGCGGCGGGCAAGGTCATCGGGTCGGCGGGCGGCATCATCGGCGGCGTAATCGGGATTATCGGCGGTGTCGACTCGCTGAAAAAAGGTGATTACCTCACCGGCAGTTTTTCGGTCGCCACCGGTGTACTCGGCACGGGCGCAGCCGTGGCGGGCCTGGTGGAAGCCGGTGCCGGTTTGTATGGCGCCACGGAAATCGGCGCGGTGGCGGGCACCCTGAGCGGCATTCTCGGCGGCGCCACGGCGATTCTCGGCGGTATCGGAAGTGCGTTTTTGCCGTTCGCGCTGGCCGATGCCCACGGCAAGGCGCAAGACGCATTTTACGGGCAGCTGGCCCCGGTGCTGCAGCAATACGGCTTGACCGGCGGCCCGACCATGGAGGGCGATTACCCGGCAGACCCGATCCCTGCCATCAACACCTGACCCTTCCCGGCAGCTCGGGGTGAAAAGGAGCCACGCCGAGCTGTGATTCCCACGCATAAAGGTAAAAGACATGACGTATTCGACTCGCAGCCACCTCACCGATGACGCCTCGTTCGAGATCCACTTCGGCTCGTTCCAACTGCTGCCCCAACGTCATCTGCTGCTCAAGCACGGGCAACCCGTGGCGCTGGGCAGCCGCGCCCTGACCCTGCTGATCGCCCTCGCCTCACGGCCTGGGGAACTGCTGGAAAAAAACCGATTGCTCGGTATCGCCTGGCCGAAAACGGTGGTGGAGGAATGCAACCTGCGCACACAGATCAAGACCCTGCGCCGCGCACTCGGCGACGACGAGTCTGTCTACATCGCCACGGCGCCCGGCCAGGGTTACCGCTTTGTCGCCCCCACCTGGGTCCAACGTGCGCACGTCGACGTGGCGAAGGAGCCTGTCGTACTCGGGGTCTATGGCTGCCGACACTGCCGAGGTGCCGGGATGATGCCGCAGTTTGCTCAGATAAGCCTGCAGAACAGCTGATCGGCGCGGGTTATGCCGAGGGAAAAATAGCCGGTTGGCGCGCGCGGTGAGCAGCGGATGTGTGACGTGATCTGACCTCAATCAATCAGCCACCCAGGTCAACTGTGGGAGCTGGCTTGCCTGCGATGGCGGTGGGTCAGTCAGTCTCGCTGTTACAGATACACCGCCATCGCGGGCAAGCCCGGCTCCCACAGTTGAACTGCAGCAGACGCAGGATTCAGGTCAGACACAAATAAGTGTGGGCGCTGGCTTGCCTGTGATGGTGGTGGGTCAGTCAGTCTCGCTGTTACAGACACACCGCCATCGCGGGCAAGCCCGGCTCCCACAGTTGGACTGCGGCAGACGCAGGATTCAGGTCAGACACAAATAAGTGTGGGAGCTGGCTTGCCTGCGAGGGCGGTGGGTCAACCAGCCTGGCTGTTACTGATACACCGCCATCGCGGGCAAGCCCGGCTCCCACATTTGAACTGCGGCGGGCGCAGAATTCAGGTCAGACATAAATAAGTGTGGGAGCTGGCTTGCCTGTGATGGTGGTGGGTCAGTCAGCCTGGCTGTTACTGATACACCGCTATCGCGGGCAAGCCCGGCTCCCACAGTTGAACTGCAGCAGACGCAAATTCTGGCCAGACATAAATAAGTGTGGGAGCTGGCTTGCCTGTGATGGTGGTGGGTCAGTCAGCCTGGCTGTTACTGAGACACCGCCATCGCGGGCAAGCCCGGCTCCCACAGTTGGACTGCGGCAGACGCAAACTCTGGCCAGACACAATTAAGTGTGGGCGCTGGCTTGCCTGCGAGGCGGGTGACGGATGGCGGGTGAAGACCCTTGCCACAGAGTGTTTAGCTTTGCGCTGTAACCGCGAGTGCACTCAGGTCCAGATGCCCGTCCTTGAGTGGCGGGCACCAGTAGTAACCACCGGTCAACGGCGTACTAATGCGATACAAACCATCCACAATCCCATCCTCCAACCCACTCATGCGCCGCAGTTGCGCTTCAAACGCCTCAAAGGAATGGCCAAACGCAAGGAACATCAGCCCCGCCTGGCCGTTCTCGGCCCACGGCATCGAGCGGCGGACCACGAAGGCTTCCGGGGTGAAGCTCTCCTGGGCGGTACGCTTGGTGTGGGCGGATGCGGGGGCGTCGTCCAGCTCTTCGTTATCGCCATGGCGGCGGCCGATGATGTGGTCACGCTCCTGGGCCGGCAAGGCGGCGAAACCATCAAGGTCGTGCTGCCATTGCTGGATGGCGGCGAAGCTGGCGCCGCTGTCGGTCATGGCGGCCTCAACGGCGGCGTCGTCGTGGGGGTTTTCGGTGCCGTCTTCGTAATCGGTCAAATCGAAACCGGTCTTGTAGCGGAAGCCCTCGGTCATCTGGACCAGGCGAAACGCCGGGGCCAGGGCTTTTTCAAAGGTGCGGCTGCGCAACAGCAGCTCACCGCGATCCACGCCATGCAGCCACACCCACAGTGCCTGCTGAGTGGACGGGTTATGCGCACCCGGGCCGCTGACGGCGGGAAAGGCGCGCAACCCTTCAACCCGAGTGCCCAGAGCGGTTACCAGCGGCTCACCGACACCGACCACCGCGGCCGAATCCGTCAACTGCACCAGCGCGTCCAACGCAGCAGGCACCGCCTGCAGGGAATCCACGGCAAAAAACAGATGGCGTGCCTGCAATGGCACCGGTGCGGCAAGAATGCCCGGCTGGTACTGACTCATGTGAACTCCTTCAATAAAGCCGCGTAGTTTACTCCGGCAAGCGTGGCACACACAGCGGTGCGCACAAGAAAGCGCACAAGCCTTGCCATAGAGCCGCTTGTTGGGCGACTCTCTAGTCATGTTTTGCAACTATTCCAGGGGTAGCGACATGACCACCAGTAACCTGCTCGCCCAGCTGTTTCCCGCCTCCACCGCCGACATTCCCGAGCAATTTCGGCTGGGGGGGCCGATTGAACAGCGTGATTACCTCGTAGACGGCCAGTTGCAGGTGTGGAACGGCCCATTGGCCCAGGTGCTGAGCCCGGTGCAATTGGGGGATGAGCGGGTGCATATCGGCAGCACGCCGCTGTTGGATGCCGACACCGCCCTCACCGCCCTGGACGCCGCCGTGCGCGCCTACGACCGTGGCCAAGGTGAATGGCCGACGATGCGTGTGGCTGAACGTATCCAGCATGTGGAAGCGTTTTTGCGCCGCATGCGCGAACAGCGTGATGCGGTGGTCAAGCTGCTGATGTGGGAGATCGGCAAGAACCTCAAGGACTCGCAAAAAGAATTCGACCGCACCTGCGACTACATCACCGACACCATCAACGCCCTCAAGGAACTCGACCGCCGCTCCAGCCGCTTCGAACTGGAACAGGACACCCTCGGGCAAATCCGCCGCGTGCCGCTGGGTGTGGCACTGTGCATGGGGCCGTATAACTACCCGCTGAACGAGACCTTTACCACGCTGATCCCGGCGTTGATCATGGGCAATACCGTGGTGTTCAAGCCGGCCAAGCTCGGCGTGCTGTTGATCCGCCCATTGCTGGAGGCATTTCGCGACAGCTTCCCGGCCGGGGTGATCAACGTGATCTACGGCAGTGGTCGTGAAACCGTCAGCGCGCTGATGGCCAGCGGCAAGATCGATATCTTCGCGTTTATCGGTACCAACAAGGCCGCCAGCGATTTGAAAAAACTGCACCCCAAACCGCACCGCTTGCGTGCGGCATTGGGCCTGGATGCGAAAAACCCCGGCATCGTGTTGCCAGAGGTCGACCTGGACAATGCGGTCAATGAGGCGGTCACCGGTTCTTTGTCATTCAACGGCCAGCGTTGCACCGCGTTGAAAATCCTGTTTGTGCATGAAGACGTCGTCGAGCGTTTCATTGAGAAATTCAACGCCAAACTGGCAACGTTGAAGCCTGGCATGCCGTGGGAAGACGGCGTTTCACTGACACCGCTGCCGGAAGTGGGCAAGGTCGACTACCTCAACGCACTGGTGGCCGATGCGGCGCAGCACGGCGCCAAGGTGGTGAATACCAATGGCGGCGCGAGTCGCGGTGCGTTCTTCTACCCGGCCGTGCTGTACCCGGTGAACCCGCAGATGCGCGTGTATCACGAGGAACAGTTCGGCCCGGTGGTGCCGATCGTGCCTTACCGTGACCTGGAGACGGTGATCGACTACGTGCTGGACTCGGATTTCGGTCAGCAACTGAGTATTTTTGGCACCAACGCCAGGCAAGTCGGGCGGCTGGTGGACACTTTTGCCAACCAGGTCGGTCGTATCAATATCAACGCCCAGTGCCAGCGCGGGCCGGACACCTTCCCGTTCAATGGGCGCAAGAACTCGGCCGAAGGCACGTTGTCTGTGCATGACGCGTTGCGCGTGTTCTCGATCCGCACGCTGGTAGCGACCAAGTTTCAGGAGAGCAACAAGGCACTGCTCAGCGACATCCTGCGCAACCGTGATTCAAGTTTCTTGACCACTGACTATATTTTCTAAAAATGGCGCAGTTCAAATGTGGGAGCGGGCTTGCTCGCGAAAGCGGAGTGTCAGTCGAAACACCTTTGACTGATCCAGCGCATTCGCGAGCAAGCCCGCTCCCACACTTCAGACTGCGTTCGCCCTCACGACTAAGGCCACTTTACTACCGATGAACCTGCATTTGCCCGTGTTCGCTCGGCGCTTGTTGCGCCCTTTGCTGGACCCGTACCGTCGCTATCGCCATGCCAAGCTGATCCACGCGGTACGCGTGTCCATCGGTTTGCTGGCGACGATCCTCCTCACCACCGGCATCAACCTGCCCCACGGTGAATGGGCCTCGGTGACCATGCTGATCGTCATCGGCGGCTTGCAGCACCACGGCAATATCGGCAAAAAAGCCGTAGAGCGCGCCTATGGCACCCTGATCGGCGCCAGCGTGGGCTTGCTGTTGGTGGTGCAACAGGCGTATTTCGGCCAACCGCTGTTGACCTATCTGTTGATGTCGGTGGTGTGCGGGTTCTTTTCCTACCATGCGATTGGCAAGGGCGGTTACATCGCGCTGCTGTCGGCGATCACGGTGTTTATCGTCGCCGGCCATGGGGACAATCCGATATCGGACGGCCTGTGGCGCACCGTGGATATCCTGATCGGCATTGTGCTGGCCCTGGCATTTTCGTTCGCCTTGCCGCTGTATGCCGTGTACTCGTGGCGCTACAACCTGGCCAGTGCGTTGCGCGATTGCGCGCAGATTTATAGCCGGATCATCAGCGGTCAGTCAGTCACCGATGATGAGCACCTCAAACTGCTCAACCGCCTGAACGCGGCGATGCTGCAACTGCGCTCGTTGATGCCGTCGGTGTCCAAGGAAGTACGGATTTCCATGACCGAACTGGACGCGATCCAGCGGCATTTGCGCATGTGCATCAGCACCCTGGAGATTCTTGGCAATACCCGGCCCGATCCACGGGATGAACAGGCGATGGCGCGGATGCAGATGCTGTTGAAGGCCGAACATCGGCAGATTCGCGTGCAGTGGGTGGGAATGGCGCGGGCGTTGAAGTCGGGATTTACCGAACGGCTGGAGCGCTCGACCGTGCATGCCGCAGACGAAAGTGGGCTGGAGGCGCCGGTGCAGAGTGCGTTGGATGGGTATCGGTTGTTGACGTTGCAGTTGGCGAGCAACGTGGAGGCCATGCGCCAGAAGCTTGCCAAGACATCGAGCCACTGGAAGATCTGAACCGATAAAAAAGGGGCAGTCCACCCTCACGTGGAGCTGCCCCTTGCATCTACATCGGGTGACCCCTCTCCTTAAATCGAAAAGAACGACACGATACCCGTTGCCTGATTAACCAGAAGCGCAAGACTACCGTCAGAGGTGAAAGTGATGTCGGCAAGGTTGTCGAAACCCGTAAATCGATTAATGACTGTTTCCGTCACGGTATCGATAACGAACAGCGAATCGCGATAACTCGTCGTCCCCCCTGGGCCTACTGACCCCACATAGCATTGACGGGCAGTCGGATGCATCTTGACGCCCCAGGCGTAATGGAACCCCCCCAGCGATTTGATAAGGGCATTGTTCACAGGATTAATGATCCGCACAAAATCGTTATCCGCGACATAGATACGGGCGGATGGAATGTTGTTGGGATTGAAGACGAGATCCTGAGGCCTGGAGAACCCCGTAACTTTGGCTACCACACCACTCAATCCGTTGGCATTGACGGCCGTTACTTGCTGTTCTGCGGTGAAGTAAATCTGCGTTTTTTCCGGGTTGAGCGCCATCGCGATAGGGTTTGGCGTAGTGGGGATCCGACGCAGCTCACTGCCGGAGATTGCATCAAGAACGACGATCAGCGACGGCACATTCGTCGAGACAAACAGGCGTGAACCATCCCCGTTGAGTTCAACCCCCTGAACCACGTCAACACCCTTCACATCAAACCTCATCAGCACACCGTGGGTTGCAGGATTGATGACGGTGACGGTGCGCCCAAAGAAGTTGGCGACATAGAGTCGGGAGCCGTCCGGGCTCAGCACCATTTTGAACGGTGAATTAATTCCGGGGATGGTATCAATGACCTTGCGGGCATTCACATCGATCACTGAAATCGAATTGCCGTGGTGGTTGGAGACAAACGCTTTGTCACCCGCCTTCGAAAGAACCGCAAATTCCGGGCTCTGCCCTACCGCAACGTTGGCGATAACCCCCGTCCGTTGTTTGACGGTGTAGGTCGTGACCGGAAATACCACGGACGTCGATACATCATCACTGCCATCAAACGTCACTCGGCACTCAATCACGATACTGCTACCGTTGCGTACCCCCTGCAGCCAGGCTCTGGAAACTGCCACATTCTTCAAGCCACTCGTCGCCTCAACCCCACTAATCGGATAGGCCCCCAGCACAGTTGATTGGACTACACCCTCAGCGCGTGCGGTGATCCACACCTTTTGCCCGGCAGCACTCAAACGCCAGGGGCTCAATGCCAGGAACCCATCGCCATTGAACGTGGTCAGGTCCAACGTGCCTTTATCGACAACCCCGTTAATCACTGCCTGCGGCAAGTCTGTCGCGCGGACAGCTTGTACCGTCAGTTGCTGGGCATCAGACGGCGTCACTCGGGTGCCAGACGTCACCTTGTAACGCAATGTGATGACCTTACCCACACTCGCCGCGATGATTGGCGCACTGATGGCGAAATCTACGCGCCCACCGGCCACTCCGTTCTGTGCAGCGATCGTGGCCAGGGTGCCGTCCGGGTAGATCCACTCCAGGACAATTTTTTGCGTAGCCGTCATGGCTGGATACGCCACCGCCACTATTGCATTTTTCTCGTAGTCCAACGGGTAAACGGTAATCGCGGCCCCAGGTTTGTTGGCAAAGCTCGGTGCCGGCAGGGTGGCTGCCAATGCTTGGACAATATAGTCGGCGGTCCCAAACAAGAGCGCGGTGTCCTTGTCGGGGATCTGCGCAAAACTGACCCAAAAGCGAATGGTCAGGTGCGAGCCGTCCTTGAGTCGACGCAGTTGATCCACCGGCGTTGCAGGCGAAATGCCCTTGACGACGCCGTCAGCCGTCACCTCATTGGCGGTGTAGGTATCTTCGATATAGGACGTGCCGTCGGCAAAAGTGCCTTCGTAGGTCATCCACATTAATTGGTCTTTATTGATTAAATCCCATGCGGCGATACGGGTGCGGGCCGTATTCGGCAGGCTAAAGAGCGGCAGCAGGGTCTCGCCAGCCCCGTCGATGATCGGCGTCGGCAGCTTCGCGAGCGGCTGCAGGACAAGCGTCAATATCTCGGACTTGTAGGTGAATTGCCCACGGGTAAAGCTGTACCGCACGGTGATTTTATTGCCGTTGGGGCGCACGCCCTTGGAAATCACCTCAGGCGGGATAGTGGCATTGACCTTGTTGGTCTTCGGGTCACCCGCCACTTGCACCACAATACTGCTGACCCCATACGCTCCCAACCACTCGACAAAAATCTGGTCATCGGCGCGCATCTGTTTGAACGCGACCTCCACGGTGGCGCCCTTGACCACCGCTTTGGGGTCAAGTTGGTCCTGCAGACTGCCGGCCTCCAGCACTTTGGGCAGTTCCAGTTTCACCTCCGCACCGACGGTAAGATCAAGCACACTGGAGCGCAAGACTTGTCGAGGCGGCCCCGCACGTTCAATGCTGTAGCTGACACTGATGCTGGCGTTGAGGTTGTTATCCAGGACTTTACGGTTAACCGGGAAAAACACCAACGGCAAGGCGGCCCCCGCGTATGCACTGTTGATCGGGATTTTGCCACTGGCAGAGCCGTTCGCGTCCTTGCCGACCACACTCCAATGCAGCACGTCGCCGGCAATCGTATTCCCGTAGGGGAAGATCAGTTGAATTTCAGGGTCTTTTACATCGGCAGGGTCGATGTTGTTACGGCGGGAGCCTTGAATGATCGGAGCTTCCAACACCGACACACGCTCACCCACCTGAGCCTGCAGCTTCACTGATTCACGCAGGGACGCCGATGTGCCCTCACCGTCATCGGTGGTGTAATAAATCTGGAACGGGCCTAGGCCTTCAAACGCCTTGAGTGCCTCCTTGGTCACGCGGCGCGTGCCGCCCTGGACGCCTGCCGGTTGCGGCAGGGTAAGGCTTACGCTGCCGTCGAGGGCTTCGAGCACCAGGGTTTCCAACAGAAACTCATTGTGCGGCTGGTAGGTAGGTAGTGTTACGACAATGTCGGTATTCGAAGGGATCAGCCCCGCCTCAAACGGGCTGACGGTCACCGCCGGCATTGATACCGGCAAGCCCGTCACACTGACCGTGTAACTGCCCGACTTGCCCAGCAGTACGCCAGCGCTGGTGCTCAATTCGTACGTCACTTGAAAACGCCCCTTGGCCAGCTCCGTGAAAAGGTCGTAGCTGACGGGGATCCGTTGGTAAGCCTTGGTGGTATCGGGGAAGGGCCCCAGTGTCACTGTCTTGCTTCGCCCTTTCTCCGGGAAAAGCTTGAAAATCAACATGATCCGATTTTGCGGGTTGGGTTTGGGCGACCTGCGCGGCCGATAGACCTCCACCTCCAACTTGGACCGGTTATTGAGGTTAAGGTCCAGTTGATCAGACTCAACCTCATCGACAAGAAAGGTCGGGTATTCCAGCAACGACGAGTCAAGTTCCGACACCAGTTTGTAGGCTTTGCAATACAGCCATTCCCCCTCGGGAACGTTGCCCACCACGTCTTTAACCGTAAAGGCGACCTCTACCGGCCCATTCTGATTGCCCTGCTTGATAATCTCCGGGCTGATAAATACCCGGATCGGCCCAGGCCCGGCAGCCTCTTCCGGACTGACCACATGCTCCACCGCCAGCCCGTCATAGCGCACGGTGATAATGTCGTTTTTACGGATATACAGGTATTTGGTGATCAGGCACCACAGCCCTTCTGCGGTGTTGTCCTTGTTCAGGACCGAGCCAGTGGGCAGGCCTTCTATCGACATATTCAAACCACTGTGCCACTTCTTCGTGACCTCCTGATCACGGCCGCCGGGGTTGGTCAATTTGATCAGGATGGTTTGGGTGATCGACCGGCTCTCCTGCAAACTGTTGGCTCGCACGAGCCGCCCGAACATAGGGACTTCGCCCTGGGGCAGCTTGTTCACCGTCAGGTAGTAAGCGCTGGCATCCGCGTCACTGATGGTTTTTGAAGCAGCAGGGTTGTTCAGGTCCTGAATGCGGATTGCGTAATAGTCGCCGAGCGCACGCTCAGCCCACGGAAGAAAGGTGAACATTGCAGGCGATACATGACGGATGCCCATGCCCCATACGGCAGTCTCGGGGTACAGGGGAGGCGTACTGGTAAATTGCGGCTGTAACTGCACAGCAGGGAAATATGAAGTGGGCGGTGCAAGATCGAGATCATAAGAATCAGTAGGCCGGCTGGACATGACTATTACCTTACTGGTTGAACGCGCGCCACACTGACGCACGAGGCAAGGTGAATAAGACGTCGGGAAGAGGAGCCGAATCTACTGTCAGAATTGACAGTGGCGACGAGTGGCTGGGGCCCGGCAAAAAACAACGGTTTCTGCGGGTATTCGTGAATCTCTCTGCACCCAGCCTTTTACTTACATTTTTTTCACGCTTTATTCACATCCGCAGCCGTAGGGTGAAGCCTCATCCGTTACAAACGCTGCACATCAAAACCCGCCGCCCCAGCGGGTTTTTTTTGTCTTGGATTTGGAGTTCAACGGGCCGCTTTGGAAGCAGGCGCAGTTGCTTGTTCACGAATCGCACGCTGGGTATCCAACACCTTGGCCAGCGCGGTTTCGGCCTCAGGACTTTGTTGCGGCACACGAATCGCGGCCGAGACCAGCGTGATCAACTTAGCCATCACTTCGGCATCAGTGGCCGGCCGGCCCAGGCTCATGGAATTCATCAGCAAGCGCAGTTCCGTCCCCGCCATCACCCCGGAAATCGCCTTGAGCGCAAATTGCAGGCGCACACCCAGCTCGTTGCGTGGCAAGTCCGGCAATGCCAGGGCGAAGGCTTCGAAGAAGCGCTGAAATACCGGCTGGTAATGCACCTTGAGGTATTCCTGGATAAACGGCGAGGTGTCGCTGTACACCCGCCCCAGGAAACGAATGAACGAGCGCCCTTCGCCGCTGGCCGGGTCGCTGCGTTCCAGGCCCATGGCCGGGGCAAACAGCACCCCAAGCAAGGTGTCGCAATCGAGCGGGCCGCTGGCTTCAGCTTCGCAGCGCGCAAGCAATTCCAGGCGCTGCTCGTTGAGCGGCTCCAGGCGCTGCATCAGCAGGGTTTTCATCAGGGAATCCTTGTCCCCGAAGTGATAGTTCACGGCGGCCAGGTTCACCTGCGCGCGCTCGGTAATCTGCCGCAGCAGCACGGCGTCATAGCCGTATTTGATGAAAAGAGCCTCTGTCGCATCCAGCAGTCGAGTCTTGGTAACGTTTGGAGCGCTGAGTTTCTTCGCGACCATAAGAGTTCCACGGGGGGAAATATTGTTTTAAAAAATAATTTGATTTTTTATACCGGGGCGGCCTGTCGAAAGCAAGCAGTGGCACGCCTTCATCCCTATAAAAGCCTGTATAACCGGGCGTTGTGAAGATAGACGAAGGCATTGCTGAGCGCCTGAACCGAGCCGCAGAAAAAAGCTTTCAAAGGATAAAACCGCTCTACATCCACCGCTGGCGAAGCGGATTGAACGCGGTTACTATTCAAACAATATTTTAAAAACAAGAAACAAAACCAGTCCGTGACGCGTACCAGGCAGCTCCCGAACTTGTTACAAAGATTTACCGGGGGCATGACGGCACCGTCGAGACTGCAGGCGTAGTCATGATGACAGATACCCCCGCGCACCCAGGCTTGATCTCCCTGCAAGGCATCGGCAAAAGCTATCAGCTCGCCGGGCAACACCTGTCCATTCTTAATGATGTGTGCCTGTCCATCGCCAGCGGCGACAGCTGCGGCATTCTCGGCGCCTCCGGTTCCGGCAAAAGCACCCTGCTCAATATCCTCGGCTTGCTGGACCTGCCCAACTGCGGCCGGTACCACTTTGCCGGTCACGATATTTTCAGCGCGACGCCCGATGAGCTGGCCGCGATCCGCAACCAGCAGATCGGTTTTGTGTTCCAGAGCTTCAACCTGCTGCCGCGCCTCAGTGCGCTGGACAACGTCGCCCTGCCCCTCAGTTACCGCGGTGTGTCGCGCCATGAATCAGTGGAGCAGGCACTGCGCATGCTCGCGCAAGTCGGCCTGGCGGAGCGCGCCCACCATCGCCCCGCCGACCTCTCCGGTGGTCAGCGCCAGCGCGTGGCGATTGCTCGCGCCCTGGTCGGCAAACCCTCGGTGATCCTCGCCGACGAACCCACCGGCAACCTCGACAGCACCACCGCCCAGGAGATCATGGACTTGCTCCTGGCCCTCAACCGCGAACAGCAGGTGACGCTGATCATCGTCACCCATGACGCGCATATCGCCGAGCGCCTGGAGCGCAAGATTCTGGTACGCAATGGCGTGGTGCAGGAGGCCGAGCGCCTATGAGCCTGCGGGTAGAGCGCAGCCTGCGGGTTGAACAGAGCCTCAGCCAACTGCTGCATGAAGCGTTCGTCAGCCTGCGCACCCTGGGCAAACGCTCAGTCCTGGCACTGCTGGGTATCGTGATCGGCAGTTCATCGGTGGTGGCGTTGATCAATATCGGCCACAACGCGGCGGTGGATGCCGCGCTGATTTTCAAGGACATGGGCACCGACACCCTGGTCGCCCAGTTCCCGCCCAAAGGCAACAGCAATGCACTGATGCGCGCCAGCCTCGACCTCGACGCGGTACGCCGAACGGTGCCGGGCATCGGTCATATCGGCGCGCTCAGTGTGTTCGGCGGGCCCATCGTGTTCCACGGTCGCACGGTCAGCGCCAACGTTGTCGGCACCACGCCGGACATCAAGGACGCCATGCGCCTGGCGGTGCGTGAGGGGCGTTTTCTATCGAACTTCGACGCCGGCGAAACCTACGGCGTGGTCGGCGACCAGATTGCCCAGGCCCTGAGTACGCCGGGCGACCCACTGAAGTTGGGTGATCGCGTGCGCATCAACGATTACCTGTTCCTGGTGGTGGGCATCCTGCACAACCAACCCCGCGCCATGCTGATGCCGGTGCAAGCCAACGAATCCCTGTTCATCCCCGCCGAAGGCATGCGCCGCATCTACCCGACCCCGCAAATCAGCAATGTGCTCATCCGTGCCATGCCCGGCCAGGACATGGACCGCATCGCCCGCGACGCCGCCGTCGCACTGAAAAGCCAGCTCACCGACCGCGATGTCGACATCCAGGTGCCCCAACAAATGATCGATGGCATGACCCGGCAAAGCCGCACGTTCGCCTACTTGTTGCTGGCCCTGGGTGCCATTTCCCTGGTTGGCGGCGGTGTCGGGGTGATGAACGTAATGCTGATGAATGTCTCGGAGCGCCGTCGTGAAATCGGCATTCGCATGGCCTTGGGTGCGCGCCAGCGCGACATCCGCAACCTGTTCCTGCTGGAGGCCGTCACGCTGACGGCCGTCGGCGCATTATGCGGCGCGGTGCTGGGCATGACTGCCGCCTGGCTCTACGCCTGGCTGTCGGGCTGGCAGTTTGCCCTGGCTGCCGCCGCCCTGCCGTTGGGGGTCGGCAGTACACTGCTGGTCGGCCTGTTCTTTGGCATCTACCCGGCGGTCTCGGCCTCGCGGCTGCAGCCGGTGGAGGCCTTGCGTGATGAATAAATGGCTCGGCTTGCTCGTGCTGGTCAGCCTGCCGGGCATGGCCGCCGACGTGGTCATCAACCCGTCCGCCCCCAGCACCACGCGCAGTGGTTACGATCGAAGCGTGTCGCTGAACGCGCAGGTCACCACGATGACCTTGGGCGATGCGGTGTACCTGGGCTTGCGCAACAACCCGGCGATCCGCAGTGCCTACCTGCAGCGGGTGGCGCAGAAGTTCGATCTGCGGGTGGCCGAAGACACGTTCAACCCCAAGCTCACCCTCAACAGTTATTACCGCCAAAGTCGCGGCTCGGTCGATAACTCGCGCAATGCCAACCTGGCCCCGAATGCAACCCTGCTTGGCGAGTACGGCACCCGGCTGAGCATGGCCTGGACCCAACAACTGAACACCGCCGACCGCGCTGGCCGCTACCGCAGCGACGGCCTGGACCTGGCGCTCATCCAGCCGCTCATGCGCGGCGCAGGTTGGGACGCCACCACCGCGCCGCTGCGCCTGTCGCGCCTGTCGGAGCAGGCCAACCGCCTGAACCTCAAGGCCACCGTGGCGCAGACCATCAGCCAGATCATCGCCACTTACCGTGAATTGCTGCGCGCCCAGGAGCAGTTGAGCATTGTCCAGGATGCCCTGAAACGTTCCAACACCTTGCTGGAAGTGAACAAGGCGCTGATCAGCGCGGGGCGCATGGCCGAGTTCGAAATCGTGCAGACCGAAGCCGATATCGCGACTCAGCAACTCGGTGTGGAAGAAGCCCGCAACCAGCTGGACACCAGCCGCCTGGCGCTATTGCGCCTGTTGGCCCTGGACCTGTCGACGCCGATCCGCGCCAGTGAGGCGCTGGAAGCCAAGCCGATGGTCATCGACAAGCGCCAGGCCTTCAACCTCGCGCAAACCCAGCAGCCGGAATACCTCGCCGCCCTGCTCGGTAGCCAGCAGGCCGACCTCAACCTGGTCATCGCCAAGGATTCCGGACGCTGGCAAGTGGACCTGGTGGCCGGGGCCAACCAGGTACGCGATGCCTACAGCAACAGCAACAGCAACATCGACAATGGCAACAACCATAACCGCACCTGGAACAGCTACGCCGGTGTGCAGGTGCAGATCCCGATTGGCGACATCAGCACGCGCCAGGCCGAGGTGCGAGCACGGGTCAATGTGGAGGATCAGGAGATCCGCATCGCCGATGCGCGCCAGGAACTGGAGCGCAACGTCAACGACGTGGTGCGTGACCTCGGCACCCGCTGGCGCCAGTATGAAATCTCCCAGCGGGCCGTGGAACTGTCGCGCCGCAAGATCGAGATCGAGCGGGAGAAACTCAGCGCCGGGCGCTCCAGCAACTTCCAGGTGCTGAGTTTCGAGGCCGACCTGCGCAATGCCGAGAACGCGCAGCTCAACGCGCTGATCGCTTATTTGAACGCCCAGACCCAGTTCGACCTGACACTGGGCATGACGCTGGAAAGTTGGGAAATCGCCCTCAATGACTACTAATAAAAAACGCCTGCTGGGCGCTGCATTGATCGTGCTGCTGACGGGCGCCGGCGTCACCGCGCTCAGCCACCGCAGCGATGCCGGGCAGACCGATACAGCCGAACAATGGCTGGCCGTGAAACCTGACCCACTGGTGCATCAGATTGGCCTGGTGGGCAAGATCGAACCCGACACCATCATCACCCTTACCGCGCCGTTCGACGGCAACGTGCTGGCCAACCTGGTGGAACAGGGCCAGCGGGTAGACGCCGGCCAGGTGCTGCTGCGCATGGACCCGGCCACCCTCGAAGTGCAACTGCGCGATGCCTTGTCCGCCCAGCTCAAGGCCCGGCGCACCGTGCAAGAGATGCAGGACTGGAACAGCAGCCCCGCCGTCAGCCGTGCGCGCCGTAGCCTGCGCACCGCCGAAATGACCGCCGGTAACACCCAGCGCAAACTCACCGAGAGTGAAAACCTGTTCAAGCGCGGCATCATCCCGCGCAACGAACTGGATGACCTCAAACAGCAGACCCAGCAGCAGCAACTCGACCTCGCCTCTGCACGCATGGATTTGCAGCAGGCACAGGCGCAGGGCCAGGGCGAGTACAGGCAAATCGCGGACATGGAACTGACCAATGCCACAGTGAAGTACGAGGCGCTGCACACGTTGCTCGATGGCAAGGAGGTCAAGGCGCCGTTCTCCGGCATCGTGGTGCCCGCACCCGGCAGTAATAATTCGCCTCAAAGTGGCGGTAACAACAACGCGCCGGTGCAGGCCGGCAGCAAGGTGAGCCAGGGGCAGGTGCTGTTCGGCCTGGCCAATATCGAGCGGCTGAAAATTGTCGCCAGGGTGTCGGAGTTGGACATCAACCAATTGCACCCGGGCCAGGCGGTAGAGGTGATGGGCGATGGGTTCGACGGCGAGCGGCTGACCGGGTCCGTCAGTGTGGTCAGCGGCCTGGCGATTGCCAGCGACAGCCAGGGCAGCGCGCAGTTTCCGGTGACGTTGTCGATCCCCAAGCTCACCGCCCAGCAGTTGCAACGGGTGCGGCTGGGGATGAGCGCACGCTTGACCATTGTGACGTACAACAATGCGCAGGCGATCGTGGTGCCGAGCCAGGCCATTAACCGCGATGACATGACCGTGGAGTATCGGGCGGCGATGGATAAGCCGGTGGAGCGGGTGAAGGTGACGACCGGACAGTCGACCGCCCAAGGCGTTGAAGTGTTTGGGCTCAAGCCTGGGTTCGTAAAAGCAGGAAGTTGAACACACTCTCAAGATCAATAGAGATCCAAATGTGGGAGCGGGCTTGCTCGCGAAAGCGCAGTATCAGTCGGCAAGGGGCTAACTGATCCACCGCTTTCGCGAGCAAGCCCGCTCCCACCTTTAGCGTTGGGTGAGCTTGGCCGCCAGCGCCTTGGCCTGAATCGCCACATCGGTCACCGCCGTGCTTTCCCACCACATCCCGCGCAATGGCGGGCCCATGGCGAACAGGCGCTGGCTGACCTTGCCTTCGGCATCGACAACCGCGCCGGACACATCCGCCGCAATCCCCAGTGCGAGCGGCCCGGGCTGGATCAACCCGCGCTTGAGCAACTGTTGCGGCAACGGCCGAGCCACGCGGCGCCAATCGTATTCAATGCCGCTGGAATTGATCAGTGCCGCGCCCGCCACCTGAGTGACCAGCTGCTCGCCGCGACGACGCACGTTGATCGTCACGGCATCCTCGCAAGCGACCAGGCCCTTGAACGACGCCGCCTGAATGCGCAGTCGCCCTTCCTCCTGCAATCGCGCCACTAACTGCGCACTCAACGGTGGCGAGCGGTGGTGATGGCTTTCCCACCAGGGCCGTACATGGCGCACGAACTGGCGTTTTTCGCGCTCGCCAGCCTGGCTCCACAGGCGCCCGATATGCGCGCGCACGGTGTCCAGCGGGGCTTGCCAGTCGATGCCTTGGGCTTGCGCGATGCGGCATTGGCGCCGCACCTCGCGCAGTAATTGCCGAGGGCTGCGCAGGCTGGGGTCCGCGGCGAGAAAATCCTCCCAGCTCGGCGGCTGGCGGCGCACATGGGGCAATAAACCGTGGCGCGAGAAAATCTCGATTGGCCCAAGATGACCGGCCTGCTCCAGGGATACCACGGCATCCACCATGGTCAGCCCGGAACCTATGATCAGCACCGTCGATTGCGGGTCGATCCGGGTCATCGCCTGGACGTCCCACGGGTCCACCGCCGCGGCGTTCAAGCCGCTGGAATGAGTCTGTGGTGTGCGCGCCGCCGGGAACATCCCCGTGGCCAACACCGCATGGGCGCCGCGCAGTTGCTGGCCGTTATCGAGGGTCAAGCGGGTGCACGTGTCGTCCACGAGCAAGTCGACCACCTCGGCACGGATGTGCTTGACCGTCGACGCTGACAGCGCCGTGGCCTGCGCCAACCGCTGCTGCGCGTACAACCCAAAAATCCCGCGCGGCGGGAACAGCTCACTGATCGGCACCGGCTGCTGGTGCGCCTGCGGCCAACCACCGGCGTCAAGGTAGCCGGTGAGCCATTGCGTCAGGTCATCCGGGTTGTCCGGGTCGACACTCATGCGCGCAGCGTTACCATTGAGGGTGTGGCCCAACTCGACGGCGCTGTAGGCTTCGCCACGGCCGAGCTCGGCGCGCGGTTCAATCACCAGGATTTGCCGCTGCCCGGGCAAACGCAGCAGTTGCACCGCCAACATCGTGCCGCTCAGACCGCCGCCGATGATCAGCACATCAGCGTTGCGGATGGATTCAGTCATGCACATTTGCCCTTAGTGTTTACCCAGATAAATATCATGCAAATCGCCCCGCGCCAGCAACGCTGTGGCGCTGCCACTCAACACCACCCGCCCAGTATCCAGCACGTAGCCCTGGGACGCATAGTTAAGCGCGACGTTGATGTTTTGCTCGGCGATCAGGAAGCTCACCTGCTGCTCGCGGTTGAGCTGCGCGATGATCTCGAAAATCTCCTGCACGATCATCGGTGCCAAGCCCATCGACGGCTCGTCGAGCAGCACCAGGGTCGGGCGAGTCATCAATGCCCTGCCGATGGCAACCATTTGCTGCTCACCGCCAGAGGTCAGCCCGGCGCGGGTATGGCGCTTGGTCTTGAGCCGGGGGAACCAGGCGTAGAGGCGTTCCAGGTCGTGTTCCATGTCCCTGCGGCTCAGGCGCCGCACAAAGCCGCCGCTGCGCAGGTTGTCTTCCACGCTCAATTGGCCGAACACGTGCCGGCCCTCCAACACGTGGACCATGCCCTGGCGGACGCGTTGGCTGGGGTCGACGCCGGCCAGATCGCGGCCGGCATACTCGATCATGCCGCGGCTGACTTCGGCCCGCTCGGCACGCACCAGCCCTGAAATCGCCTTGAGGGTGGTGCTCTTGCCGGCGCCATTGGCACCCAGCAAGGCGACAATGGCGCCCTTGGGCACATTCAATGAGACCCCGGCCACCGCCAGGATCGCGCCGTCGTAGATCACTTCGATGTCGTTGACCGTCAGCAGCGACGGGGACGCGGGTTCAGCGGCGGGCTGACTCATGGCTTATTCGTCCCCGGTGCAGGTGCGCGGCGTCAGGCCTTTTTCCTTGGCGAACGCAGCGGATTTTTCATCGATCAGTGGGCGCAAGAGCGCACGGTCGGCGGCAATCCAGTCGCTGATCAGCGTCCAGTTGGCACCGTCCCACTGTTGCACCCGCGCCGAGCCACCGCCTTCGTGGTCGCGGCACGACAGCTTGAGGTTCTGCATCAGGCCCAGATAGCCCATGGCTTTGAGGCGCGCGTCATCGATGTTCAAGTGTTCCAGGCCCCAGCGGCCTTCTTCGCCATTCAATGGGCGTTTGCCGAACCTGGCCTGGCCGGTGCGAATCGCTTCCACGGCCACGGCGGCGTTGACCAAACCCGAGTTGTAGTAGACGCTGCCGAAGTTTTTCAGGTCCTTAAGGTCGCTGTGCCCCTTGTCGAGGACGGACTGCTTGAGGCGTTTGTGGATCTCGAAATCGGCGCCGGCCGGATATGGCGTGAGCGCCAGGTAACCTTTGGCGGCGGCGCCTGCGGGCAACACGTCTTCGCTGGAACTGGCCCAGATATCGCCGATGATGTGGTCCACCGGAAAGCCGAAACGCGCAGCGGTTTTCACCGCCACCGGGGTCGACACACCCCAGGTGCGCAGGAATACCCAGTCCGGGTTGGCCTGGCGTACCTGGCGCCACTGCGCCGACTGTTCGTTACCGGGGTCGGCCACCGGAATCTGGATATTTTCAAAGCCGTATTTCTCAGCCAAGAGTTTTAACGGGCCGAGGGTTTCCCGCCCGTAGGCCGAGTCGTGATAGACCGTGGCGATCTTCTTGCCCTTGAGTTTGTCGAAGCCGCCTTCGCGTTGGGCGATGTAGTTCACCAGGGTCGACGCTTCGCTGTAGAAGGTCAGCATCACCGGAAAGTTATACGGGAACACCGTGCCGTCGGTCGCTTCGGTGCGGCCGTAGCCGAGGGTGATGAGCGGGATCTTGTCCACTTCCGCCCGCTCGCTCAGGGCATAAGCGGCGGGTGCACCATTGGGCTGATAGACCGCAACCGGCGCGCCATCCAGGCCGTTTTTGAAGCGCTCGTAGCACTCAATGCCCTTCTCCGCCGTCCATTCGGTCTCGCATTCCTGCCACACCAATTTGACGCCGTTGATGCCGCCTTCAATCTCATTGATATAGCGCAGGTAATCGATCATCCCGGCCCACACCTGCACGCCGCTGGACGCATATGAGCCGACACGATAAGTGGCCAACGGGATAAATTGCTGGTCGGGCGAAGCCAGCGCCTGGGGCACCGCACCGGCCAGGGCAGCCAGCGCGAAGGCGGCGCCGATCAGGGAACGTTTCAGGGTTGCACGCATATTGGATTCTCTTGAGGGAATGTTAGAAGCGCAGCGGCCACTGCCGCAGGCGGTCACGCAGGTTGTGCAGCAGGCGAATCAACCCCTCGGGTTCCTTGATCAGGAACACGATGATCAACACGCCGAAGATGATTTTCTGCAGGTTCTGCAGCTGCCCTGCGTCCACCGACCCCCCGAACAATGCCTGCCCGGCATGGCTGAGAAAGATCGGCAGCAGGCTGATAAACGCCGCGCCCACGAAGTTGCCGGCGATGCTGCCCATGCCACCGATAATGATGATGAACAGGATCTGGAACGAGCGGTTGATATCGAAGCTGCTCGCGCTGGCGGTGCCCAGGTAGGCAAACGCCCACAGCGCGCCGGCAATGCCCAGATAGAACGAACTGACGGCGAAGGCCAGGCGCTTGTAGCGCACTACCGGGATGCCGACCACGGCGGCGGCGGTGTCCATGTCGCGGATCGCCATCCAGTTTCGGCCCACTTGGCTGCGCACCAGGTTGACGGCGGTCCAGGTCAGCAGCAGCACCGTGACCAGGGTCAACAGGTAGCGGCCCAGCGGTGTGTTGAGGTCATGGCCGAACAGGGCGAGTTTTGGCGCGGAAATGGTGCCGGAAGAACCGTAGTTGTAGAACCAGGGGAATTTGACGAACAGCCACTCCAGGAAGAACTGCGCCGTCAGCGTCGTGACCATCAAGTAGAACCCCTTGATCCGCGAGCTGGGCAGGCCAAATACCAACCCCACCCACGCACTGATAATACCGCCACCGAGCAGCGCCACCGGCAAGCCCAGCTCCGGCAGGCGCAGCAGAAAGCCGTAGGTGGCAAACGCCCCGACGGCCATGAACCCGGCCGCGCCCACCGAGGTTTGCCCGGTGTAGCCGGTCAACAGGTTCAAGCCCAGCCCGGCCAGCGACAGCACCAGAAATGGAATCAGGATCGCATTGAGCCAATAGTCATTGCCCCACAATGGCACCACGATAAAGGCCAGCACCAACAGGCCGAGAAGGCCCCAGGGCAGACGCCGCTGAATCAACAGCAACGGCGCAGTTTCTTGAACTACAGGAATCGACATGGTTTCAGACTCGCTCGATGGCGCGCTCGCCGAACAGACCGGCGGGACGGATATACAGGAAGGCCAGGGCCAATACGTAGGCGAACCATGGGGTGATGCCACCGCCGATCAGTGGGCCGATGTACACCTCGGCGAGGTTCTCCGCCGCGCCGACAATCAGCCCGCCGACGATCGCCCCGCCAATCGAGGTAAAGCCGCCGATGATCAATACTGGCAAGGCTTTGAGCACCACCAGCGACAGCGAAAACTGCACGCCCTGGCGCGCGCCCCACAACAGGCCCGCCACCAGGCCGACAATGCCGGCCACCGCCCAGACGATCTGCCAGATACGGTTGAGGTTGATGCCGATCGACAGCGCCGCCGTGGTGTCATCCGCGACCGCCCGCAGTGATACGCCGATGCGCGTCTTGTTGAACAGCAGCGCCAGCACGGTCACCAGCACAACAGCCGCTGCGGCGGCGATCAGGTCGAACTGGCTGAGCATCAGCGGCCCGACAAACAGCGGCACATCGTCGATGCCCAAATCCAGCGCGCGCACCTGCGAGCCCATCACGCCTTGGGCCAGGCCTTCGATAATGAACGACAGGCCCAAGGTGGCCATGAACAGGGTGATCTGTGAACGGTTGACCAGCGGCCGCAATACCAGCCGCTCGATAAGCAACGCGCCGACGATCATCACCATCACTGTCAGCAACAGCGCCAGGGCAAACGGCACACCCTGGTCGTGCAGGCTGACAAAGGTCAGGGCGGCAAACAGCAGCATCGAGCCCTGGGCGAAATTGAACACACCGCTGGCCTTATAGATCAGCACGAAGCCGATCGCGACCAGCGAATACAGGGTGCCGGCGAGCAGGCCGCCGAGCAGGGTTTCGAAGAAGAAGGTCATCAGTGTGCGACTCCCAGATAGGCCGCGATCACGTCCGGATTGGCTTGCACTTCGGCGGGCGTGCCGTCCCCCACCTTGCGCCCGTAGTCGAGCACCACCACATGGTCCGACAAGCCCATGACCACGCCCATGTCGTGTTCGATCAACACCACGGTGGTGCCCAGGTCGCGGTTCACATCGGCGACGAAGCGGGCCATTTCTTGTTTTTCCTCGGCATTCATCCCGGCCATGGGTTCATCCAGCAGCAACAGGCTGGGGCCCGCGATCAACGCGCGGCCAAGCTCTACGCGCTTTTGCAGGCCATAGGACAGGTTGCCCACCAGCACATCGCGATGGGCTTGCAGTTCGAGAAATTCGAGAATGCCTTGGGCACGCAGGCGAAACGCTGCGGCCTCTCGACGCGCGCGCGGCAAGTCGAGGGCTTGCTCGATAAAGGTGGTGCGCATATGCCGCGACAGGCCGGTGAGGATGTTGTCGAGCACACTCATCTTCTTGAACAGCGCGTTGTTCTGGAACGTGCGGCCGATGCCGCGACGCGCGGCGCCCAAAGGGTCGATGCGGTGGAAGTGGTGTTGCTCAAAAACGATTTCACCGGCGTCAAAGCGATACACGCCGTTAAGCACGTTGAGCAACGAACTTTTACCGGCGCCATTGGGGCCGATCAGCGCACAGATTTCGCCGCGCTGCACCTCGAAGGACAAGGCATTGATGGCCTTGACCCCTTTGAACGACAGCGAGATATCCCGTACCTGGAGAATGGCCTGGCTCATGCGATGTCCCGTTTGAATTCAGCCAGCCATGCTGGGTCGTTGTGAGTCTTTTGCGTGCTGGGTGGCTGCCAGATGTATGCCAGGCGCTGGAAGCCCAGCAGCTTGCGCACGCGGTTTTTGATCAGGCGCCGCACGCCGCTTTGTGGGTACGCAATGGCCCAGTCGCACAGGCGTCGACGCCAGGTGCCGGGGGGCGCAAGACGGCGTTCGATATCATCGGCCAGGTGCTGCAAGCGCTCGGGCGACAGCAGCAGGCCGGTAGGCACGACCTCGCTGCAATCGCGCCGGGCCGAGGCGAGGCTTTCGGGAAATGCCAGGCCGTGGCCGCTGTTCAACCATTGCTCCAGCACCACTTGCAGACCGCCTTGCCAGTGAGTGCCCTCCTCACTCCACAGCACGGTTTCAGGCCTTGATGGCCACCAGCGATGCAGCGGTTGCGCCGGGTCTACCGGGCCGAGCAATTGGCTAAAACTCAACGGGTTGGCGGACTGCCAATGCCGCACCTGCTGACGCCCCTGCGCATAAGAATGGCTGGGCTGAATGCGCCATAGCTGCTGGTACAAGGCCTCGGGCTCCAGGTCGTCAGCCAGGGTCACTACCTGCCCGCCGACGGACTGTGCGGCCAGCGCCAGCAGCAACAGGTTGGGCTCGAAAGCCCCACTGAGGGCCAGCCGCGACTGCGTGCCGAAACCCTGCTGGCGCAGGCCGTCGGCCAGGCGCTCCACATCGCGCAAGGCATCGATCCAGCGCCACGCATACCACTGGCCCTGGCGCTTGTGCCGCAAGGCGGTGTGCAGCGGAGTGATCTGCGCCCAGTGGTGCAGGTGCGCCTGGGCCTTGGGTAATGGGCCAAGCCATTCGGCGGGCCACTCCGGCACCGCCGGGCGTTTGAGTTCGTGCACGCTCATAGGGGTAATGCTCCTATTGGGTGGTTAAGCGTGCGGTGGTCCGCTGGCTGAATTAGATCAAACAATGAAGATCAACCTGTGGGAGCGGGCTTGCTCGCGAAAGCGCCGGTTCAGTCAACATTGATGTTGAATGTCAGTCCGCATTCGCGAGCAAGCCCGCTCCCACAGTGGTTTTGTGTGAACCCGACAAATCGCGATAGCCGGCGCCCGGATGGTTCGACGCCAGCCGCGCGCCCTCGCCGAACAGCTTTTCGCGCAAGGTGCCCTGGGCGTATTCGGTCTTGTACACGCCGCGCCTTTGCAACTCCGGCACCAGCCAGTCCACGGCGTCGATAAAGGTTTCGTGGGTCAGTGCGTAGGCCAGGTTGAAGCCGTCCACATCGGTCTCTTCAACCCACTCCTGCAACAGGTCGGCCACGGTTTCGGGGCTGCCGACAAACAGCGGGCCAAAGCCGCCAATGCCGACCCAATCGGCCAGTTCGTGCGGGGTCCAGACCTTGTTCGGGTCCGCTGTGGAGAAGGCTTCCACGGCCGATTGAATCGCATTGGTGTGCACATGCTTGAGCGGCTCATCCGGTTTGAACTGGCTGAAATCAATGCCGGTCCAGCCGGAGATCAGCGCCATTGCACCTTCGTAACTGACATAGGATTTGTACTCGTCAAACTTGGCTTTCGCCTTGGCGTCGGTCTCAGCGACGATCACCGTCTGCAAGTTGAAGATCAGGATTTTGTTCGGATCACGTCCCGCCTCAGCGGCGCGGCGGCGAATGTCAGCGACAGTCTTTTTCAGCAGCACCTTGGATGGCGCGGCGACGAACACGCACTCGGCCTGTTCGGCGGCGAACTGCTTGCCACGGCTGGACGCGCCCGCCTGGTAAAGCACTGGCGTGCGCTGCGGCGATGGCTCGCAGAGGTGAATACCGGGCACCTGGAAGTGTTTGCCGACGTGGCGGATCTCATGGATTTTGCTCGGGTCGCTGAAAATCCGTCGTTCGCGGTCACGCAGCACAGCGCCCTCTTCCCAACTGCCTTCCCAGAGTTTGTAGCAAACTTCCAGGTATTCCTCGGCATAGTCATAACGCGCGTCATGTTCGGTCTGGGCTTTCTGGCCGAGGTTCTTGGCGCCGCTTTCCAGGTACGACGTGACAATGTTCCAGCCCACGCGGCCCTTGGTCAGGTGATCGAGGGTGGAAAGCCTGCGCGCAAACGGATACGGGTGCTCGAAGGACAGCGACGCGGTGAGGCCAAAGCCCAGGTGCTCGGTGACCAATGCCATCGGCGCAATCAGTGACAAAGGATCGTTGACCGGCACTTGCGCGGCCTGGCGAATCGCCGCGTCACCGTTGCCGTTGTACACGTCATAGATGCCCAGCACGTCGGCGATAAACAGCCCGTCGAACTTGCCGCGCTCGAGGATTTTCGCCAGGTCGGTCCAATACTCCAGGTCCTTGTACTGCCATGAGCGGTCACGCGGGTGCGCCCACAAGCCGGGGGATTGGTGGCCGACACAGTTCATGTCGAAGGCATTCAAACGGATTTCACGGGACATCACAGCACTCCGTTCAGGTGGTAGTTGCCGACAACCTGGTATTTGCGGCGCAGCGGGTCGTCGAGGGTCGACGGCAGCACCGTGCGCTGTCCGGTCAGTTCGAATTCAGCAAGGCTGGCGGCAATCAAGGCTTCGGCGGCGGCGATATGCGCTTCCGTCAAGGCGACGGGGCTGGGGTGGGTTTCGGCGCGGTCGAGCAGCGCAGCAGCCACGTCGATGCGAATTTGCACATCGCCGAAGCGGCTGATCACATAGGGGTCATCGCTGGCCTGCACAAAGCGTCGGCTGTTCTCCAACAGTTGGCGCGCCTGGTCCAGAGGGTGATTCAGCGCAGGCTTGAGTGCATCGTTGAGTGCGGTCATGGGTCAGGCTCCTCAGTTCCAGGCGTGGCGTGCAGGCTTCACGCCGTTGAGCACAAAGTTGCCGATCAAGTGGTATTTCCAGCGTGCCGGGTCGTGCAGCGTGTGGGTGCGTGCGTTGCGCCAGAAGCGGTCGAGGTTGTGCTTGCCCGTGACCGAGCGGGTGCCCGCCAGTTCGAAGAGTTTGCTGCTGGCGAGCAAAGCGGTTTCAGCCGACAGGACTTTGGCCTGGGCGACCACCAGCGAGGCGTTGGCCACGGTGTCTTCGTTGGGCTCCGCCAGGGCCAGGTCAACCGCCTTGCCAGCGTTGGCGAGGATGGCTTCGGTGCCGTGCACGCGCCACTCCAGGTCGCCAATGGCGGCAATCGTAAACGGGTCCTGCCAGCCGTGCTCCTGCTGGCTGTCGATCCACGGGCGTGCCTGGCGCGCATACGTTTTCGCCTGTTCCAGCGCGCCCACGGCGATGCCCGTATCGACGGCCGCCTGGATAATCTGCGAGATCGGACCGTTGGCGGTGGGTTGGTCGAAGGCCTGATGGGCCGGGATCACCGCACTGCGTGGCACAACCACGCCATCGAGCGTCACGCCGCCGCTGGCGGTGGTGCGCTGGCCGAAGCCGTCCCAGCTGTCGACCACCGTGAGGCCCGGCGCATCGCGTTCGACGAAGGCAATGAAGGCCTGGCCGTTTTCGTTGTTGCCGACGGTGGGCACGAGATGGGCGAACAACGCGCCGGTGCAGTAGAACTTTTCGCCGTTGATTTGCGCGGTGTCGCCGTCGAAACGAATCTGGGTGTCAAACGTGCCGGCGTTTTTGCTCTTGGCTTCAGAGAAGGCGTTGCCGAATCGGTAGCCCGCCAGGACCTTGCCGAAGTAGTGACGCTTTTGTTCCTCGCTGGCGGTTTGCAGGAGGATGTCCACCACGCCCAGGTGATTTTGCGGGATTTGCCCCAAGGACGGGTCGGCGGCGGAGATCACCTTGATCACCTCGGCCACGGTCACATAGGACACCTCGGCGCCACCGTAGGCCTTGGGAATGGTGATACCCCACAGGCCGCTGGCGGAAAACTCTTCAAGTTCGGCGACCGGCAAGCGTCGCTCGCGGTCGCGCACGCTGGCGTCGACAGCGAAGCGGGCGGCCAACCGAATGGCGACCTCAATCGCTTCGGCATCCGAGCGGATAATATGGGCAGGTTGTTGAGGATGGGCTGACATGGGCCGACTCCAGGCTCCGATGGGATACCTGGGTGATTGCAGGAGTCGTGCCTGAATTTAATCGCCAATAAAATCAGTGAGTTGCTGGTAAAACACGGCGATAGACCACGCGTCAAACCAGCAAAGTGTCCATCGACTGTTGCCGGGTAAACAGTTAGATCACCACGTTACGCACAAAGCGCACGGCGACCTCACCGTCATTGCGATAGCCGTGGGCCTGGCGGCTGGCGAACATGTAGAACTCGCCAGCGGCGACGTGCTGTTCTACGCCATCGAGAATCAGCGTCAGGCTGCCTTCGAAGACGAACAGCTGCACGCTCCAGCCTTCCGGGTCTGGCTCGGGGTTGTAACGATCACCGGGTTCCAGGCGCATCTCCCACAATTCCACTTCGCGGCGCGCGGTGGCTTTGGCCAGCAATACGGCTTTACTGCCGGGAATGTCACCAGCCCAGGCCAGCTCGTTGATGCGGCTGTGGTCGCCCGCATCCGGCGCCTGGATCAGGTCGCTGAAGGCCACGTCCAACGCTTCGGCGACACGGTCCAAAGTGGACAGGCTGACGTTTTTCTCGCCCGCCTCGATAGCCACCAGCATGCGGCGGCTGACCCCGGACTTTTCCGATAGCGCGGTTTGGCTCAAGTCGGCAGCATGCCGCAGACGACGAACGTTCTGGCTGACGTGTTGCAGGACCGAAGCCCGTTGTGGATTTTCTTTGTGCACTATATTGCTCAATAGGTAGGTGTGCGCAGTATACTGCCCAGCGTGCGGCGCATTGTGCGGTCCGTGCCTTTCCCTTGCAAGACCGAGCCGCCATGACCGCCCCGAACGCTTCCACACGTTTCAACCGTTTCAGTAAAGCCGAATGCATCCTGGTGGTGATCACCATGATTTGGGGCGGCACGTTTTTGCTCGTGCAACATGCCATGACCGTCAGCGGGCCAATGTTTTTTGTCGGCCTGCGGTTTGCCGCGGCAGCCATCGTGGTGGGTTTCTTCTCATTGCGCACCCTGCGCGGCCTGACCCTGTTTGAATTGAAAGCCGGCGCCTTCATCGGCACGTCGATCATGTTCGGCTACGGCATGCAAACCATCGGGTTACAGACCATTCCGAGCAGCCAATCGGCGTTCATTACTGCGCTGTATGTGCCGTTTGTGCCCCTGTTGCAGTGGTTGGTGCTGGGACGCCGCCCGGCGCTGATGCCGGCCATCGGCATCATGCTGGCGTTCACCGGGTTGATGCTGCTCACCGGCCCGGCCGGTGCCTCGCTGAACTTCAGCCCCGGCGAAATTGCCACGTTGATCTGCGCCGTGGCGGTGGCGGCCGAAATCATCCTGATCAGCGCCTTTGCCGGGCAGGTGGATGTGCGTCGGGTAACCGTCGTGCAATTGGCCACGGCGTCGCTGTTGTCGTTTCTGATGGTGGTGCCGATGGGTGAGGCATTGCCCGGGTTCTCCTGGTTGCTGCTGTTCAGCGCCGTGGGCCTGGGTTTGACCAGTGCGGTGATCCAGGTCGCGATGAACTGGGCGCAGCAGAGTGTTTCGCCCACCCGTGCCACCCTGATCTATGCCGGTGAGCCGGTGTGGGCAGGCGTGATCGGGCGGATTGCCGGGGAGCGCTTTCCACCGATTGCGATGGTCGGCGCGGCGTTGATTGTGGCGGCGGTGATTGTCAGTGAGTGGAAGACGAAGGGGCAGAAGGCACTCGAATTACGCGATGAAAGGGAACAGGAACAGCAAGGGTAAGGTCGGACATGCAGGCCGACTGTCAGATTGCCATTACGGGCAAGCCCGGCGCCCACACAGGAGCGTGGTGCGTTGTTGAAAGGGGCCACCTGAAACAATGCCAAACGGGGGTTTTCGGCCTACCTTGTAGGATCCTGCCACATCTTGCCGTTTGGTGATCGAGAAAGCGGCACGTATGATGCATCCCAAACTCCCGCAGATTAGAAGCCTATGTCCCTGATAGTTCTACTGCTTCTGCCTTTTATCGGCAGCTGTCTGGCGGCCTTGCTGCCGCATAATGCACGTAACACCGAATCCCTGCTGGCCGGCCTGGTGGCCTTGGTCGGCACTGTTCAAGTCGCCCTGCTCTACCCCCAGATCGCCCACGGTGGCGTGATCCGCGAAGAATTCATGTGGTTGCCCAGCCTTGGGCTGAACTTCGTGTTGCGCATGGACGGGTTTGCCTGGTTGTTCTCGATGCTGGTGCTGGGCATCGGTACGCTGGTGTCGCTGTATGCGCGTTACTACATGTCGCCGGACGACCCGGTGCCGCGTTTCTTCGCATTTTTCCTGGCTTTTATGGGCGCCATGCTCGGCCTGGTGATTTCCGGCAACCTGATCCAGATCGTATTTTTCTGGGAACTGACCAGCCTGTTCTCGTTCCTGCTGATCGGCTACTGGCACCACCGCGCCGACGCCAGGCGTGGCGCCTATATGGCCTTGATGGTCACCGGCGCGGGCGGCTTGTGCCTGCTGGCGGGCGTGATGCTGCTGGGGCATATCGTCGGCAGCTATGACCTGGACCAGGTGCTGGCGGCGGGCGATCAGATTCGTGCGCACTCGCTGTACCCGGTGATGCTGGCTCTGGTGCTGATCGGCGCCTTGAGCAAAAGCGCCCAGTTCCCCTTCCATTTCTGGCTGCCTCACGCGATGGCGGCACCGACTCCGGTTTCTGCCTACCTGCACTCGGCGACGATGGTGAAGGCCGGCGTGTTCCTGCTGGCCCGCCTGTGGCCGTCGCTGTCCGGCAGCGAAGAATGGTTCTGGATCGTCGGCGGTGCCGGCGCAGTCACCCTCCTCCTCGGCGCTTACTGCGCCATGTTTCAGAATGATCTCAAGGGCCTGCTAGCCTATTCCACCATCAGCCACCTCGGGCTGATTACCCTGCTGCTGGGCCTCAACAGCCCGCTGGCCGCCGTCGCGGCGGTGTTTCATATCCTCAACCACGCTACCTTCAAGGCCTCGCTGTTCATGGCGGCGGGCATCATCGACCATGAAAGCGGCACGCGGGATATCCGCAGGCTCAGTGGCCTGGTGCGGCTGATCCCGTTTACCGCGACCCTGGCAATGGTGGCCAGTGCATCCATGGCCGGCGTGCCGTTGCTCAATGGTTTCCTGTCCAAAGAAATGTTCTTCGCCGAAACCGTGTTCGTGTCATCGACCGCCTGGGTGGAAATCGCCCTGCCGATGATCGCGACCATCGCCGGCACCTTCAGCGTGGCCTATGCGCTGCGCTTCACGGTCGATGTGTTCTTCGGCCCGCCCGCAACCGACCTGCCCCACACGCCCCACGAACCGCCGCGCTGGATGCGCGCACCGGTTGAATTGCTGGTATTCACTTGCCTGCTGGTGGGGATTTTCCCGGCCCAGGTGGTCGGTTCGATCCTCGCCGCCGCCGCGCTGCCGGTTGTCGGCGGTGAACTGCCCGAATACAGCCTGGCGATCTGGCACGGCTGGAATGCGCCGATGATCATGAGCCTGGTAGCCATGTCCGGCGGCGTGGTGCTGTACCTGCTGCTGCGCAAGCAACTCAAGCGTGGCCGCTTCAAATACCCGCCGGTGATCAGCTACTTCAACGGCAAGCGCATGTTCGAGCGCTGCCTGGTGGTGATGATGCGCGGCGTGCGCAAGATCGAAAAACGCATCAGCACCAAGCGCCTGCAAACCCAGCTATTCCTGTTGGTATTGGCGGCGGTGGTGGCAGGTTTGATCCCGATGCTGAACAGCGGGATCAGCTGGGGCGACAGGCCGAAGATCCCCGGTTCCATCGTGTTCGTGACCCTGTGGTTACTGGCGATTGCCTGTGCACTGGGCGCCGCCTGGCAAGCCAAGTATCACCGGCTGGCAGCCCTGACCATGGTCAGCGTGTGCGGCATGGTCACCTGCGTCACCTTCGTGTGGTTCTCGGCGCCGGACCTGGCCCTGACGCAACTGGTGGTCGAAGTCGTCACCACCGTGCTGATCCTGCTGGGCCTGCGCTGGCTGCCACGGCGGATCGAAGAAGTGTCGCCATTGCCCAGCTCGCTGCGCAAGGCACGCATCCGGCGTCTGCGTGACTTCCTGCTGTCCACCGTGGTGGGCGGCGGCATGGCGTTGTTGTCCTACGCAATGCTGACCCGCCAGACGCCCAACGATATCTCCTCGTTCTACCTCAGCCGCGCCCTGCCCGAAGGCGGCGGCAGCAATGTGGTGAACGTGATGCTGGTGGACTTCCGGGGCTTCGACACCCTGGGCGAAATCACCGTGCTTGGCGCCGTGGCGCTGACCGTCTACGCCCTGCTGCGCCGGTTCCGTCCTTCGAAAGAAAGCATGCAACTGCCCGCACAACAACGCCAACTGGCGCCGGACGTGGCCACCGACCTGGTCAACCCGCGCCAGGCCAGCGACACCGCCCTGGGCTTCATGATGGTGCCGGCGGTGCTGGTGCGCCTGCTGCTGCCGATTGCGCTGGTGGTGTCGTTCTATCTGTTTATGCGCGGCCACAACCAGCCAGGCGGCGGGTTCGTCGCAGGCCTGGTGATGTCGGTGGCGTTTATCCTGCAATACATGGTGGCCGGCACCCAGTGGGTCGAGGCGCAGATGAGCCTGCGGCCGATGCGCTGGATGGGCTTTGGCCTGCTCTCGGCGACATTGACCGGGCTCGGCGCGTTGTTTGCCGGGTACCCGTTCCTGACGACCCACACCTGGCACTTCAGCCTGCCGGTGCTGGGCGATATCCATATCGCCAGCGCGCTGTTCTTCGACATCGGCGTCTACGCCATGGTCGTCGGTTCGACGCTGTTGATGCTCACCGCCCTCGGTCACCAATCCGTGCGGGCCCATAAACCGAGCAACCAGGCGAAAGCCGTTGCCGCAACGGAAGGAGCCGCCTGATGGAAGAAGTCATCGCAATTGCCATTGGAGTCCTGGCGGCCTCCGGCGTCTGGCTGATCCTGCGGCCACGCACGTTCCAGGTGGTGATGGGCCTGTGCCTGCTGTCGTACGGGGTCAACCTGTTCATATTCAGCATGGGCAGCCTGTTTATCGGCAAGGAGCCGATCATCAAGGACGGCGTGCCGCAAGACCTGCTCAACTACACCGACCCGCTGCCTCAGGCGCTGGTGCTGACGGCGATCGTGATCAGCTTCGCCATGACCGCATTGTTCCTGGTGGTGCTGCTGGCTTCCCGGGGCCTGACCGGTACTGACCATGTGGACGGCCGGGAGCCCAAGGAATGAATTGGGTCAACCAAATGATCGTCGCGCCGATCCTGCTGCCACTGCTGACTGCCGCACTGATGCTGATGCTTGGCGAAAAACGTCGCCCGCTGAAGGCAAAAATCAACCTGTTCTCCAGCATCGTCGGCCTGGGCATTGCCATCCTGCTGCTGTACTGGACGCAACAAGGCGGCCCCGGCTCGATTGGTGTGTACCTGCCGGGCAACTGGCAGGTGCCGTTCGGCATCGTACTGGTGGTGGACCAACTCTCGGCATTGATGCTGGTGCTCACCGGCATCATCGGCGTGAGTGCGCTGCTGTTCGCCATGGCCCGCTGGGACCGTGCCGGCACCAGTTTTCATGCGCTGTTCCAGATTCAGATGATGGGCCTGTACGGCGCCTTTCTCACCGCGGACTTGTTCAACCTGTTCGTGTTCTTCGAGGTGCTGCTGGCGGCGTCCTACGGCTTGATGTTGCACGGTTCGGGCCGCGCGCGGGTGTCGTCAGGGCTGCATTACATCGCGATCAACCTGCTGGCGTCGTCGCTGTTTCTGATTGGCGCGGCGATGATCTACGGCGTAACCGGCACGCTGAACTTCGCTGACCTGGCACTGAAAATCCCGCTGGTGCCGGAGGCGGATCGCGGCCTGTTGCACGCTGGCGCGGCGATTCTGGCGACGGCATTCCTGGCCAAAGCCGGCATGTGGCCGTTGAATTTCTGGTTGGCGCCCGCCTATTCCTCGGCCAGCGCACCGGTGGCGGCGATGTTTGCGATCATGACCAAGGTCGGCGTATATACCGTGCTGCGCCTGTGGACCCTGCTGTTTTCCGGCCAGGCCGGTGCTTCGGCGTTGTTTGGCGGCGACTGGCTGGTGTACGGCGGCATGGCGACGATTATCTGCGCGGCGCTGGCGATGCTGGCCGCGCAACGGCTGGAGCGCATGGCCAGTTTGAGCATTCTGGTGTCGGCCGGGATCCTGCTGTCGGCCGTGGGTTTTGCCCAGCCAAGCCTCACCGCCGGCGCGTTGTTCTATCTGGTCAGCTCAACACTGGCCTTGAGCGCGCTGTTCCTGCTGGCTGAGTTGATCGAGCGCTCGCGTTCGGCCAATGACCTGCCGCTGGATGAAGAAATCGATGCACTGCCCAAGGCCATGGAGTCCCTGCACCCGCGTCCGGGCGTGAACCTGGACGATGAGCAGAAAGCCGTGGTCGGCCAGGTGATTCCCTGGACTATGGCCTTTCTCGGTTTGAGCTTTGTCGCTTGCGCGCTGTTGATTATCGGCATGCCGCCGTTGTCCGGGTTTATCGGCAAACTCAGCTTGTTGAGTGCGCTGGTCAATCCCATGGGCCTGGGCAACGCAGTGGATGAACCGATCCGTCCGGCCGCCTGGGGCCTGGTGGCGTTGCTGATCCTGTCTGGCCTGGCGTCGCTGATCGCCTTCGCCCGTCTGGGCATCCAGCGTTTCTGGACCCCGGAAGAGCGCCCCTCGCCGCTGCTGCGTCGTTACGAGTGCATACCGATTTTCTTCCTGCTCGGCCTGAGCATCATTCTGACCTTCAAGGCCGAGCCGTTGATGCGCTACACCCAAGCCACCGCCGAGAGCCTGAACAACCCGGAACACTATGTGATGGCGGTGATGGCGACGCGACCGATACCCAGCCCTGAAGCCAAAGCCGCCGCGCTGGAGGTGCAGCCATGAAGCGTCTGTTTCCGGCCCCGTGGTTGTCGCTGGCATTGTGGGTGTTGTGGCTGGTGTTGAACTTGTCGATCAGCCCCGGCAACCTGTTGCTGGGCGCGCTGATGGGTTTTCTCGCGCCGCTGCTGATGGCACCGTTGCGCCCCTTGCCGATCCGCATCCGCCGCCCAGGTGTGATCATCCGCCTGTTTTTCCTGGTGGGTCGCGATGTGATCGCATCCAATCTGCAAGTAGCCTGGGGCGTGTTGGTGTGCGGCTCACGGCCACCGCGCTCGCGCTTTGTGAAAATCCCGCTGGACCTGCGCGACCCCAACGGCCTGGCCGTGCTGTCGATGATCACCAGTGTCACCCCCGGCACCGTCTGGTCGGAACTGGCGCTGGACCGCAGTATTTTGCTGATCCACGTGTTCGACCTGAGTGACGAAGCGCAGTTTATCCAGCACTTCAAACACGCCTACGAACGGCCCCTGATGGAGATCTTCGAATGAGCGACCTGCTCTCCAATGCGATCCTGTTCAGCCTGTTCCTGTTTTCCCTGGCAATGGTGCTGACGCTGTTACGCCTGTTCAAAGGCCCCTCCGCACAAGACCGGGTCCTGGCGCTGGATTATCTGTACATCCTGGCGATGCTGATGATGCTGGTGCTCGGCATTCGCTATGCCAGTGACACCTACTTTGAAGCAGCGCTGCTGATTGCGCTGTTTGGCTTTGTCGGGTCGTTCGCCCTGGCGAAATTCCTGCTACGTGGCGAGGTGATTGAATGATGCCGTTATGGGTTGAAGTCATCGTGGCGGTGCTGCTGGTGCTGAGCAGCCTGTTTGCACTGATCGGCGCGATTGGGTTACTGCGCATGAAGGACTTTTTCCAACGCATGCACCCACCCGCACTGGCCTCGACGCTGGGCGCGTGGTGTGTGGCGTTGGCGTCGATTATCTACTTTTCGGTGCTCAAGTCCGCGCCGGTGCTGCACGGCTGGTTGATTCCGATTTTGTTGGCGATCACGGTGCCGGTGACCACCTTGCTGCTGGCGCGTACTGCGCTGTTTAGAAAGCGCATGGCGGGCAATGATGTGCCCACCGAAGTCAGTAGCCGCACAGAAAAAAGCAGGTAAGAGCGAGCCAGCGTGCGCCTGAAAATGCTTGCCAGAGCGCCCGTCAGCTTGCGAACAAGCGCCCGTCGAGTGCCATTTTCACCGTTTTGACGAGCATAACAGCCAATGCAAGCGTCAGGAACACCAACAACCCATAAGCTACCAGGCTTAAAAACAAGCTCTGTTGCGCATCAGCGTACTTCAACGCGGCATTGCTCAATGCCGCAATGGGAAAACTGATCGACCACCACACTGGCGAGAAAGGCGCTGCGTTTCGAAACACTTTGAACGCCAACACTACAAACAGGAACAGGCCAAAGTAAAAAAGAACGCTGGCAAAACGGTCAACAGCACCGAAAACGTTCACATAAGCCAGAAATCCTACGGCAAAAGGCGCCACCATCACCATAAGTGAAGGCGTCATGCCCTTGGCCATCGCCGGTTCATGAATCAGCCGGGCGAAAATTCGATTGAACAGCACCACTGCCAATGTGCTGCCCATTGCGATGGCGAAGAGGTTGAGTTCGTGAGCCCAGGCCATGGGCATATGGGCCCCGGTCACCGCAATATCCAATGCCGCAACGCCTGGAATCAACCAGGCAGGCACGGCCAACTGGGCCTCCCGGCCGCCGCTGAGCAAACGAAAAACCACGACCGCCGCCAGCAACACAGTCAGCCCACTACCGACCGCCCATAACACCTGGCCCAACAGCGTGCTGTATGACATCGCTATGGCCGAAAGCAGCAGTAACGCAATAGTCACGGTGCCAAAAAAGTTGCCGGTTACCGGATGAGAAAACTCTGCTTTTACCGCCTCAGGGTGTTTGATCCATTTGCTCGTGTAACCCACCGCTAATAAGACAAACACCAGAGCCGAAAGCATGCCGATGAACTCGGCAAGATTTTCGCCGAAGATACTGGCCTCACTCAGGCCAGGGCTGGCTAACCGCCACGCCAAGCTCAAGCCGGCAAGCCCCATGACACTGCCAAACAAGTTGATGGGGAGGTTCTTGATCGAATGTGTACCTTGGCTCGACTCGGCAGGCTTGGCCACCGACAGATTGCTATGACTCATGATGTACCCAATTGACTGAAAATGACGTAGACGCTATTTTCAGCCAATCGAAATATGACAACAATCATCAACTAACGACGTTTTCAGCCAAATTCACAGCCTAGACGGGCAACTCGATGAAAATCGCTCTTCTTGCACCCCCACGTATCCAAATGCTCGACCTCGTCGGACCGACCGATGTATTCGCTGAAGCCGCACGCCAACTGGGTAAACCTCGTACCTACCGAATAGCGGTGATCGGGGTCCGACCCGGCCCTATCAAGGGTACCAGTGGCTTGCGCGTGGAAACGGATGACTGCATTGAAACCTTCGACGCCCACATCGATACCCTGCTCATCGCCGGCAGCCCGGCAATCGGCGATATCACCGATAATCTTCGCGTATTGCACTGGGTGCGTCGGCAGGCGGGCAAGGCGCGTCGTGTCGGCTCGGTGTGCAGCGGTGCCTTCGTACTGGCTGCAGCCGGGCTGCTGGCAGGCCGTAGGGCCACCACCCACTGGAACTCCAGTGCGGCCCTGGCCCGCCAGTACCCGAACATCCAGGTGGACGCCGATAGCATCTTCATCCGCGATGGCAACCTGTATACCTCAGCGGGCATCACGGCGGGGATGGACCTGGCATTGGCCCTGGTGGAAGAGGATCACGGTCGGGACCTGGCACTGAGCGTGGCCAGGGAAATGGTGATGTACCTCAAGCGCCCCGGCGGCCAATCGCAGTTCAGTGCCCAATTGGCAGCCCAGAGCGCCGAGCGCAGCGCGATTCGCGATATACAGCATTACATCATCGAACACTTGGCGACCGACCTCAGCGTGCCACTACTGGCCCGACACATGGGCATGAGCGAACGCAATTTCGCCAGGGTATTCAAGGCTGACGCCGGCCAGACCCCAGCCGAATTCGTTGAACGGGCGCGCATCGACGGAGCCCGCCAACTGCTCGACAGCGCCGATGTATCCCTCAAGCGTCTGGCCAATCAGGTTGGGTACGCCAATGTGGATGGTTTCAGGCGTGCGTTCGTGCGTCGCCTGGGCATTAGCCCCAATGAGTACCGCAAGATCCACGCCCCGCAAAAGAATGCCCAATGACTGCTGCATGAGCCCTCCAAAAGGTTAGCTAAATGACCTGATATGCGCAGCGAGTTCAGCCAGCCCCTGATCATCAGCCCGTACCGAATCGTGAGACGATATATACCCCTCATACGTCTCAAAGTACTTATCCACCTTCGAGCTGCGAGGTTTGAACGCACTGTCCTGCCCCGTTCCGTGCATGGGAAACAGCTTCGCATGCAGATGATCCACGCCATACCCTTCCAGAATCATCCCCGTGCGCGCCACATCGGGAAACGCCCGGTCAATCTGCAACGCAGTCTTTTTGGCCGCCACAGCCAGATCAGCCAGCACCGAATCCGACTGCGCGAACGCATAACTGCCGTAGTGCTGCTTGGGGATCACCACACTGAAACCTGGCGTGTTTGGGAAGATCGAAAGGAACGCCATATGGTGGTCGTCTTCCCACAGGATGTGCGCCGGGGAAGTCTTTTGAACGATGCTGCAGAAAATACAATCCATTTGAATCACCGCCAGTTTCGTCTTGGGTTTGGTCGTGGCAACCATCTAAAGCTAGGATGGAATGAGCGTCAAACCCTACGGGCATTTTGGGAAATGTCCTAAGACCTGGGTATGCCCGCTGTGCTGAGACAGGAGTTCACCATGGATAAAAACATTATTGTCATCGGCGGCGAGTCCAGCGAAGACATGACGCGCATGACCCGCATCGACGAATATATCGTCGCTTCCTCGGGCAAAACCCAGCCCACGGTGCTCTATATCTCCACCGCCAATGGCGATGACCGTACGAAGATTGCCGACTTCACGCTCAAATACCAAAGCGCCGGCTGCACCGTTGTGCCATTGACGTTTTTCATTCCGCCTTTTCCAGCCCCGGGTCATGTTGCCGCGCTGTTTGAACAGGCTGACATCATCTATGTGGCCGGCGGCAACACCCGAGCCTTGCTGGCCATCTGGCGTGAATTTGACGTGACCGCCCTTTTGAAGCAAGCCCAGGAACACGGCAAAGTGCTTTGCGGCGTCAGTGCCGGCGCCATCTGCTGGTTCGACCACGGGCATTCCGACTCAGGGGGCGTATATGCGCTGGTCGACGGACTGGGTTTTCTCCCTGGCGCGCTGTGCCCGCACTTCAGCTCAGAGGCGGGGAGAGAATCTTCGTTTGTTGAACTGGTTCGACTTAAAAACATACACCCCGCCTACGCGCTGGATGACGGCGTTGCCCTGCATTTCAAGAACGGTGAATACCACGCGACTGTTCATAACTACACGACTGGTAGTGCATATGAACTCAGCAGCACTTCGGAGCCCATTGCAAGGAAACGCCCTACAGCTCTTTAGGGTTGCCGCTCAGAAAATGGCCGCCTAATCTTTGGCGGTCGCTGCAAATTCAGCGACCGGGTTTCGCAGCTCGGTTAAACTCTAGACGCACAGCGTCCACCTCAGATAGCGGGCGCTTTTTAATGCCTGATGTTATGGCGGCTGTGCGCGGGATACCTTCGGGTATGCCGGGTGCTAGAGTCCCGGTCTGCGAACCTGCGTACAGCTGCCACCCAAATATCGTTTCGCAGCGATGGGTGGTGACTCCAATACTCTAGGAGCTACGCCATGATTAAAGACAGTCCGAATCCACCGTCAGATTCAACCGCATTTCACACTGCCGCTCATCGAGCGATCAATCACTACCTGAACCCGTCTGAAAAACCAGAGCCATCTGCTGAGGATCAGGGTTTGTTTACCGTACGTGAAGGATTAGACGTCGAGACGCTGCTGGTCAACGCGTCGGAGGATCTTGCGTCGGTTCAAGCGCTGGCAAGCCATTTGGCTTTTGAGGTAGACGGCAATCCGCGCAGCGTGGTGCTTGGAATTTGCCGGATGCTGGAGGGAATCCAGTTGATGGTGGAAAAAACACTAAGCCTCAATTCCAGCCAAACCCAGGGATAAATCCAACAACAGCGGGCATGCAGGGCGGGCACGGTAAAATGTGGGAGCGGGCTTGCTCGCGAAGACGGAGTGTCAGTTGATACATCTTTAACTGATCCACCGCATTCGCGAGCAAGCCCGCTCCCACATTTGGGTTGAGTAGGTCGCTGAAATAACACCGGCTAAAAAAAACACCCCGAACCAGTCGGGGCGTTTTTATTCAGGGTTTACCGATCAAGCCTGATCAGCCAAGCGCCACGTCGTGCCGCCCTTGCCGTCTTCCAACACCACACCCATCGCGGTCAGTTGGTCACGGATACGGTCGGACTCCGCCCAGTCTTTGCCGGCACGCGCAGCCAGGCGCGCTTGAATCAGCGCATCAACCTCGGCCGCATCCACGCGCCCTTCGGCGCCGGCTTGCAGGAAGTCATCAGCCTCCATCTGCAGCACACCCAGCACGCTGGCCAGCTCTTTCAAGCGCGCCGCCAGACCTGCCGCCGCGTCGAGATCCGTCTCGCGCAGGCGGTTGATCTCACGCACCATCTCAAACAACACCGCGCAGGCTTCCGGCGTACCGAAGTCGTCGTTCATGACTTCGGTAAAGCGTGCCACGAAGGCGTCGCCGCCGGCAGGCGCCACGGCGGGCAGGCCTTTCAACGCGTGGTAGAAACGCTCCAGAGCGCCTTTGGCGTCCTTGAGGTTGTCTTCCGAATAGTTGATGGCGCTGCGGTAGTGGCTGGACACCAGCAAATAACGCACAACTTCTGGGTGGTACTTTTCCAGCACGTCGCGAATGGTGAAGAAGTTGTTCAAGGACTTGGACATCTTCTCGCCATTGATGCGGATCATGCCGCAGTGCATCCAGGCGTTGGCGTAGGTCTTGCCGGTAGCCGCTTCGCTTTGGGCGATTTCGTTTTCGTGGTGCGGGAACTCGAGGTCGCTGCCGCCGCCATGAATGTCGAAGGTCTCGCCCAGGCAGCACGTGGACATCACCGAGCATTCGATGTGCCAGCCCGGACGCCCGGCGCCCCATGGCGACTCCCAGCTTGGCTCGCCGGGCTTGGTGCCTTTCCACAGCACGAAGTCGAGCGGGTCTTGCTTGGCTTCGTCGACTTCGATGCGTGCGCCGATGCGCAGGTCTTCGATTTTCTTGCGCGACAGCTTGCCGTAGCCCATGAACTTGGCGACGCGATAGTACACGTCGCCATTGCCCGGGGCGTAGGCGTAACCCTTGTCGATCAGGGTCTGGATCATCGCGTGCATGCCAGGGATGTGGTCCGTGGCACGCGGTTCCATGTCCGGCTTGAGGATGTTGAGGCGGGCCTCGTCCTCATGCATGGCGGCGATCATGCGTTCGGTCAGTGCGTCGAACGACTCGCCGTTTTCGTTGGCGCGGTTGATGATCTTGTCGTCGATGTCGGTGATGTTGCGCACGTACGTCAAGTCATAGCCGCTGAAACGCAACCAGCGCGTCACCAGGTCGAAGGCAACCATGCTGCGGCCGTGGCCGATGTGGCAGTAGTCGTACACGGTCATGCCGCACACGTACATGCGCACCTTGTTGCCATCCAGCGGCTTGAAGACTTCTTTGGTTTTGCTGAGTGTGTTGTAGATCGTTAGCACGACATATCCCTTAAGACTTGATCACTGGCCCCACGAATCACGCAAGGTCACGGTACGGTTGAATACCGGAGCACCGGGTTTCGAGTCCTTGATATCCGCGCAGAAGTAACCTTCGCGCTCGAACTGGAAACGGTCTTCCGGCTGTGCGTCGCCAAGCGATGGCTCAGCACGACAACCTGTAAGCACTTGCAGCGAGTCAGGGTTGATGTTGTCCAGGAAGCTGGCGCTGTCTTCGGCCTTCTCCGGGTTCGGCGATCGGAACAGACGATCGTACAGACGCACTTCGCACTCGATGCTGGCAGCGGCCGGCACCCAGTGGATCACGCCCTTGACCTTACGGCCTTCAGGGTTCTTGCCGAGTGTTTCCGGATCGTACGAGCAGCGCAGTTCGACGATGTTGCCTTCGGCGTCCTTGATTGCTTCGTCGGCGCGGATCACGTAGCTGCCACGCAGGCGCACTTCGCCGTTCGGCTCCAGGCGCTTGTAACCCTTCGGCGGCTCTTCCATGAAGTCGTCACGGTCGATGTAGATTTCGCGCGCGAACGGCAGCTTGCGCACGCCCAGCTCTTCTTTCTGCGGGTGACGCGGCAGCTCAAGGTGGTCGACCTTGTCTTCCGGGTAGTTGGTGATCACGACTTTCAACGGACGCAGCACGCACATGGCGCGCGGCGCGTTCGCGTCCAGATCCTGACGGATGCTGAACTCAAGCATGCCGTAATCGACCACACCGTCAGAACGGTTGGTGCCGACCATGTCGCAGAAATTGCGGATCGACGCCGGGGTGTAGCCACGACGACGGAAACCCGAGAGCGTCGACATGCGCGGGTCGTCCCAGCCATGCACGTGCTTTTCATCGACCAGTTGCTTGAGCTTGCGCTTGCTGGTGATGGTGTAGTTCAGGTTCAGGCGGCTGAATTCGTACTGACGCGGGTGCGCCGGCACCGGCAGGCTGTCCAGGAACCATTCGTACAGAGGGCGATGGCTTTCGAACTCCAGGGTGCAGATGGAGTGGGTGATGCCTTCGATGGCGTCCGACTGACCGTGGGTGAAGTCGTAGTTGGGGTAGATGCACCACTTGTCACCGGTCTGGTGGTGATGGGCATGGCGAATGCGGTACATGATCGGGTCGCGCAGGTTCATGTTCGGCGAGGCCATGTCGATCTTGGCGCGCAGCACGCGGGCGCCGTCCGGGAACTCACCGGCGCGCATGCGGTTGAACCAGTCGAGGTTCTCTTCGACCGAACGGTCGCGGAACGGGCTGTTCTTGCCCGGCTCGGTCAGGCTGCCACGGTATTCCTTGGCTTGCTCGGGGGTCAGGTCGTCAACGTAGGCCTTGCCGGCCTTGATCAACTCGACGGCCCAGTCGAACAGCTGGTCGAAATACTTGGATGCATAGCGCACTTCACCGGACCATTCGAAGCCCAGCCACTTGATGTCGCTTTCGATGGCGTCGATGTATTCCTGGTCTTCCTTGGCCGGGTTGGTGTCGTCGAAACGCAGGTGCGTAACGCCACCGAACTCCTGAGCCAGGCCGAAGTTCACACAAATCGACTTGGCATGACCGATGTGCAGGTAGCCGTTGGGCTCTGGCGGGAAGCGGGTGACGATCTGCGTATGCTTGCCCGAATCCAGGTCCGCCTGGATGATCGGGCGCAGGAAATTGACCGGGACGGCAGGTCCGGCCTTGGAATTCGAGGTAGGGTCGACAGTGGGCTTGCTCATAGGATCCTTGAACAGACAGGTTCGTGGCCAGGTGGGGCCAGATAAAACAAAGGGCTCATAATAGCCGAAGCAGTCAAGACACTGACAGGCTGGGACCAAAAACTGCTGTTTAATTCCGCTTTTAATGACCGGGGCGATAAAAAACCACCTCGAAATTCCCGCTGGGCACGCTAAACTGCGCGCCTTGGCCCTCGTTTAGCCAGACAGGTAAGACGCCCCGGCGTCCAAACCCACGAATTCCCTGAAAAGAGTAGTGAACATGACTCAAGTCAAACTGACCACCAACCACGGTGACATCGTCATCGAGCTGAACGCCGAGAAAGCGCCGAACACCGTCGCCAACTTCATCGAATACGTGAATGCTGGCCACTACGATGGCACCGTTTTCCACCGTGTCATCGGCAACTTCATGGTCCAGGGCGGTGGTTTCGAGCCAGGCATGAAAGAAAAGAAAGACAAGCGCCCAAGCATCCAGAACGAAGCAGACAACGGCCTCTCCAACGACAAGTACACCGTCGCCATGGCCCGTACCATGGAGCCGCATTCAGCCTCCGCGCAGTTCTTCATCAACGTCGCCGACAACGCCTTCCTGAACCACAGCGGCAAGAACGTGCAGGGTTGGGGTTACGCGGTATTCGGTAAAGTGACCGAAGGCCAGGACGTCGTCGACAAGATCAAAGGCGTGCAAACCACCGGTAAAGCCGGTCACCAGGATGTTCCGGTAGAAGACGTGATCGTCGAGAAAGCCGAGATCGTTGGGTGATATTGCTGATTTCAGATTTACATCTGGAAGAGGAGCGCCCGGACATTACCCGGGCGTTTCTGGATTTGCTCCACGGTCGCGCCCGTGGCGCCCAGGCGTTGTACATTCTGGGGGACTTCTTTGAAGCCTGGGTTGGCGACGATGGAATGACACCTTTCCAGCGTTCGATTTGCGCGGCGCTGCGTGAGCTGAGCGACAGCGGCACCCCGATTTTTATCATGCATGGCAACCGGGACTTCCTGATCGGCAAGGCATTCTGCACAGCGGCAGGCGCCACCTTGCTCAAGGACCCCAGTGTCGTGCAGTTCTATGGCGAACCTGTGCTGTTGATGCACGGCGACAGCCTGTGCACCCGCGACGTCGGCTATATGAAGCTGCGGCGCATCCTGCGCAATCCGATTGTGCTGTTTATCCTGCGTCACTTGCCCTTGCGTACCCGGCACAAGCTGGCGCGCAAACTGCGCAGCGAGAGCAGCGCCCAGGTCCGCATGAAAGCCAACGACATAGTCGATGTGACGCCCGCGGAAGTGCCGCAGGTGATGCAGCAATTCGGCGTGCGCACCCTGGTCCACGGCCATACGCACCGCCCGGCCATTCATAAGTTGCAGATTGGTGACCAGGCGGCCAAGCGCATTGTGCTGGGGGATTGGGACAAGCAGGGTTGGGCATTGCAGGTGGATGAGCAAGGGTTTCAGCTGGCGGCGTTTGACTTCGTCAATCCGCAACTGGCGTTGCCCGGCGCCTGACCTCCCGACACCACCGATCTCTTGTGAAAAGAGAGCCAAATGTGGGAGCGGGCTTGCTCGCGAAGGCGGTGTGCCAGTCAACACAGATACTGACTGAACCACCGCCTTCGCGAGCAAGCCCGCTCCCACACTTGATTGCATTCCAACCTTTACAGATCAGTGGCCGGAAGCCTCCGGCCCCGCCTTCGCCGCAAACGGCGGTTTCGCCAGCCATACAATCACGATCAAGCCCATGAACATCCACCCCAGCAACGTGAAGTAATCCACGGTGGACATCATGTACGCCTGGCTGGTGAGGATCTGGTCCAACTGCGCATACGCCTTATGCCCTGCCCCGCCAAGCGCCTGCAGCGCATCACGGGTCGCCGAGTCATAGGTGGTCATGTTCTCGCTCATGTACGCATGGTGCTGATCCGCGCGGCGAATCCAGATCCAGGTGGTCAGCGATGCGGCAAAACTGCCGCCCAGGGTCCGCAGGAACGTCGCAAGGCCCGCGCCATCGGCGATTTGCGCCGGCGGCAAATCGGACATCAAGATGCTCAAGGTCGGCATAAAGAACAGCGCAACACCGATACCCATGAACAGTTGCACCAGGGCGATGTGCTGGAAGTCCACCTCATTGGTGAAGCCCGCTCGCATAAAGCAGCTCAAACCAATCGCCAGAAATGCCAGGCCGGCCAGCAAGCGCAGGTCGAACTTGTGCGCGTATTTACCCACAAACGGCGACATCAGCACCGGCAGAATCCCGATCGGCGCCACCGCCAGGCCTGCCCACGTGGCGGTGTAGCCCATCTGGGTTTGCAGCCATTGGGGCAGGATCAGGTTGATCCCGAAGAACCCCGCATACCCCAGCACCAGCACAATCGTGCCGATGCGGAAGTTGCGGTAGGCAAACAACCGCAGGTTGACCACCGGGTGCTTGTCGGTCAGTTCCCAGATGACGAACACCGCCAGGGCGACGGCCGAGATCGCCGCGCCGATGAGGATGAAGTTGGACTCGAACCAGTCCAGGTCGTTGCCTTTGTCGAGGATGATCTGCAAAGCGCCGACACCGACGATCAAACTCAGCAAGCCGACGTAATCCATCGGCTGGTAGCTGGTGACCACCGGCCGTTTCTTCAGTTGCGAACGCACCACCATCACCGCAAAGATGCCGATGGGCACGTTGATAAAGAAGATCCAGGGCCAGCTGTAGCTGTCAGTGATCCAGCCGCCGAGAATCGGCCCGGCAATCGGCGCCACCACCGTGACCATCGCCAATAACGCCAGGGCCATGCCGCGCCTGGCCGGCGGGTAGACCGCAATCAGCAAGGTCTGGGTCATCGGGTACAACGGCCCCGCGACCAGGCCTTGCAAGACCCGAAAGCCAATCAGCTCGGGCATCGACGTGGAGATACCACACAGGAACGACGCCAGCACAAAGAGGATGGTCGCCCACAAAAACAGCTTCACCTCGCCAAAGCGCCGGCTCAGCCAACCGGTGAGCGGCAAGGCAATCGCGTTGCTCACTGCAAACGACGTGATCACCCAGGTGCCCTGCTCCGAACTCACCCCAAGGTTGCCGGAGATGGTCGGCAGCGCCACGTTGGCGATGGTGGTGTCGAGCACCTGCATAAAGGTCGCCAGCGACAGGCCAATAGTGGCCATCAACAGGCTGGGTGGCGTGAAGGAGGCGTTATTGCTCATCAGCGTTGCACAGCCTTGGGTGCGGCGAGGCTGTTGTCATGGATCAATTGGGTGATCATGGCATCGGCTTCGGCCAGTTGGCGGTCATACACGTTGGTGGTGAACGAAGCCTTTTGCGGCGCCTGCTGCGCCAGTACCGGGCCGCTCGTATCGTGCAGGTCCACATTGACCACGGTGCTCAGGCCCACCCGCAATGGGTGTTGGGCCAGCTCTTCGGCGTTGATATGGATACGCACCGGCACCCGCTGCACGATCTTGATCCAGTTACCGGTGGCGTTTTGCGCCGGCAGCAGGGCAAACGCGCTGCCGGTACCGGCGCCCAGGCTGTCCACGGTGCCGCTGAACTTCACGTCACTGCCGTAGATGTCGGACTCAATATCCACCGGCTGACCAATACGCATATCGCGCAGTTGGGTTTCCTTGAAGTTGGCGTCGATCCACAGTTGGTTCAGCGGGATTACCGCCATCAACGCAGTCCCCGGCTGCACACGCTGGCCCAGTTGCACGGTGCGCTTGGCAACGTAGCCGGTGACGGGGGCGATCAAGGTGCTGCGAGCGTTGGTCAGGTAAGCCTGACGCAACTGCGCGGCGGCGGCCTGCACGTCCGGGTGGGACGAAATCACCGTGTCATCCACCAGCGCGCTGCTGGTCTTGAACTGTTGCTGCACGTTGGCCAGGGCGTTTTGCGCCGAGATCAGGTCGTCACGCGCATGGGACAGTTCTTCCTGGGAAATCGCGCCGCCAGCGGCCAGATTCTTACGACGGTTGTAGTTGTCCTGGGCCTTTTGCACGTTGGCCTGCTGGGCCAGCACTTGGGCTTTCATGCCGTCGACGTTGCTGTAGAGGCCACGCACCTGACGTACGGTGCGCGCCAGGTTGGCCTGGGCACTTTGCAGGCCGACAGCGGCGTCATTCGGGTCAAAATTGATCAGCACCTGGCCCTCGTGGACCAGGTCGCCGTCGTCGGCGCCGATACTGACGACCGTGCCGGTGACCAGCGGAGTGATTTCCACCACGTTGCCGTTCACATAGGCGTCGTCGGTGCTTTCGTTGAAACGCCCGTAGAACTCATACCAGCCCCACACGCCCAGCACGCCGAGGATGACGATCAGCGCCAGGCCGATCAGCATGACTTTGCGTTTGCGTGGGTTGTTATCCGGTTTTTCAGTGACGTTGTTGCTGTCGGCAGTGGCCATGACAAATACCTCAAATTATTCCGTGCGTGTGGCTGGGGTGGTCGCGGCCACGTTGTCGGCGTTGTATCCGCCACCCAGGGCCTGCATCAATTGAATCGAAAGATCGATTTGCGCAGCATTCAGGGTCGCCAGCTGACGCTGGGCCTGCAGCAATTGCTGCTCGATGCTGAGCACATCCAGGTAATTACCGATGCCTGAGCTGTAACGCTGAACGCCGGTGTCGTAAGACTGCTGGGCAATGTCCGCGGCATGTTGCTGTGCCTGGATCTGCCGCCCGGTTTCGCGCAACTGCATCAGGGTGTTACCGATATCGCCCAAGGCTTGCACCAGGGTTTTGTTGTACTGAGCCACCGCCAGGTCGTAATCGGCGTCGCGGGCATCCAGGTCGGCACGCAAGCGGCCACCGTCAAAGATCGGCAACGAGATCGTCGGCGCAATGCTGAAGAAACGACTGGCTGAACCAAACATCGCATCCCCCAACAACGACTCGGCGCCGGCGCTCGCGCTCAGGTTGAGGTTGGGATAGAAACGGGTTTTGCTCGCGGCCACGTTTTTGCTGGCCGCCTCCACCCGCCAACGCGCGGCGATCAAATCGGGACGGCGCCCCACCAATTCGGCCGGCAATACCGCAGGCACGGCAACGACGCTGGGCTTCAACACGTTCGGCCGCACCAGCTCATTGCCACGGTCCGGGCCTTTGCCGAGCAACACGGCGAGGGCGATCTTGGCGCTTTGCAGTTGTTTTTCCGCATCGATCAGTTGCGACTGGGCGCTGGCTTCCAGGCTTTCGGTCTGCTGGTACTGGTACTGGCTGTCGATGCCGGAGCTGAGACGGCGCTTGCTCAGGTCGAGCATCTGGCGGGTACGCTTGAGGTCGTCATTGGCCAGGTCACGCACGATATGGGCCTGGCCCAGGTCGCTGTAGGCTTTGGCCACGTTGGCGGCCAAGGTCAGGCGTGCGGCTTGCTGATCGACTTCGGCGGCACGCGCCTGGCCCAGGGCGGCTTCCCAGGCGGCGCGCTGGCCACCCCAGAGGTCGAAGTTGTAATTGAAGCTGGCGCCAATATTACGCACGGTGGCGTAGGCATCGCCCTCGCCGCGCGGGTCCTGGTCTTTGGCCAGGCGCGAACGGCTCACGCCGGCGCTGGCATCCAGGGTCGGCATACGTGCGGCGTCGGCGGCATAGGCAGCGGCTTGCGCCTGGTGGGCACGGGCGCTGGCGACTTGCATGTCGGGGCTGTTTTGCAGGGCTTCATGGATCAAGCCGTCGAGCTGTGGGTCGCCCAGGCTTTTCCACCAATCGGCACGCGGCCATGCGGCAGTCGACAGGGTCACGCCGCTGAGGGATTTGCCGGTTTGCAAGGTGTTGGCATCGAGGCGCTGGCCTTGGGTGTCGAGGCCGCTGAAGTTGGCGCAACCGGCCATGCTCATCGCCACCAGCACCAGGCTAAGTGCACGTGTGTTCATTTATTACCTACCCGCTGGATGACAATGGCGTCACCGGCAGCTACCAGAATTTTCGTGAGGATGGCTTCCAGGGTCTGCAACTCACCGGGCTCGAGGGCGCCGGCCAGTTCATTCATTGACTGGGCGCCGATGTGCGGAAGCATGTCGGCCAGGCGCTGGCCGTCTTCGGTGAGCACCAATTGCACTTGGCGCCGGTCCTGTTCGGAACGCTTGCGCGCCAGCAGGCCCTTTTGCTCCAGGCGATCGAGCATGCGGGTCATGGAACCGCTGTCCAGCGACAAGTTGCGGCACAGCTCCGCCGGCGTATCCACGTCAAACTGGGCAATGATGATCAACACCTTGAACTGCGCGGCCGTCACGCCGTGAGGTTCCATGTGGGTGTCGATAATGCGGTCCTTGAGCAGCGCAGCCCGGCCCAGCAACAAGCCGAGGTGGCAGTTGCGAAAGCTGTCAGGGGTGAAGTGGGTCATCGAAAGTCACCTTATTACTGCCTAGGCAGTGAATGTATGACAAGATGTTACTGCTTAGGCAGCGAATGTCAAATGGAATTATTAGCTTGCTTGCTAATTTCACGACACGTGGGCGGTCACGCACACAAATGTGGGAGCGGGCTCGCCTGCGATAGCGGTGTGTCAGTCACCGAATCATCGACTGATGGACCGCTATCGCAGGCAAGCCCGCTCCCACATTGTTTACCCAGTACGGGGTTTAGAAATCCCGCTTGTAGAAGATATCCAACGAGCTGGCCACGCCACTGGCCACTTCCAGGTACACCTTCTTGCTCAACAAATAGCGCAAGGCAATGGTGCTGGCCGGCTCGAACACGCCTACCCCGTAACGCAGGCTGAGTTTTTCGGTGATCTTGCCGCTGGCCACCACGGCGGTGGTGTTGCCACTGCCTTGGGTATCGAGGTCGAAGTCCTGGATGCCCAGCTTGTTGGCAATATCGGAGGTCACCCCGGCGCTGCCCATCAAGCCCAGGCCCAGGGCGGCTTCGGCGAGCATGTTGTTGTCTTCACCGGTGTTGTTACGCGAACGTCCCAGCACCAGGTACGACAACGCATCCTCCTGAGGCATGGCCGGTTCGGAGAAAATCTGCGTGGTCGGCTGCTCCGCGCTGCCGCTCAGACGAATCCCGGCCGTGACGGTTCTGGAGGGTTCGGTAACGACACGCACCGCTTCGATATCCAGGAACGGTTGATCCAGCGGCCCGGCGAACAACAGGCGCGCACGGCGCACGTTGAGCCGCTGGCCGTAGGCGCGGTAGCGGCCGTCGTTGAGCCACAGCTCGCCACGGGTGTCCATGTTGTCGCCGATGTGCACGTGGCCCTGCACTTTGGCCGTCAGGCCAAAGCCCGCGAAGTTAAGCTGGTCTTCGCCCACTTCCACGTCGATATCCATGGCCATCGCCATGGGCGGCTTGCCCTCTTCGGTCTGGTTACCGACGATCAGCGTGTCATCCGAGACCTTGACCGTCGACGGCGGCAGTTCACGCACGGTGATGTCGCCGCGCGGAATGTGCACCTTACCGGCAATCGCCAACTTGTCGTTTTTGAGGCTGATCTTCAGGTCGGGCGCCACTTCCAGCGTGGCATAAGGCTCTACCGTCACCGGCAGTTGCGAGCCTTGCAGGCGCAGATCCACCGCCAGAGCCTGGCCCCAGTCGATCTCCCCCTTGAGGCTACCCTGCCCGGCTTTGCCACTGTGCCAGGCGCCGTTCAACTGCACGCTTTCGCCGGCAATCAACGCCTGTATGTTCAAGCCTTCAAGGCTGATCGGTAATTCCGGCCCAGCGATTTCCCCGCCGACGAGGTTCACGTTGCCATTGACCTGCGGCGCCAGCAAACCACCGGAGATGCGGCCGGTGCCGTTAAGCTTGCCGGTGAGCTTTTCCACCATTGGCACAAACGGGCGCGCCACGGCGAGGTCCAGACCGTTGAGGCTGAAATTACCGGTAATCGGCTTGTTCTTGGGCAGTGGATTGATCTGCGCCTGCAACAGCAATTCACCGAGCTTGCCGCCGCGAAAGTTGAGCTGGGTGTCGATGCGCTTGGGGTTGAGGGTGGTTTCCAGCTTCAAGGTGTCGTAAGGAAAATCCAGCCACTGGTCCTTGTCTTTCACGCGCAACGTGCCGCCGCTGGCGTCCACCGCCACCACGCCTTTAGGCCCGCTGGCGGGCAGGTCGAGCTGCACATCGGCGTTGAGCTTGCCCTGCCAGGCGAAATCTTTAGGCAAGAAGGCCGCCAGGCTGTCGATCGGAAATTGCTTGAGGTGGTAACGCAACTTCGGCTCAGGCAGCAGCCGCTGATCTTCGCCGCACAAGCTGGCAGGACCCGACACCCAACAATGCGCCGCAAAAGTCAGCTTGCCGTCGGCCAGGCGCTCGATCTTGGCCGGGGCCTGCAGTTTCCAGTCCTGGCCGCCGGCTTGCACATCGCCGCTGGCGAGGCGCCCGCGCCAGTTGCCTTTGTCGAGATTGCCGTCCAACGCCAGGGCCAGTTTGAGCAGCGGCCCCGCTAAATCCAGCTGGACCTTTTGGCCCTTGATATCGCCTTGGGCACTGGCGGTCAGGGTGCCAAGCTGGGTATCGCCGGCTTGGATGCCAGTGCCCTTGAGGTCGATCTTCGCGCGCTGGGCGTTATCGAGTGTTGCGTCAAGGTTGAGGTTTTGCAGGTGATTATCGGCGAAGGCCAATTGCTGACCTTTAAGGTCGAGCTTGCCTTGGGGGGCCTGCAACGTCCCGGCCACATCGACGCGCCCATTGAGTTGCCCACGCAACTGCGGCCACAGCTGGGCCAGGCGCGCCAGTTTGATATCGATCTGCCCGGCCAGGCGTTGTTGCAGGCTACCGCTGCCGTTGATGCGGTTATCGCCCAGGCGAATATCCAGGTTGGCGAGGGTCCATTGCGCGCCCGCGCCTTCGGCGTTGGCTGCCAGCACGGCGGTTTGGCCGCGCAAACGGCCCTTGAGGTCGAGGTCGGCGTTCAGCTTGAGCTGTTCATGCTTGAACTCGCCTTTACTGCGCAGCGGCCCGGCCAAGGTGCCAGGCAACTCCGCCACCCAGTACGCCGGGTTCAACGCCGACAGGTCCAGGGCGGTGTCCCAGGCAATGCCGTCGGCGAATTGCAGGTTCAGGTGGCCTTCGGCCTTGCCTTGGCCGGCGGTCACTTTCAGCTCGGGCAGGAAGACCTGCTTGAGGTCGCCACTGAACGGCGTCACCACATTGAATGTACCGGCCGGGCCGTCGAGGTCGGCCTTGAGGTTGCCGAGGTAGTTGCCATCTTTATAGGCGATCTCGCCATTGAGGGTGCGCAACGCGACCTGCGGCTCATCGATCAAGGGGTAGAGGCGGTGCCAGGGGAAATCCCGCCAGTCGATCCTGGCGTCGGCGCTGAAGCCTTGTTGCCAGTCCAGATTGGCGCTGAGCTCGAGGCTTTGCTTTTCGTCGCCATAGAGGTTCAGTTTTGAAATCTGCGCGCCCTTGGCATCGACCCGGCCTAACAACAACAAGGTCACCGGGCTTTTCTCAGCCGGCAGTGACGCGCTCCCTGATAGCATAAAACCGTTACTGAGATCGCCCTTCGCCATGAGCACCAGCTGATTGAACTGCAAGGTATCGGGCAACGCTGCATCCGGCTTGAAAGCATCGGCTTTAATCAACAATTGCCCCGCCAAGTTTTCCGCCAGCGGTTGCAACTCGGCGATAAGTTTACCGGCCAAGTAGCCACTGCTATCCCCTTCAAGCTTGAGGGTCTTGAGCAGGTCGCCGTCCACCTTGAGGGCCACCTTCCACGGTGCGCCGCCGGGTGCGTAAGGCAGGCTCAGGTTGCCGGTGGCATTCAGCGGCCAATTGCCGGTGGGTTGCAGCGCACCGGCGAGGTCCAGCACCAGGCCGTCGCGCTGCAAATGCACCGAGTCGATCTGCATACCGGCAGCCGTCCAGTGCGCCGCCAATTGCAGGCCCTTTAACTCTTCGCTGCCATTAAACAGCAGGCTGCCGACGCGCACGTCGCCCAACTGGATCGCTACCGGCAGTTTCAACTGCGGCAATTGGATCGGCCCGCGGCTACTTTCCTCTGTGCTGGGTGGAAACTGCAGGCTGACCTGCTCCACGTCCAGTTGATCAATGCACAAGGTCATGCGCAGCAGGCACGCCGGCGACCAGTCAAACTTCGCAGCGTTGAGTTCGACCCGGCTGGCGTCCTGCTGCCACAGCAGGTGATCGGCACGCCATTGGCCACCCAAATGGCCCTGGAAATTGTCCACCGTCAAACCCGGCACTTGGTTCAAGACCCAGCGGCTGCCCGCCTGGGTACCGAGCACGGTCCACAGCGCCACCAACACTAAGGCGAGGACGCCCACGAGGGTTAGCCCCGCTATTTTCACACCACGCATCACAGCTCAGGCCCCATGGAAAAGTGCAAACGAATACCGCCCGGGTCTTCCAGGGCATGGGCCAGGTCGAGGCGAATCGGCCCAACGGGCGAGACCCACCGGACGCCCACGCCGACACCGGTTTTCAGGCTGGGCATTTCCAGGGTATTAAAGGAGTTGCCCTGGTCGATAAAGGTCGCGATCCGCCATTTTTCCGCGATTGAATATTGATATTCAGCGCTCAACGCCACCATGTAGCGCCCGCCAATGCGGTCACCACGGTCGTTTTCCGGCGAAAGCGTCTGGTACTCATAGCCCCGCACGCTCTGGTCACCACCGGCAAAAAAGCGCAACGACGGCGGCACGGACTGGTAGCCATTGGTGGCGCTGCCGCCGAACTGCGCACGGCCGAGGAACCGGTGGTTATCCCACAAAGTAGTCAGGCCTTTGATCGTGGCAGTGCCGTAAAGCAGGTTGGTGTCGGAGCCGAGGCCTTCCTTGGCGACCTTGGCGTCGAACATCAGGCGATAGCCATTGTGCGGATCGATGCGGTTGTCGCTGCGCAGGTAGGAATAATTGATCCCCGGCATCACCAGGTTACTCAGGCCCGAGTCATTGCCCAGGCGATATTCCTCGCGCTGGTATTTGAGCGAGATCACCCGGGTCCAGCCGCTGGGCAGTTTGCTGTGCCATTCAGGGCCAAGGGTGAGCAATTTACTCAGGGTGTCGGTGTTGGCCAGCTCCTCGTTCTGATAGCCACCGGCGAAGCGCAATTTGTCGGTCAACGGTGGGTCCAGTGGAATGTCGTACCACAGCCCGACGTTCTGCCGCGGCGCCGACAGTTCGGCTTCCCAACCATAGCTGTGGCCCTGAGGGTTGACCCAGTGGCGGGTCCAGTTGGCCTTGCCACGCGGGCCGACGTCGGTGGAGTAACCGAGGCCCAGGCCCATGGTGCGTGGCTTGCGGGTTTCCAGTTGCACGGCCACCGGGATTACGTCATTGGCCGAGGCGGCGGGCGTGGCGTCGACGCGCACGCCTTCGAAGAAGCCACTCGATTGCAGGTTCTGATTGAGTTCAGCGATCAGTTCAGAGTCGTAAGGCGTGCCACTTTTGAACGGCACCATGCGTTGCAACAGGTCTTCATCAAACGGCGTATCGCCGGTAAAGCTGACGTTCCCCATGGTGTAGCGCGGGCCACTGTCGTACACGAGTTCGATATCGGCGACGCCGGCTTTGGGGTCAACGATGAGTTTCTGGCGGGTAAAGCGCCCGCTGAAAAAGCCGTAGCGCGAGGCCTGGTTCTGGATCAGACGCTTGGCGTCTTCATAATGGCCGTGGTTGAGCACGGCGCCGGAGGTGAGGTCGCTGCCGTCGGGCACGCGAAAAGCCTTGAGGCTCGCGGCCTGGCCGTCGACACGAATGGTCACGTTGCGCAAATGCACCGGTTCGCCAGGGTCGATGGTGAGGATCAGGCGCGGGTTTTTACCGCCCTTTACGTCACTGCTGATCAGCGGCTGATAGAAGCCCAGAGCCTGCGCCGCTTTGCGGGCCTGCTCTTCGGCGCCACGGCTGAACCGCAGCAAGGCTTCTTCATCGCGATCGCCTACCCCGCCGATATAGCCTTCGATGTTGGCTTTCAACGCGTCGTTTGAAGGCTTGATCCGCACGTCCAATTCGCTTTGCGCCAATGCGCCGCAGCTTGTGAACAGCAGAATCAAGCCGCTGGTAAATCTTCCTGGGAGCTTCATAGGCGGGGATGCTACACGAGCTGGGGAGACACTTTGAACCCGGAATTGTCTGAATAATTCTGTCTCAAACCTTTGCAGCCTGTAACGACTGAGGGTTCGGATGGAAAAACACATGCTCCAGGATGGGACCGACGGCCACTTCACCGATCTCTTCATAGCCCTGGCGTTTGTAGAAATCCAGGTAGCGCGAATCGCCAGTGTCGAGCACGACGCCTGATGAGTGCGGGTCATCCGCGCACCAGTTGTGCACAGCTTCCAGCAGCTGCTCGCCGTAATGCTGGCCTTGGAATTGCGGGTGAATGCCCAACAGCGGTAGCACATGTACCGACTCGCTGGGCAGGCACGCCAGCACTGCGTAATGGTATTCCAAGTAACGCCGAGTACCGCGCACCCCCGTGCTCAGCCACATCCGCAATTGCCAGGCCCAGCTCTCGGTGATGCCCAGGCGCCGCTGCGGTGGCGCGATCAGCGCGATACCGATCAACCGGTCGTTGACGAACAGCCCGATGGCGGGAAGTTTCTGAAAAAAGTGCTGCTTGACCAGTTCGCGCACGGTGGCCCGCACCCGCTGTTCATAACCCGAACGCTCGGCTTCAAAGATATAGGCGAAGGTCGGCTCATGCCGATAAGCCTGGTACAGCAGGGAACGCGCCTCGCGGGAATAGCCGCTGTTGAGCAGGCGAATTTCAGCGATGGCAGTCGAAGTGTCAGGCATACAGTCAATCTCCCTGGGCGCCATTCAAAAGATGGCGTTCTTATGGGTACGAACCTACGCAGCACCAGTCGTTCCCAGACATTAGCAGTGCATGCGCCCTACCGCCACGCTGGCCCCCGTCCGACTTGTCGGCTAGCATCGGCTTTTTTGCCAGACTGGACTGCCGACCATGAAAATCGTCTCCTTCAATATCAACGGGCTGCGGGCCCGCCCTCATCAGCTGGCGGCGCTGATTGAAAAGCATCAACCCGACGTGATTGGCCTGCAGGAAACCAAGGTCCACGATGACCAGTTCCCGTTGGCCGAAGTGCAGGCACTGGGCTACCACGTGTACTACCACGGCCAAAAAGGCCACTACGGTGTGGCCCTGCTCTCGCGCAAAGAAGCGTTGAGCGTGCACAAAGGGTTTGCCAGTGATGAAGAAGACGCCCAGCGCCGCTTTATCTGGGGCACCTTCGCCGATGAGAACGGCAACCCCGTGACCGTCATGAATGGCTACTTCCCCCAGGGCGAAAGCCGTGACCACCCCACCAAGTTCCCGGCCAAGCAGCGCTTCTACGCAGACTTGCAGCAGCTGCTGGAAAGCCAGTTCAGCAATGACCAGGCGCTGGTGGTGATGGGCGACGTGAACATTTCCCCGGAAGACTGCGACATCGGCATCGGCGCCGACAATGCCAAGCGCTGGCTGAAAACCGGCAAGTGCAGCTTCTTGCCGGAAGAACGCGAGTGGATGGCGCGCTTGAAGAACTGGGGCCTGGTCGACAGCTTCCGTCACTTGAACCCGGACGTGACCGACCGCTTCAGTTGGTTCGACTACCGCAGCCGTGGCTTCGAGGATGAGCCCAAGCGTGGGCTGCGCATTGACGTGATCATGGCGTCCCACGGCTTGCTGTCACGGGTCAAGGATGCCGGGGTGGATTACGATTTGCGCGGTTTGGAAAAGCCATCGGACCATGCGCCGATCTGGTTGGAACTGAGCTGACACCCTGTTCAGTGAGGGCGCTGACTGGCCAGCGCCCTCATTTTGATCAGCGCCGCCCCGTCATATTTATGCAACCTGCCTGACTTAATCTGGCGGCACTCCCTTTGGCTTAAGAAGGTGCCGGCATGATGCTGCGCGTTCTGCTCCTGTTACTGCTGCCGCTTTACGCTGTCGCCGCTGCCCTGCCCGTTCCCGACCAAGGCCCCGCATTGCGCATCCAGGGCTCCAATACCATTGGTGCGGCCTTGGGGCCCGCGTTGGTCAAGGGTTTGATGGAGCACCAGGGCTTGCAGGCGGTGCACGCCGAGCCCGGCGAAGGCGCCAACGAACAACGGGTGATCGGCAAGACGCGTCAGGGCAAGAGCGTGATTATCGAGGTGGCCGCCCATGGCTCCAGCACCGGGTTCAGCGCGCTTAAAAACGCCAGCGCCGACCTTGCGGCGTCTTCGCGCCCGATCAAGGACAGCGAACTGGTCGACCTTGAACCCCTGGGCGACCTGAAAAGCCCCGAGGCCGAGCAAGTGATCGCCATTGACGGCCTGGCAATCATCCTGCATCCGCAAAACCCGCTGACGACCTTGAACACCGCGCAACTGGCGCAGATCTTCAACGGCGAAGTCAGCACCTGGGAGGCGCTGGGCGGCACCGGCGGTGCCATTCATTTATATGCACGGGATGATCAATCCGGCACCTACGACACCTTTAAGGAACTGGTGCTACGCCTGCGCGGTAAGCCTCTCGCCGCGTCCGCCCAGCGCTTCGAGTCCAGTGAAGGGTTGTCCGACGCGGTCAGCCATGACCCACACGGCATCGGGTTCATCGGCCTGCCTTACGTACGCCAGGCCAAAGCCGTGGCGATTGTCGATGGTGACTCACAACCCATGCCGGCGCTGACCAGCCTGATTGCCACCGAGGATTACCCGCTGTCACGCCGCCTGTATTTCTACTGGCCGCCAGCTAACCGCAACCCTTGGGCCAAGGCATTGGTGGACTTTACCCAGAGCAGCAAAGGCCAGGCGATTGTGGCTACCAACGGTTTTATCGCGCAGCAAGTACAGGCGATTGGCGTGGCGCCACGTGACTCAATGCCCGACGGCTATCAGGCCATCGCCCGTGACGCCCAGCGTTTGACGGTGAATTTTCGTTTCGAGGAAGGCAGTGCCAGCCTGGACAACAAGGCTCGCCAGGATTTGCAGCGGGTGGTGGCGTATATCCGCAGTCACGGCAAGCTCGACCGGCACGTGACACTGGTGGGGTTTGGTGATGCCAAGAATGACCCGCAGCGCGCGGCACTCTTGTCAAAATTGCGGGCGATGGCGGTGCGCCGGGAACTGGTCAAAAGCGGCGTGGTGCTGCGCGACATTCGCGGGTTCGGCGCGCAGATGCCGGTGGCAGCGAATACCGCGGATGAAGGCCGGATCAAGAATCGGCGGGTGGAGGTTTGGGTGTACTGAACCTTGCGTGCTGTGGGGTAAACACCGGCCTCTTCGCGGGCGAGCCCGCGCCCACATGCGACCTCATTCCCATGCTGGAAGTCAGTCAATTGTGGGAGCGGGCTTGCCCGCGATACGGGCAGCGCGGTGTTACTGCCCGCCGCGCATCAGCTCTTTAGGCACATATTTGCCGAGCTCGAACTTGCCGATCGCCGCGCGGTGCACTTCATCCGGGCCGTCGGCCAGGCGCAAGGTGCGTTGCATCGCATACATGTAGGCCAGCGGGAAGTCGTTGGAAACCCCGGCGCCGCCGTGGATCTGGATCGCGCGGTCGATCACCTTGAGCGCCACGTTCGGCGCGACCACTTTGATCTGCGCGATTTCGCTTTTCGCTACTTTGTTGCCGACGGTGTCCATCATGTACGCCGCCTTCAAGGTCAGCAGGCGCGCCATGTCGATTTCCATCCGCGAGTCGGCGATCTTGTCGATGTTGCCGCCCAAGCGTGCCAGCGGCTTGCCGAACGCGGTACGGCTGACGGAGCGTTTGCACATCAGTTCCAGCGCACGCTCGGCCATGCCGACGGAGCGCATGCAGTGGTGAATACGGCCGGGGCCGAGACGACCCTGGGCAATCTCAAAGCCGCGACCTTCACCGAGCAATACGTTTTCGTACGGCACACGCACGTTGTCGAACAGCACTTCGGCGTGGCCGTGGGGCGCGTCGTCGTAACCGAACACCGGCAGCGGGCGCACGATCTTCACGCCGGGGGTGTCCACCGGCACGAGGATCATCGAATGCTGCTGGTGACGCGGCGCATCCGGGTTGCTCAGGCCCATGAAGATCAGGATCTTGCAGCGCGGGTCGCAGGCGCCGGAGGTCCACCACTTCTTGCCGTTGATTACCCACTCATCGCCCTGGCGTTCGGCGCGGGCGGCCATGTTGGTGGCGTCCGAGGACGCTACGTCCGGCTCGGTCATGGCGAACGCCGAGCGGATCTCGCCGCGCAACAGCGGTTCGAGCCAACGTTGTTTCTGTTCAGCGTTGGCGTAGCGCACCAGCACTTCCATGTTGCCGGTGTCGGGTGCGGAGCAGTTGAACGGCTCCGGGCCCAGCAACGAGCGGCCCATGATCTCGGCCAGCGGCGCGTATTCGAGGTTGGTCAGGCCGGCGCCCAGTTCGGATTCCGGCAGGAACAGGTTCCACAGGCCTTCGGCTTTAGCCTTGGCTTTCAGCTCCTCCATGATCGCGGTGGGCTGCCAGCGGTCACCTTCGCTGACCTGGCGTTCAAACACCGGCTCGGCCGGGTAAACGTACGTGTCCATGAACGCGGTGACGCGTTCACGCAGTTCCTGAACCTTGGGCGAATAGGCGAAATCCATGAGCAGCTCCCTTCTCTGAGAGGTTGTTTAGGTCATGCAAACGATGCTAGAACAGCGTTGATAATTTACCTAGCCTATTCTCGGCGTGTATTAACATTCATCACCGATATATGATCGGCGTATGAGCCCTTAATAAATCGCCACCTAACAATAAGAGCAACGACATGAATCTGAGCAAGGTCGATCTCAACCTCTTTATCGTCTTCGACGCGATCTACACCGAAGCCAACCTGACTCGCGCCGGGCAGATTGTCGGCATCACCCAGCCGGCGGTGTCCAATGCCCTGGCGCGCCTGCGTGAGACGTTCAACGACCCGCTGTTCGTACGCACCGCCCAAGGCATGGTGCCCACGCCGATGGCGCAGAACATCATCGGCCCGGTGCGCAACGCGTTGTCGCTGCTGCGGGTGTCGGTGCAGGAAAGCCGGATTTTCAACCCGCAACAGGCGGCCAAGACCTATCGCATCAGCATGACCGACCTCACCGAGGCAGTGATTCTGCCGTTGCTGTTCCAGCGCCTGCGCCGCCTGGCGCCGACCGTGGTGATCGAAAGTTTCCTCTCCAAACGCCGTGAAACCACCAAGGAGCTGGCCGCCGGCCGCCTGGATTTTGCCGTGGACGCGCCGCTCAACACCGACCCGCAAGTGCGTCATGTCAAGCTCATGGAAGACCGCTACGTGTGCGCCATGCGCAAGGGCCATCCCATGGCCAGCAAGGACAAATTCAGCCTGGATGACTACCTGTCACTGACCCATATCCATATCTCCAGCCGCCGTAACGGCTTGGGCCATGTCGACCTGGCGTTGGGCAAAATGGGTATCCAGCGCAAGATCGCCCTGCGTTCCCAGCATTACCTGATGGCCTCGCAAGTGCTGCAGCAGACCGACATGGTGATGACCGTGCCCGAGCGCTTCGCTCGCCGCCATGAACTGCACTGGTTCAACCTGCCGGTTCACGACGTGCCACCGGTCGAAACCCACCTGTACTGGCACGAGAGCACCGACCAGGACCCGGCCAACCGCTGGATGCGTGAGCAGATGATCGAGTTGTGCCAACAGGTGACGGCGCATGAGAAGAAGCTCGATGGCAAGCCAGCCTGACAGTCGCAGGGGGCTTGCTTGCGCTGGGCTGCGCGGCAGCGCTTGACGTTTACGTCAACGTGCCATTAGCTTAGCGCCAAGACCTTCTTGAGCGCCCCCATGAGCACGACCTACAGCATCTCCGACCTCGCCCGCGAGCTTGACATTACTACCCGCGCCATTCGTTTCTATGAAGAACAGGGCCTGCTGGCTCCTGAACGTCGGGGCCAGGAGCGCATCTACTCGGCGCGGGACAAGGTCAGCCTCAAGCTGATCCTGCGCGGCAAACGCATCGGCTTCTCCCTGGCCGAATGCCGCGAGCTGATCGAACTCTACGACCCCACCAGCGGCAACCACATCCAGCTCAACAGCATGCTCGCCAAGATCGCCGAGCGCCGCGAACAGCTTGAGCAACAGTTGCTGGATATCGAACAGATGAAACTGGAACTGGACACCGCCGAAGAGCGTTGCACCCAGGCCCTGGCGCAGACCATGAGCCAGGTTGGCCAATAACCAGAAGGTAGCTGCCATGTCCCTCCCCTCACACGTACGCCTGGTGGAAGTCGGCCCGCGCGACGGATTACAGAACGAAGCCCAGCCCATCAGCGTGGCCGACAAAGTCCAATTGGTGGATGCCCTCAGCGCTGCGGGCTTGAGCTACATCGAGGTCGGCAGTTTTGTGTCGCCCAAATGGGTGCCGCAGATGGCCGGCTCCGCTGAGGTGTTTGCGCAGATACAGCGCAAGCCCGGCGTGACCTACGGTGCGCTCGCACCGAACCTGCGTGGGTTTGAAGATGCGTTGGCCGCAGGCGTGAAGGAGGTGGCGGTGTTCGCGGCCGCTTCCGAGGCGTTTTCACAGCGCAATATCAACTGCTCGATCAGCGAAAGCCTGGAGCGCTTTGCGCCGATCATGGCGGCGGCCAAGCAGCACGGCATCAGCGTGCGCGGCTATGTGTCGTGTGTGTTGGGTTGCCCTTACGAAGGTGAAGTCGCCCCGGCACAGGTCGCGGCGGTCGCGCGCGAGTTGTATGCCATGGGCTGCTATGAGGTTTCCCTGGGCGACACCATCGGCACCGGCACGGCGGGCGCTACGCGGCAGCTGTTTGACGTGGTCGGCGCGCAGGTGCCACGGGACAAACTGGCGGGGCACTTCCATGACACGTACGGCCAGGCCATCGCCAATATCTACGCCAGCCTGCTGGAGGGCATAACCGTGTTCGATAGCTCTATTGCGGGCCTCGGCGGCTGCCCCTACGCCAAGGGCGCCAGCGGTAACGTCGCTACCGAGGATGTGGTGTACCTGCTCAACGGCCTGGGTATCGACACCGGC